>CAYSSA010000152.1:0-6390 GCA_964433485.1 uncultured Tepidisphaeraceae bacterium | reverse complement strand
CGCCGATGACCTTCAGCGCATCTTCGTTGTCCTTGAGATTGGGGGCAAAGCCGCCCTCATCGCCGACGGCCGTGCTCATCTTGTTCTCGTGCAGCACCTTCTTCAGCGCGTGATAGATCTCGACGCACGCCCGCAAGCCGTCCTCAAACTTATCGAAGCCCCAGGGCTGCACCATGAATTCCTGGAAATCCACGTTGTTGTCCGCGTGCTTGCCGCCGTTGAGGATGTTCATCATCGGAACCGGCAGCGTCCTGGCGCCGGTACCGCCCAGATAGCGGTACAGCGGCAGGTTCGATGCCTCAGCGGCAGCCTTGGCAACGGCCATGGACACGCCCAAAATCGCGTTGGCCCCTAGCTTGGACTTGTTGGGCGTGCCGTCCAGGTCGATCATGAGCTGGTCGATCGCTTCCTGATCGCGAGGATCCAGCCCGATCAGCTCCGGCGCAATCTTCGCATTGACGTTGTCCACGGCCTTGTAGACCGACTTGCCGTTGTACTTCTTCTTGTCGCCGTCGCGGAGTTCACAGGCCTCGTTCTCGCCGGTGGACGCTCCCGAGGGCACGGCCGCCCGGCCGACGATGCCGTTGTCGAGAACCACATCCACTTCGACCGTGGGGTTGCCACGCGAGTCCAGAACCTGGCGCGCCTGGATCAGTTCAATGCTGAGGCTCATAGTCTGTTCCTTTGTCTGTTAGAGGTGGACCACAAGCTCCATGGCCTTTTCCTTCGGCCACGCCCTGTTGATCCACGCTGTAGCTACCGTTTCCCCTGAGGCTACCGTGCCTCAAAGGAGTGATAAGTCTAGAGAATTGCCCGATTCTGTAAAGGGGTCGCCCCGCACCGGGTGCACGACCATCGACGCGGCCCGATCGCGGCGGTACTCCGCCACTTTGCACTGCGGTGGCACGACACCGCGTTGACTCGCACGCCCCCCCCGTCATTCCGAGTAACGCGAGGAATCTCCGCGTTCCCGTCACGGACCCCGCTCTGTGGCGAATCATCCTCCCCGCCGGCCAAACGCAGAGATGCTTCGCTTCGCTCTGCATGATTTCCCGCAGCCCCCGCTGCAACAACGGCCTCCTGCGCCCGCACTCCCAAAGAGCCCCTCGCCGCATCGGGCCGGGGCGCATCAGCGGTCAGGTCTCCCCGCACCCTTGCGAATCCTGCCCCGCCCCGTTTCACGGCCTCGGACTCTCACGGCTATAATGGACATGGCGAACAATTGGAACGCCATGTCTACTGCCCATCACCGCAGCCTCGCCCGGCCCGGATTCACCCTCATTGAGATTCTCATTGTCGTGGGGATTCTCGTGCTGCTGCTGTCGATTCTGGTCGTGAAGATGCGGCCGGCCCTGATGGTGAGCAAAAAACAGCAAACGCGCGTCACCATGGAAGCCCTACGCACCATGACCGACGAACTGCGACAATCCACCGCCCTGGCGGGGTTCTATTCCAAGTCCTGGCCCCAACAACTCGATTCCGATACGGCCCCGTCCGTCAGCACCGATCCCTCCACCTGGAACACTCACCCGGCCGTGGTTCGCACTCGACTGCTCATGGCCAGACTTCTGGCCAACCAGGCCAACCGCGCCATCGCCGATCGGCTGCCCAGCGGCAGCCTGCGCGTGTTCCCGGCCGCCCCCGGCGATCCGGCCGACCTCGCCGCCACACCCGTGCCGGTGGATGCCTGGGGCGCTCCCATCATTTATGTGCCGCCCAACGGCATCCTTTTGCGCACCGACGCCGGATTGCAGCGCGTGACCTCGGCCCGAACTCAGGATATCGCGACCGCCATCCCCATGGGCAGCCAGGGTTTCTGGATGTCGGCCGGCGAGGACAATCAATATCTGACCGGCGCCGACAACGTATACTCGTTCGACAATAACTGAAGCGGTTTTCCGGAGAAGTCCCGTGTACAACTTCCACCATCAGCCTGACCTGAAACCCCGGCGACCAGGCCGCACTTCTCCCGCCTTCACTCTGGTGGAAATCGTCATGGTTCTGGCCATCATCGCGCTGCTGGTCACGATCGGCTGGGGCGTCATCTTCAAGATCATCGATCCCGCCAGCCGAGAGTCAGCCCGCAACCAGATTTCCGCCGCCCTCGCCGCGGCCCGCGCCCAGGCCATCGCCGCCAACAAAACCGCCGGCGTCCTGTTCTTCATCGACCCGCGCTCCCACCGCGTGGGAATGGCTACCGTGATCGACAGCTTCACGGACCAGTCGCTGGCCTTCACCGCGGACCTCTATTCATGGATCGGCCTGCATCGGCCCGATGTCATCATTGACCTCGCCGGCACTGAGTTCCGGCTCCTTCCCGAGGGCGTCACGATCCAATGTCTGGACAACAGCCTGACATCCAATGGCGCACTCAGGGACGATCAGTTCATCGGATTCAATCGTTTGCCGCTCTGGAGTGGCAACACTCTGGTGGCCACCAGCGCGCCGATCGGCGGCGTCATCCTCTTCAACGGCCGGGGCGAACTGGTCTGTCGAAGGTGGGGTCTACGCTACAACTATCCCACCGATTCCATGGGCAACCAGCAACTGAGTCCGCTCGCCCAGTTGATTCTGTATGAGCGTCCCGCCAATGATCCGGAGTTCCGCAACACCAATCTCGGGATGGCCGACGCGATGGCCCAGTACCTTCCCAATCTCGACATTCCCATGAGCTGCATGGGGGTCGCCATTCTCAATCGCGAGGCGTTCGAGAAGGCCATCCCGCAGGTCTATGCCAGCGCCGGATTGGCGCTGCCCACGCCTTTTGTCGCCATGAGCGCAACCAACGGCAAGGTCGCCCATGCCAGTTCCGACTCGGAACTCGACGCGATCTACGAGGATGCCCAGTTTGACTGGCGCATTTCCTCCATGCCCGCCGGCGAAATCGCCAAGGAAGCCTGGATCGCGCGCAATGCGCGGATATTCATGGTCAACCGCTTCACCGGTACTCTGCTTGATGCGAGGGGGTCGCAATGAGACTGACCCCGACAGTCCATGGTCTTGACGCAGAGCCGCTTCCGCGCGGCGGCCAGTCGCGGCGGATCCGAAGGGTCGGCCTCAAACCTCGCCGCGCGTTCACCTTTGCCGAGATCATGTTCGCCATCATGATCCTTGGCATCGGATTCATCATGGTGGCCGGGATGTTCCCCGTCGCCATCCAGCAGACACAGGCGGCCCATGAGGAGACGGCCGCCGCGCTGGTCGGCCAGTTCGCCTCGCAGTTTCTCCAGCGCGCCACCGGCGACGCGGACTACCCCGCCGATACCGCCGGCAGTTTTTTGCGCCCGCTGCCCATTAACCTCAAGCCCGGTGCCGCCGTGGGCGGCGCCAATGGTCCGCCGGCCTGGGACAAGGTCTCCGGCAAGATGATCTACGCCACGGACGCACGCTATGCCTGGATCCCGCTCTACAGGCGAAGACCCGGCGCCAACAGCGCCGAAGTGGTCATCTTCGTCGCCCAGGCACGAACCACCGACACCTTCACCGATGCCATGGTGCGTCCTCCGGCCGACGACACCTTTCCGCCGCTGTACCCCAGACCGGTCAAGATCACAACACGATTCGGCGGTGTCGATGCCGACGGCGTGCGCCTCACGCCCGATACGATTCAGATTCAGCTCGATAACGGCAATTCCGCCTTCGTCGACGTCGGCGCATTCGTCGTGACCGGCGTGTCATCGTCCGGCGGCGAGCAGCCGGTCCGCATCTATCGCCTCGGGCGTCGCGTTCCCGGTGCCCGCGACACGTTCGAGTTGGCCCCAGGCTTCGGCATGTCCACCCTGACAACCGGCTCCGGCGCCAACAGCGAGGCCGTCACCGGCCAGGATGCCTGGATGCTTGGCCGCCAGGGCCACTGGACCTCCGGCTCGTCCAACGCTTCCTTTGTCGTCGACAACCCCGACGCCCCCGTCATGGATGTCGGTTGCTTCGCCACCTTCATCAGTTTGTGAGGCCGCAGATGATCCCCGGTCGGTTGCATGTGTATCGCCTGCTTGTGACCTGGCCCCGCCAGTGCCGCCCGGCCCATCTCCCGCGGGCCTTCACTCTGGTCGAACTGCTCGTGTGCATGCTGCTGGTGACCCTGGTCACCGTCGGCGTCGCCCAGGTCTTCAAGCTCAGCCAGGAGACCGTGGCCGTCGGCCAGCGGCTGGCCGAATTCAACCGCGACCGCCGCTCGGCGCGCGACACCATGCAGGCCGACGGCGCCAACTGGGCCAAGGACGCCCCGGTCTTCTACATCGTCTCCCGTCTCGAAAACATCCCCGATAGCCACGGGCGCGCCTTCCAGGCCCGTCGCGACCGCATCGCCTTCCCCGTCCGAGCCGCCGCGATCAGTCGGGTCACCGGCGGCAACACCAGTTTCATCGACGCGGAAGTCTCCGGAGAAGCCTGGGTATGGTACGGACATTGCGATCGCAGCTTCACCGGAGACACCGTCAATCGCGATCCGCTCCTCAGACGCACCCCAACCAATATCCTCGGACGGGTCTGCCTCTTGATGCTCGATCCCAACCCCAATCTGCGCCCGCCATTGATCGCGCCCACCTCGGACTATTTCCCGCGCACCGGCGTCGCCGGCGATCTGACGCCCCTGAGCCACATCACACGCAGCACCCGGCGCAGCGGCGAGTCATACCCGTTCGGGGGTGGCGGCTATCCGCTGGCGACCGGACGCTACGACCTGCTCGGCACGACCCTGGCGCTGATTGACCAGGATGTCCAGGCGAAGATCGCCGGTCTTCAGGGCACTCAGTCGCCTCCGCCCCCCGACAATCCCTGGATCACACCCAATATCGGCGACTGGTGGAGTCCCCTGTTGCGCGATGCGACCGGCTGGCCCCTGCGGTTCCTCGCCTGCGACAAGCTCACCGATCCGGCCAATCCGCTCGGCGGGCCGAGTTCCCCGCCATCCAGCGCCGGTTATGCCTACACCACTCCCGTGTTCCTGCGGAATGCCACCGAGTTCATCGTGCAGTTCTCCGTCGATGTCGTGGCCCAGGACCCCGTCACCGGCCGCATCCGATTGCGCAAAAACGAAGATGGCAGCGACTATCGAGATGCCAACGGCCTGCTGCAACTGATGTCGCCGGACCTCCTGCCGGACTTCGACGTCGTCACCGACGGCGCAAACAGGGTCCTGAGGCAGGATGTGCGCTGGTTCGGGTTGAACGACTCTCGCTATCCGGCCATCACCGTCGTCGAGTGGCTCACGGCCCGTTTGCACAGCCAGGGCATCAACATCGCCGACGTGGACATGACCCCACTGTACTTCGAACGAGGCGTCAGCGCCGAAAAAGGATACGACGCGGCCGCCTTCGATTCGCGCGGCCAGCTTGTGCCGGCGCCGTCGGGCGGAATGCTGCCTTCCACTGTCTGGCTCTGGGTGCGCGGAGCCCCGCGCATGTTGCGTATCATCTTCCGGCAGGATGATCCCGACGGCCTGATACGAGAGGGACAGTGGACGGAGTTCGTGATCGGCCCGCGCTGACTGTTTCGCCCACGAGTCTCGACACGATGGCGAAACCGTGACCCAGGAGGTTTGGACCATGATAACAAGTCCAATGTCCGATCCTTGCCTCCGTGGCTTCCGTCAGGGACGCCGCCAATGTTCCGCGGAACACCTCCGACCGGCTGAAATTGCCGGCGCCGGCTTCCATCCCGAGACCTCGGCGCCCCGAGACAACCCTGTTGCACGCAAATGCGGGCGCGATCCCGGCCGTCGCGGCTCGGTCATGATCATGGTCGTCGCCTTGCTCCTGCTCTTGGCGATTCTTGCCACGGCCTGGCTGGCCACCTCCCGTTCCGATCGCACCGCCGCTATCGCCGGCACCAGCAGCACTCAAATCGACATGCTGACGCAGGGAGTGGCCAACCTGGCCTTCTCGCGGATCGTGGACGGAGTGCATGGTCTGGTGAATGGCGCATCCACCTATCGCCCCTGGACCTATCTCGACGACGCCTCGCCCCCCTACGTGAATCTCGATTTCCTCGTGGTGGATTCGGCCCAGGCCGGAGCTTCCTTGCCGCAGTCGCTTTGCCGCGACCGCGCCTGGCTCGCCTCACGCGTGCCGCTGGCTTACAACTCCACCTATCCGTTTCAGCCCTACTGGCCCTGCATCACGGCTTCTCTGGGCGGGCGCGACGTTTCCGCGGGGATGACGGATTTCGTCAACTTCTCGCCGCAGGCGTTTGAATCGCCCTATGTGGAATCCGGCTCGTCGGCCTCGGCGAATCTCAGCCCGGGCGAATACACCCAGCGAACACGCATCGAGGTCTCGCATGTCGAGGTCCAGACCGCCAACGGAACCGCCCGCAGCTACCCGGCGTGGCGAATCAACGGCAGGCTTTATATCGCCGCCGACACCGACGGCGATGGCTGCCCCGACGCCG
>CAYSSA010000151.1:405-12118 GCA_964433485.1 uncultured Tepidisphaeraceae bacterium | reverse complement strand
TGGGAATGAGATTAAATGCCTGAAACACAAGGCCGACATGTCGTCGCCGGAAAAGCGTCAGTTCACGATCACCCAGGCGGGTGATGTCTTGTCCGTCGATGAGGATCCGGCCGGCATCCGGTGCGGTCAAACCGGCCATCAGGTGCAGCAGAGTGCTCTTGCCCGAGCCGCTGGCGCCCATAATGGCAAGAAACTGGCCTCGCTCGACGGCGAGGCTCACACCGGCCAGCGCGGTGACCCGCCGTTCACCCTGCCGGAAGGTTTTGACGATATTCTCAACAGCCAGCGGCGTCATGCGTACACTCCGGGAACCGGGGAACTATAGCGAGAGGCTCCGGGTGGAACAACATGGCGCGACGGACGCGGCCGGTGATTCCGTTCGATGGGGCTTTTCCCGGAACGATCTCCGGCATAACCTGTTTCCATGGTTCAAACGCCGATGACAGACGGTTTCAGGGCGGGCGGGGCATTCATGCTGGATTCGCGCCGCGCGATCATCATACGCGGCGCCCGCGAACATAACCTGAAGAACATCACCATCGCCATTCCCCGCGATCGCTTCGTGGTCATCACCGGGCTGTCAGGTTCGGGCAAGTCCTCGCTGGCGTTCGATACGGTCTATGCCGAGGGCCAGCGGAAATACGTCGAGTCTCTGTCGGCTTACGCCAGACAGTTTCTGGAGCAGTTGCAGAAGCCGGACGTTGACGAGATCGAGGGGCTGCCCCCGACGATTGCCATCGAGCAGCGTTCGGCAGGGTCCAACCCCCGGTCGATCGTCGCCACAACCACCGAGATCTACGACTATTTGCGCGTGTTGTTTGCGCGGATCGGCACGCCGCACTGCTGGGAATGCGGCCGGGTGATCAGCAGCCAGAGCGCCTCGCAGATCGTGGACGCGGTTCTGCGATTGCCGCCGGGCGCCCGGCTGATGATTCTTTCGCCGCTTGTTCGCGGCCAGAAGGGGGAGCATCGGGAGGTGTTCGCGGCGATCCACAAGCAGGGTTTCGTGCGGGCTCGCATTGACGGGCGCATTGTCGAGTTGACCGATCCGTCCAAGCCGCCCGAACTGGCCAAATCCAAGGTTCACACCATCGAGGCGGTGGTGGACCGGATCATTCTCAAGCCGGACATTCGACCGCGGCTGGCGGATTCCATCGAGACGGCGTTGAAGCTTTCGCAGGGGCTGGCGATTGTGACTGAGCAGGAGTCCGATGGAAGCTGGCGCGACCATGTGTACAGCGAGAAGTTCGCCTGTCCCGAACATTCGCATGTGTCGCTGGGCGAACTGGAGCCGCGCATCTTTTCCTTCAACGCGCCGCACGGGGCCTGTCCGGTGTGCCATGGACTGGGAACGGTGTCGGAGTTCGATCCGGAACTGATCGTGTCCGATGAGAGCCTCTCGCTGGAAAAGGGGGCCATCGAGGCCTGGCGCAAGAACGGCAAGCGGATGAACATCTACTACGCGCGCACGCTCCGCGATTTCTGTCGCGCGTTCGGCGTCGACTACACCGCGCCCTACAAGGATATGCCCAGGAAGGTGCGGGATGTGCTCATGTATGGCACCGACAAAATGGGCGACCTGGGCAAAGAGGTCTGGTTCGAGGGCGTCGTGGAGAACCTGCAACGTCGCTACGACAACACCGAAAGCGAATGGGTCAAGACTCGGTTGCACGGGTACATGTCCGAACAGCCGTGCAAGGCGTGCGAAGGCACGCGGTTGAAGAAGGAGGTGCTGGCGGTGAGGATCGTGGCGACGCAGCGACCCAGCGACGCAGCGACGAACGGATAACTGAGGCACGGCGGCCCGAAGGCACGGAGGCAAGAAGTGTGGGCGCAGGATCCACTGAAACGGCCCCTGCGCGCTGCCAACTGCCCGCCCCCAACATTCACGACCTCACCACGATGACCGTGCTCGGTGCTCGCGAGTTCTTCGACAAACTCGAGCTCGGCGCCGAAGCATCGCTCATTGCCGAGCCGATCATCAACGAGATCAGGAATCGCCTCACATTTCTTATCGATGTCGGCCTGGGGTATCTGACCCTGGATCGGAAAACCGGCTCGCTCTCCGGCGGCGAGGCCCAGCGCATCCGCCTGGCCACGCAGGTCGGCTCGGGACTGGTGGGCGTCTGTTATGTGCTGGACGAGCCGACCATCGGCCTGCACCAGCGCGACAACGACCGGCTGATCCGCACGCTCCGCAAGCTCCAGTCCATCGGCAATACCGTGATCGTTGTCGAACACGATGAGGACTGCATCCGCGCCTCCGACTGGCTCATCGACATCGGCCCGGGCGCCGGCATTCACGGCGGTCATGTGATCGTCGAAGGCCCCACGGCGGAACTGCTGGGATCGCCGACTTCCCGATCGGCTCCTGACCACGATGTGTCGGAAGCCCGCCCCCATGACCTCGAAGCCCAGGTCCCTTTTCCGCTCCCTCGCTCCCTCGCTTCGTCGCGTCCCGATTCCCTCACGCTCAAGTACCTCACCCATGAACTATCCATCCCCACGCCGCCCGCCCGCCGCAAGCTTGAACCAAGAAAGAGCTTCGTCGAACTGCGGGGATGCGCCGAGAACAACCTCAAGAACATCGATGTCCGCTTTCCGCTTGGAGGCATCGTCTGCGTCACGGGTGTCTCCGGATCAG
The DNA here is from genome assembly GCA_964433485.1 of uncultured Tepidisphaeraceae bacterium. Lineage (GTDB taxonomy): Bacteria > Planctomycetota > Phycisphaerae > Tepidisphaerales > Tepidisphaeraceae > JANYKD01. Next base: position 9,474 of record CAYSSA010000151.1, on the reverse strand, counting down.
GCAAGTCCACACTGGTGAATCAGACGCTACTGCCGGCCCTCAAGCGCAAACTGCTCGGCTCGCGAGTGAAGGTTGGCAAGTTCGACAAGCTCGATGGCGCCAGCCGCGTCGACAAGGTCATCGAGATCGACCAGTCGCCCATTGGCCGGACTCCCCGCAGCAATCCGGCCACCTACACCGGCGTCTTCGACGACATCCGCAAGGTGTTTGCCTCAACGCGAGAGGCCAAACTCCGCGGCTATGAGATCGGCCGATTCAGCTTCAATGTCAAGGGCGGCCGTTGCGAGGCGTGCCAGGGCCAGGGCACCAAGTGCATTGAGATGCACTTCCTGCCGGATGTCTACGTCGATTGCGAAGTCTGCAAAGGCAAACGCTACAACGCCGAGACGCTGGAGATTCACTACCGCGGCAAGAGCATCGCCGATGTACTGAATATGACCGTCGAAGAAGGGCTGAGCTTCTTCGAAAACTTCTCCAGGATTCAGCAGATGCTCAAGTGTGTGAACGAGGTGGGTCTGGGCTATGTGAAACTTGGCCAGCCCAGCACACAGCTCTCCGGCGGCGAGGCCCAGCGCGTCAAACTGGCCGCCGAACTCGGCAAGAACCCCACCGGCCACACGCTCTACGTGCTGGACGAGCCCACCACCGGACTGCACTTCGCCGACATCCAGAATCTGCTCAATGTGCTCAACCGCCTTGCCGACATGGGCAACACCATCCTGGTGATCGAGCACAACCTCGATGTCATCAAGTGCGCCGACTGGATCATCGACCTCGGACCGGAAGGTGGCGACGCCGGCGGTCGGGTCATCGCCGAAGGCACGCCGGAACAGTTGGCTGGTATGGAGCAGTCATTTACCGGGCAGTACCTGAAGCAGAAACTGCCTCACACGGCAATATCATAGAGAACTCTGTGGCGACCTTGCCGGGAGACTCGGGCGGTGGCCACACCCATCGCCAAGGCGTCGTCTATTTCGCGGCGCGAACCAGTTTGGCGGCTTCCGACAGCAGCATTCCCGCCCAACGGTAGATGTTGTTGTCGACGATCCGGTCGCGCAACAAGCGCATTCGCCGCTCCTGTTCCGATTCCGGCATCGTCAGGGCGGCGTGGAGGGCCTCGGCGAAGCCGTCTATGTCAAACGGATTGACTTGCACGGCTTCGTTCATTTCACGTGCTGCGCCCGTAAATCGTGACAGAACCAGCACTCCGCGCAGGTCCGTTCTCGCAGAGACGAATTCCTTGGCCACCAGGTTCATGCCGTCGTGCAGCGAACTGACGATGCATCCGGCCGCGATGCGATAGAGTCCGTAAATCGTCTCGGGACCGTGGTGTTCGTTGATGAAGACGATGGGGCGCCAGTTTCCGTCACCGTGCCTCCAGTTGACTTCCTCGACCAGGGCTTCGATCTCGTCATTGAGCCGGCGATAGGCCGGAATATGCACACGGCTGGGTGCTCCGATCTGAAGAAGGCAGAACTTGCCCCTGAGTTCCGGGTGAAGCGATAGCAACCGGTCGACGGCGCGGCACCGCTCGGGAATGCCCTTGGTGTAGTCAACGCGGTCCACGCCTACCAGAAGGCGTTGTCTGCCCAGCTTGAACTGCTTGCGAAGCTGCCGTTCCTGGGGCGGACCGAACGATCCCAACAGTGATGCGGTCGTATCCGGATCGACACTGATGGGTTGTGGACGGACGAAGGTTGTCTTGCCGTTGCGGGTGACGGAAAAGTGCTCCATGTCCACTTTGGCTTCGATGGAACGATCGACCGTGTCCAGAAAATTGTTGCAGTGATATTGAATATGGAACGAAAGGATGTCGTTGCCCAGCAGCCCGTCAAGAATCTCCTCCCGCCAGGGACAGATGCGAAACGCCTCGCGGTTGGGCCAGGGGATGTGCCAGAATTGAAGCACGATGAGGTCCGGCCGGGCATTCTTGAGCATTCGAGGCAGCAGCGCGTAATGGTAATCCTGCACGAAGACCACGGCGGGACCGGTCCCGACTTCGTCCAGCACGGCCTCGGCGAAAAGTTGATTGACGTTTCTGTACTGCTCCCATGTCCCGGGATCGAATACCGGCCGCTGATAGGCAATGTGGCAGAGCGGCCACAGAGTATCGTTGGCGAAGCCGTAGTAGTAACCCTGCTCCTGTTCCTTGGTAAGCCAGACGCGCCGGAGGGTGTAGGAGGGGTTGCCCGGGGGCACCGCCACGCGGCCCTTCTCATCGGCGGTGACGCGGTCGGCGTCGCCACTGCCGTGTCCCACCCAGACGCCATGGCAGGCCCGCATCACGGGATCCAGGGCCGTGGTCAGGCCACTGGCGGGGACCATGCACCGGATGTCCTCGCCTTCATGGACGTGGATATAAGGTTCCCGATTGGCGACGACAATCAATTTGGCGCCGGCCAGTCGTTCGCGAACCACCTCCTCCAGTCGCTCTTTGGTCCATGCCATGCGGCCTCCTTGTGCCAGTTGTCGAGTTGTCGACCAGGCCGGACTCGGTGAAGCGGACGGCGGTCCGACCATCCGAAATCCTGCGGGCGCGCCTACACCCTGGCCAGTAGCGCAAGGCTATCGCCGTCGCACAGAGGGCTCAAGCGGAAACAGAGAGGAAATAAAAACTTTTTTGGCCTCATGCCGCTTACGCCGGCGAGGGAGGTTCGGTCACGCGCGGATGACGCTGAAGGCTCAACCACGCCTGTTCGGGAATCAGGGCCATGCCAATGAGAATCAGTTGAGTGAAGACGAACCCAAGCAGCGCGGCGTAGGCGCCGGCCATGAAACCATAACTGTGAAGGCCAACGCCCATCATATTGGTCCCAAACCAGCTCCAGGCGGTGACGATGTTGCCGAACACGGCCAGGGCGGCCAAGCCGCGGTCCCTGGCCCAGCCGGCCCAGCGGGCATGCAGCAGGATGGCGTTGGCCAGCACGATGAGCACGGCGCCATTCTCCTTCGGATCCCAGCCCCAGAAACGCCCCCAGGACTGGTCGGCCCAGATGCCACCGAGTACGGTGCCGATGAACGATCCGATCAGCGCGAACCCCGTTACGCCATAGATAGCCCGGATCATGGCTTTGCGCCAGGCGTCGTTGAGCAGGGGAGTGCAGAGACCGAAGAAGATGTAGGCGCAACCGATGGCGCCGGCGACGAATGTGGCCGCGTAGCCCAGCGTGATGACGACCACATGGGTCGCCAGCCAGATATTGGTGTCCAGCACGGCAACCAGCACCTTCATGGTGTCGCCATCCAATGACAGCTGGTCGGCGATGAAGAGAGTCGGCCAGGCGATGATGCCGGCGGCAGCGGTGCCCAGACCGTTGCGATAGACAAACTCGATGCACAGTGCGATCACCGCCGCGGCCCAGCCGATGAAGATGGCCGAACTGGCCAGGTTGGTCACCGGCGGGCGGCCGGAGATGTACATGCGGCAGATCAGTCCGAATGTGTGCAATCCCACGGCAAAAAGCAGGAAGGTCACGCCGGACTTTCGGAGCGGCTCGGGCCAGAAGAGCCAGGAGAGCGCGGCCGCCAGAAAGGCGAAGATGTACAGTTCCTTCGACGCCATGTGCGGGTCGAAGTGGTTGAAGAAGGCCTCGAACCGCACGCGATTCATCTCTTGGGGCAGCTTACGGTCTAACACCTTATGATACTCTGCCACCTGCTGGTTGAACTCCGCGGGCTTGTTGTCGCGATACGCGTTGAGAATGGCCGTGAAGCGCTTGAGGCTCTCAGGAGCATGAGCACTGCCCTCGGGCTGGTCCATAAGCTCCCCGGCCGAGCGCCATTGTTCGCCTGGGGCCAGCGGTGCGCAGATAAAGAGGTTGGGCAGGCGCGAAATGCCCATGAAAAGGTAGAAGCGGTCGGCCTGCTGCATCACCTGGTTCTGGAACTGGCTGCGGCTGTCCCGTCGTTCGTTCTGTGCCGCCTGCGCCTGGGCCAGCAGCTTGTTGGCATTGGGCGCGACATCGTTCAGCGAGAAGAACTTTTCGTCGCGGCTCAGTCCGAGGAGATCGAGTATGTCGCGGGAGTCGATGCGGAAGATCTTGTAGTTGTCGGCGTCGGGCGAGCCCGTGAGCGCATCCAGCAGCCACTGAATGGCGGGCGCCGACTTCTGAACGGACGGATTGGACTTGTCGGCGATACTCGTGCCTTGCCGCCCTCGCATCACCTTCATGGCGTTTCGTGAGAGGCTGTCCAGCGGTTGTATCCGGCCTTCATAGCTGACGGGAAGTCTGGAAAAGCCCTTGATGTCAAATCGGCTGCCAGTGTCGCGCGGCGCCAGATGAACGCCGATGATCAACACGCACAACGCCACCGTCGCCGTCGGCAGGAGCAGCGTCCCACGCAGATACCATGGTGAGCCCGGTGGTTGAGGTAAACGAGCTTCCGACAGTCCTGGCAGCGGTCTTGTGGCCAAGGCGGCCGATCGGCTTTGCAGGAAGCCAACGAGCACGATGACAAAATGCAGGCACAATCCGACGCCCCCGATAGTGCAGGCGATATAGGGCAGGGTCCAGGCGGGATTGCGGACGACCTGCAGAATGGTCACGTCGTCGCCGCGGAAACTGCTCTGATAGAACGTCTCGCCCCGGTAACGGAACGGCTCGTTCATCTTGATGAGGATTTCGCGGTCTTCCTTGTGGGTCGGGTCGACAAAACGCAGCTTGCTGGAGAAGTTCTTAGCCATCTGCGTGCCGAGGTACTTGTCATGCGAGAACTTGATCAGGTGCATGGTGTACGGCTTGTACGTCCTGGCTGATCGCAGCGACACGAGGTATTTCCTGCCCGCGACTTCCAGGGTCTGTCCGCCGGGCAGCCCCACTGCCAGCAGATAACGTCCGAGATCCTTGCCGTCGTGCAGGAACGTGACATAGGCCGAGGTGACGTTGACTTTCTCGGCGTCGCTGGCGCCGGAAAATCCGGGCCGGGGAATGGCCACGAGTTCTTTGGCCTCGCCGGCTGTGGCTCGCAGGAGACCTGCGGCATCGGGGCTGTTGAAGGCGACCACTTCCGAATTGACGTTGAATCGATCCACACGGACGGAGAACGGCAGACCCGGCAGGGTCAAAGTTCTGGCGTCTTCGCTCAAGGCGTTTGCCGCCTTGGCAAGCAATTCCACCGGGACGACGGTGTGGCGATCCTTGTCGGCCGGCGAGGTGTCCACGATGGCCAATTCCGGCTCGCGTCCGGCGACGAAGTTGGAACTGCCGCCCTGGACGATGGTCATGTTTCCTTCGGTGGACATGCCGCTGGTGATGCCTTCACCGACGAGGAGGAAAATCAAGCCGAAGTGCGTGAGGATCAGTCCCGCCCGGTCCCAGGTGTATTGAACCTTGACGAACAGGGTGGCGATCAGGTTCAGCAGCAGCAGCAACCCGAGTATGTAGCCTCCCGGCATGGGAATACCGCCGGGAATGTTCACGCCGGGCAGCAGATTGTCCAGCAGAGCTGCGCTCTTGATGTCACGAAACTGAGCGACGACGAAATAGGAATGGAAATATCGGGCCTGGACATCCCAGATGCCGTCATATTTCTGGGCGCCGGTGCCGGCGAAGACCAGAAGCATCGAAAGGCAGAGAAGAACGATGGCCAGCTTGAGCGACGCGAGGCCTTGGAGGGCTTTCTTGATCATGAATCATTACCGTTGCGCTGTGCGCCGCTATTTGCCGGGCGCGAACTTGATGCTGGCCAGGAACTGTCCAAACGCCGCTTTTTCCTTCTCAACCGTTTCGCTGTTGCCGGTGATCTTGAAATACCAGATATCCTCGCCGCGGGTGACCAGAGCGATGATCTGGCGCGACTTGGGTCCGGCGAGGTCGTAGAGGGTTCCGTCAAGCCCTCCCAGGGCGACCCTCTCAGTCTTCTGCTCCGCCTTGTCCTTGATCGGCTCCATGCCGACTTGATTGCGCCAGCGGTTAATGTTGCCCAGGACATCGTTGGTGTAACTGACTGCCGGCAGGCGCGACACGATTACCGTGGCGGCTTTTTCGCCTTCCCCGACGTTATAGGTCGCCTCGCGCATCGGGCGCGGCTGGGGATCGAGCTTCCAGGAGTCGGCGGCCTTGTACTCGACGGGCGCCGCCGACCGGACCTCTCCGGGACCGACGGTGGGATGTCCGGCCGGGAGCTTTCCGTCGGGGGCGACATTCAGTCCCGCGTGAGGGTCGGCGGGATTGGCGGTGGACTTGCCGAATTTAACGGAAGCCAGGAAATGCTCGAAGTTCTCCCACTCGAGGTTGATCGTCTCCGTGTGGCCGATGAACTTGAAGTACCAGATATCCTCACCCCGCGGGAGCATGGCGATGACCTGTCGGTTGGGCGCCTTGCCTGGCAGGTCATAAGCGGTACCGTCCTCGGTGCCGATCTTGATCTTGGCGGTTTTCTGATCGGCGACGGTTTTCACCGGCTCGGCGCCGACCTGGCCTCGCCATCGGTTGATGTTGCCAAGCACGTCATTGGAGAAGGTCGGGGCGGGGAATCGCATGACGATGATCGAAGCGGACTTTTCGCCCTCGCCGACATTGAAGGTCATCTCCCGCATGGTGCGGGGCGTCGGGTCGAGTTTCCAGGACTTGGGGGTATCGAAACCGCTGATTGTCTCAACGTCCTGTGGCGCTGCCGGCGGCGCGGCGTTGGCCAGTATCGGGGCCTCCATCCGGTCTTCTTCCTTAGGGGCGTCGTAGGAGGTGATCTGGGGTTCGCGATTGCACCCGGCCAGACTCGCCAGCAGAGCAAACCGCAGCAGCGCGCGCAAATTCAAGCCGTTCATCATGATGAAATACTCTAGTCCTGTACCGCCAGCCTGTCCAAGACTGCAAAATACCGCATGAATGGGCATTAGTCTAACCAGATTGGCTAGAATGTGCGGCATGATCGAGACTCAGGAAGCTCAGAACATCCACGGACACGCCATCATCCACATGGTTCACGACGCCCCGCGGCCGTTCACGCGGGATGGTCTGCGGGCGGAAGTGCTCCGTCGGTTTGGTGCCGAAGCGAGGTTTTGTACCTGCTCATCGTCGGACATGAGTTTTGACGAGCTGCTGGTTTTCCTGCTGTTGCGCGGGAAACTCGTCGAACAGGGCGGCCTGATTGCGGCCGATATATCGCAGCTTTGCTCCGGCGAGTCCTCGCACGATCACGATCATAACCACTGATGTCTGGCGTTTTTTCGGCAACGCAAGTGCCCGGGACTGAATCCGGGCATTGTTCTTTGCGTTTTCTCAGCTTCATCTTACCCTGTTTGGATGCCATCCACCGATCCGCGGACGGATCAGCAGCTTGTCGATGCGCTGAATGCAGGCGACGTAACGGCGTTTGAAGGGCTTTACTTTCGCTATCGCGACTGGGTGGTGCGGCTGGCGTGGCGGTTTGCGGGGAACTCCGACGATGCGCTGGATGTATTGCAGGAGACCTTCGCCTATGTGAGCAGCAAGTTCCCCGGCTTTGAGTTGCGCGCGAGTTTCACGACATTTCTCTATCCAGTGGTGAAGAACACAGCGCTGGCGATTCGGCGTAAACGCGGGCGATTCACAGGTGGTGAGGTGGGCATGGACACGCTGGCGGCCGGGGCGTCCATCGATCCACTGGCGGCGGACGATCTTATGGCGGCGCTGGATGGGCTGCCCGAAAACCATCGCGAAGTGTTGCTGATGCGATATGTGGATGACCTGAGCATCGATGAAATCGCGTCTGCGTTGGAGATTCCGCCGGGGACGGTCAAGTCGCGTATCCACAATGCAATCAAGCAGTTGCGCGAAGATTCGCGGGTACGCGAGTTCTTTTTTCAGGGTCCGTGAACCTTCCGACCTGGTAGCGCACTGAATGAGGTATCAGCCATGACTCAGCATGACGATCCATCCTCTCATGACGACCTGACGGCCCCTCCAAGGCTGGTGCAGGCGATCCGGCAGCGCTATTCGCCGCACATTGCCGTGCCGACGGAGCTGAGCCGGGCGATCGTCAATCAGGCGAGGGCGCATCTGGCGCGCAGGCGGCGGCTGCGCTGGTGGGTGATGGGCGGGTCGGCCGTGACCGCTGCGGCGATCGTGGTCATGTTGCTTGTGCAGCCGATGCGGCAACCCGCGCCGAGCGTGGCCAGCGGGCCCGGTGATGTTAACGGCGACGGGCGGATCGACATGCTCGACGCGTATCTGCTGGCCCGGCAAATGAAAGACGTTGGCCGGCTCGAAGCGCGATGGGATATGAACGGCGATGGGGCAGTGGACCAACGCGATGTGGATGCGATTGCGGCCATCGCCGTGAGCCTGGGCAAGGGTGGTGTGCGATGATTCTCTCGGATCGTCAGACACGCAGCCGCGCAGAAGCCGGTGTGACATGGGACTCGTGGCACGGGCATCTTGCCCGTGGTGCCGGTACTCCGGCTCATCGGCCATGGGCCGACGAGGTATCTGAAGCTGATTGCCGCGGCGTACCGCGGCAACACGGGCAAGATGTCCGTGCCTCCTGGGCCTATATCGCTTCGGTGCTAATTGTGGGTCTCGTAGCGCTGGCCTGTCTCTCGGCCGCACCGGTGACTGAGCCGGCAACCGGGCCTTTGTTCCGGACACTGCGGGTGCTGGTCGATCCGCATGGCAAGGCGATGGCCGTGTGGCAGGTGGAAGTGGTGGCCGAGGGGGATGTGAAAGTGGTGGGTGTTGAGAAGGGTGAGGCTCGAGGTTTTTCCGATCCGCCGTACTACGACCCCGCGGCCATGGCGGGTGGGCGGATCGTGATCGGAGCGTATTCGCTGGAGAAGGATTTGCCGGCCGGCCGCACGCATGTGGCGACGCTGCACGTGCGCGTGGGCGGACCGGAAAAGATCAAGTGCAGGGTTCGGGTGATGACGGCCGGCACGGGCGATGGATCGTCCATCGTCGCCGAGGCGACCGTAGAGGAAGGAGTTCAGCTATGAAACGCATCATGATGTTTGGAACAGGGTTGGTGCTCGTCGCCATGCTTGCCGCATCGATGGTAGTGCAGTGGGGATGTTCGACCAACAATGGCGCTTATGCCCCCAGCCCGGCGGGGGTTCTTCGCCGCCAGTTGGATTCCGGCGACCATCGCGTTCCC
>CAYSSA010000151.1:0-381 GCA_964433485.1 uncultured Tepidisphaeraceae bacterium | reverse complement strand
TGGCCACCGACGAACTCTGGGTCATCGAGAAACGCACTGAAAACCAGGCCGACCGCACCAAGGACGACATGCCCGGTTCCGGCGCTCTGATGGCCCGACCGATGAGCGAGGTGGGCGCCGACACAACAGCCGACACCGCACCATTGGAAAAGAAGCTGATCCCCGTGCCGCTCCAGCACACAGATGTGAAAGCGTCCATTGCCGGCTATATCGCGGCCGTCGATGTGACGCAGCAATACGCCAACCCCTTCGCCGAGAAGATCGAGGCCACCTACGTCTTCCCGCTGCCCGCTGGGGCGGCGGTGCATCGCTGCGAATTTCATGTGAACGGCCGGGCGATCAGCGCCCTGACAGGCGTTGCGGCGTGGGCCGTGCGTCACC
>CAYSSA010000150.1:9236-12129 GCA_964433485.1 uncultured Tepidisphaeraceae bacterium | reverse complement strand
CACCGACTGCCGCAGCCTTTCTTCGTGCTGGCAACACAAAACCCGATCGAGCAGGAAGGCACGTATCCGCTGCCGGAGGCGCAGCTCGACCGTTTCATGTTCAACATCTTCGTCGGCTATCCTAGCGAGGAGGAGGAGTTCCAGATCGTCCGTCTGACGACGCAATCGCGCAAGATCGACCTTCAACATATTCTCAGCGGTGATGAGGTGTTGGCGCTGCAGGAAATCGTCCGCAAGGTGCCGGTGGCCGACCATGTGATCCGCTATGCCCTGCAGTTCACGCGCCTGACCCGCCGCACCGAGGGCGGTTGCCCGGATTTCGTCAACGAATTCGTGGCCTGGGGCGCCGGCCCGCGCGCCAGCCAGTATTTGATCCTGGCCGGCAAAGCCAGGGCGCTGCTCAAGGGTCGGTATCACGTCAGCACGGAAGACATCCGGCAGGTGGCGCTTCCCGTGTTGCGGCACCGCATCGTGACCAACTTCAACGCCGAGGCCGAGGGCATCAAGAGTGATACGATCGTGCAGAAGCTGATCGCCCACATTCCGCGTCAGCAGTATGAGGAACTGGACCGGAACATCGCCAAGGTGATCAAGGATCAGGCCGTGAAGACGGCATGAGGGCATCATGATACATTGGCTCATTCACCGCGTCTTCGAGGCAGCCCGCACGCCGCGTGGCCGAATTCTCGCCGCGATGTTGATCGGGGCGGTGGTCGGTCTGGCGATGGCGGTGAAGCTTCGCAACGAGATCGGCTCGGCGACGGAGGTCGTCCTGCTGGCGGCGGCCTGCTCGGCGATGGGCCTGGTGGCGAGCCTGCTGTTGACGCTTAACGACCGGATGAAGGCCGGCAAAGGTCGCAAGACCGCTCCGCAGACACCCGCAACGACATCGCACTATCCGGCGCTGCCGCCGCGCACGCGGCCGGGCGCGGGGCCGGGCAGGACCGATGCAGGCAAGAAGGCCGCGGGCGCGTGAGCCGGCCAGGCGACAGGCGACTGCCTCGGTCGCCGGGATGAGATTGACCACTATGTCCACAATTCCCCAGGAAATCGACTACCGAAAGTACCTCGATCCACGTACCCTTGCGCGGATCAGTTCGCTCGATTTGCGGGCACGGCTGATCGTCGAAGGGCTCATGACCGGCATGCACCGTTCACCGTATCAGGGCATCTCGGTGGAGTTTGCCCAGCACCGACCGTATGTGCAGGGTGACGACATCCGCCACGTTGACTGGAAGGTCTACTCCAAGACGGACAAAATCTATCTGAAGCAGTATCTTGAGGAGACCAACCTCCACCTGATCAATGTCGTTGATGTCTCCGAGTCGATGGCCTATGGCACCGTTGGCGAGGCCGACGCGCCATGGAGCAAGTACGACCACGCCACCGCCATCGCCGCTTCGCTGTGCTACATGGCGATACAGCAGCAGGATTCGGTGGGCCTGGCGATCTTCGATGAGGACCTCAAGAAATATCACAAGCCGTCGAACTCGCCGGGGCAATGGAAACTGATCACACGGGAACTAACGCTTGAGCCGCGGCTGCGGAAGACCAATACCGGCCGGATTCTTGACCAGCTTGCGGAGAAGCTGACCCATCGCAGCCTCATCGTGATTCTATCGGACTTTTTCGACGACATCGAGAGCATCAAGATGGGGTTGCGGCATCTGCGATATAAGAAGCACGAGGTGATGGTCTTCCAGATCCTCGATCCAATGGAAATTGAGTTCCCATTCGAGGATGTCACCCTCTTCAAAGGACTGGAGCAACTGGGCGAACTGCTCACCGAACCGCGGGCCTTGCGCGACGGGTACCTGGAACAACTTCGTCAGGCCACCGACGGCCTGAAAAAAATCTGCCGCGGCATGCATGTGGACTTTGTCCGTATGAATACCGGAGAATCGCTCGACGTGTCTCTCAGCGGATTCCTGGCCACCCGCGCGGCGACGATCAAGTGAATTTAGATCTGCGACTGTTGATTTTCGATGGCCTCCACTCAATTGGAAAATCAAGCATAGGAACCAACGATGCCATCCGACACGCCCGCAAGCCTCTTCCAGTCGCTGCCGCCCGCCTGGGCCATCACGCCTTCCTTCTTCTGGGCCGGGCTCCTTCTGGTTTCCATTCCCATCATCATTCACATTCTCAATCGCCGGCGCTACAAGATCATCAGGTGGGCGGCCATGGAATACCTCCTCCAGGCCATGCGCAAGAATCGCCGCCGCATCCAGTTCGAGCAGATCCTCCTGCTGGCCATCCGCTGTCTTCTGCTTGCTTTGCTCGGACTGGCCTTGGCTCGCCCGATGGGTTGCGCCGATAGCACCATCGCGTCTCTCGCGGGCCAGAAATCCGGCCTGCATGTGTTTGTCATCGACAATTCCTATTCCATGTCGTACGAGTCGGCCACCGAGCCTGGCAAGACCCACCTCGACCGTGCCAAGGCCATCGCTCGCCGATACGTCGAACGTCTCGTGCCCGGCAGCGAATCCGTCGCCGTCATTCTCGCCGCCAAGATTCCGCCAACAGGGTCGGCAACGCGCCCCGTGGCGACTGTTTCGGATTCGCTTGTCGCCCTGCGTCCCAGTTTCGACCTGCGCGGAGCGACCGAGGCCATTGACCGCATCGAACAGTCCGCACAGGCCACGGACATTGTCGGTGCGCTCCAGACGGCGGTCCAACTGGCGCGCGAGGAACGCAAGCAACCCCAGAAATATCTCTATATTCTCTCCGACAACACCCGTTCCGCCTGGGATCGTCCCGAGTTCGCCGAGCCGCTGAAGCAACTGGGTCCGGCGATGAGCGCCGTGTTCGAAAAGCGAATCCGCCTGCACAACCTTGGTCGGCCCGACCAGGCCAACCTCGCCGTCCTGGATCTGCGCGCCGATTCCGGCCT
>CAYSSA010000150.1:5171-9226 GCA_964433485.1 uncultured Tepidisphaeraceae bacterium | reverse complement strand
GTCACACCCACTTTCCACTCTGATTTCCTGGCCGACGTCAAAGGCTTCGGCGGTAATCATGATACGCTTATCCAATGGAAATGGGATGACAAGCCGCTTCCCGACACCGGCCGTATTCGCCCGGATGCCGGGTCGGCGCCGGTGCGGCAGACCAAGATCGAAATCACCGAGGGTGGCCCGCATGTCCTCAGCGCAAACCTCGTCGCTGACGACAAGGTGCGCATTGACAACGTCCGCCACCGGGTCATCGAGGTGGCAGCGGCCATGCGCGTGCTGGTCGTCGAGGGCTCCCGCGGCACGGGAGCGCTATCCGGGTCCGGCGCCTATTTGGAGCTTTCGCTCGCTCCTCGCAGGGAAATCGACTCCGCCGGCAAGGTCCGGTCCTCCACCTATGTCGTGCCCGAAGTCATCCCGGACATCGAGTTCTCCAGTAAAGTTCTGCCCGACTACCGCGCCGTCATTCTCACCTCCGTCCCTTCGCTTACGGCCGTCCAGGCTGATCAACTCGCTCGTTTTGTCAACGGCGGCGGTACGCTCATGGTCTTCATGGGCGATCAGGTGAACGCTGATCTGTACAACGCCGTGCTCCATCCCCGAAAACTCATGCCCGGCAGGCTCATCACCCGCAAGACCGTGCCCGCCGACGGAAAGGCGTATACATTTGACTTCAACCCCAACGGCCCGCTTCATCCCGTCCTGTCCATCTTCAAGGGCGAACCCAAGACCGGCCTGGACACCGCCCAGATCTTCACCTACTACCAGGTCGAGGCGCCCCCGGACACCGTTGTTCTGCGCTACTCCTCCGAATCCAGAACCGCGCCGGCCGACCCCGCCATCACCCTTCACACGCTGGGCGAAGGACATGTCGTTTTCTTCTCCACATCCGCCAACTCCGACTGGAACGCCCTGCCGCAGAAGCCTTCCTATATCCCTCTGATCCACGAATTGCTGGCCAATTCCGTTGATATCGGCGACAAGTGGATGAACCTCACCTGCGGACAATCCGTCGATATTCCCACGGCACTCAGGATCACCGGCACGCCGGCCCTGCTTGATCCCGCCCGCAAACCCGTTCCCGTCGATCCCATCACGCTCGAAACCGGCGCCATCGCCTATCGCAGCAAGCCTCTGGACAGACCCGGCCTCTATCAACTGAATCTGGGCAATCGCACACTTCCCATCGCAGTCAATCCCCCAGCCGAGGAAGCCGACCTGCGGACCGTTCCAGCGACTGCGGTTGCCAAGGCTCTGGGCGGCATCGATTTACAGTCGTTCGATGCCGCCGCCCAGGATGTCATAGCTTCCACCGACGATGCCACCGACTTCGGCTGGACACTGATGCTCCTGGTTCTCATTCTGGCCGGCATCGAGTGCTTCCTGGCGATGCACTTCGGGCATCATCGCCGTGCGGCTCCGGCGCCCTTGATCGCCTCATCTTAGCTGTTGACGGGGAGTCACCATGCGCATCACATCGCTTCAAAACAGTGCCGCAGGTCTTTCGCGCACCGGGTTGATCGTTGGCGCGGCGATGGTTGCTTGCCTGTTGGCGGGCCTGGTCGGATGCGCAGCGAAAATGCCCCCGCCTTCAGAGTCCGAGGCCATCCTCACGGTCGATCGTATCTTTGGCCCCCAGGCCGAGTTCAAGACCCAGGACTGGGGACCGGCCAAATGGCTGAAAGGCGCGGCGGGATACTGCGTCTTGGAGGATTCAACTTCTCCCCAGCTAGGCAGGGATATCGTTCGCTATGATCCAATGACCGGAGAGCGGGAGATTCTCGTGTCGGCCACACAACTGGTTCCAACCGGCGAATCCCGGCCGTTGAAGATCGACGACTATGAGTGGTCCACGGATCTTGGCAGGGTACTCCTGTTCGCCAATACGAAAAAGGTTTGGCGGCGAAACACCCGAGGCGACTATTGGCTGCTTGATCGCCGTCGCGGCAGACTCAGCCGGCTGGGAGGTCAGGTCGAGGCGTCCACGCTCATGTTCGCCACACTGTCGCCCGATGCCCGGTCGGTTGCCTATGTTCACCGCAACAACCTCTATGTTCAGAACCTTGATGATCTGTCCATCACTCAGTTGACTCACGATGGATCGGACTCCATCATCAACGGCACTTCCGACTGGGTCTATGAGGAGGAGCTTGGACTGCGCAAGGCGTTTCGCTGGAGTCCCGACGGCAAGCACATCGCATATTGGCAGTTCGACACCTCCGGTGTGCCGGAGTTCACCATGGTGAATAACACCGACGGCGCCTACCCAAAACTCACCGTCTTCAAGTATCCCAAAGTCGGCCGGACTAATTCATCCTGCCGAGTTGGCGTGGTGGCGTCAGGCGGCGGTCCTACCCAGTGGTTCAAGCCGAGTGAGGATCCGCGCAACCACTACATCTCTCAGATGGAGTGGTCGCCTGATTCATCGTTTATTGTATTCCAGCAGCTCAACCGCCTGCAAAACACCAATCAGCTCTTCAGAGGCGATATCGCCACCGGGCAGGCGCGGGTGATCTTCGTCGATACGGACGATGCCTGGGTTGATGACGTCGCCACATGGCACTGGCTCGACAACGGGACGAGGTTCCTCTGGACAAGCGAACGCGATGGCTGGACCCACCTTTATTCCGTCGATGTCACGGATGGCCGGGCCACATTGCTCACCCCGGGTCGTTTCGATGTCGTCGGCCTGCCTGTCGTTGACCAGGCCGACGGTCACGCCTACTTCATCGCCTCGCCGGACAATCCGACGCAGCGGTATCTTTATCGCGTGCCGCTGGACGGCTCCGGAAACGCCACTCGCCTTACGCCCGTCGGCCAGGCGGGTACGCATTCTTACGAGATATCCGATGATGCGCGCTGGGCGTTCCACACTCGCTCGCAATTTGGGCGGCCGCCGGCCACTGAACTCGTCAGCCTGCCGGATCATACGCCGTTGCGGTCGCTGGTTGACAACGCCGGACTGCAATCGAGGCTCGATGCGCTGAAGGCTTGTTCAACCGAGTTCTTCCGCGTGGACATCGGCGGCGGCGTCCAACTCGATGCCTGGAGCATCCGGCCTCCGAATTTCAATCCCCGCGGGAAATACCCGCTCCTGATCCACGTCTACGGCGAACCGGCCGGCCAGACGGTGGCGGATCGTTGGGGTGGCGAAAATTACCTATGGCACTACATGCTCGCCCAGCAGGGTTATGTGGTCATGAGCATCGACAATCGCGGTACCGCCTCGCCGCGTGGACGCCAGTGGCGAAAGTGCATCTATCGCCAGGTGGGAATACTGGCGTCGGCCGATCAGGCCGCCGCCACGCGCTCGATCCTCCGTGACCATCCTTACATTGATGAACGTCGCATCGGTATCTGGGGTTGGAGCGGGGGCGGCTCCATGAGTCTCAATGCCATCTTTCGCTATCCCGACCTCTACCGCGCGGCCATTGCCATCGCGTTCATCAGCGACCAGAAGCTCTACGATACGATTTATCAGGAACGCTACATGGGTCTGCCGGCGGAAAATGAGCGGGGATACCGCGACGGTTCGCCCATTACCTTCGCGCATCAGCTTAAGGGCGATCTGTTGCTCATTCACGGCACCGCCGACGACAACTGCCACTATCAGAATTGCGAGCTGCTGGTCAATGAACTGGTTAAACAGCACAAGCCGTTCTCAATGCTGGCCTATCCCAATCGCAGCCATAGCCTTCGCGAAGGCCAGAACACGCGCCGGCACCTGTACCAATCCATGACGCGCTTCCTCAACCAGAGCTTGTCCGTGAACATCGCCAACTGAGCAATACCTGTTGGGCAGGCCGGAGTCTGTTCCAGCCCCGCGCCCCAGCCACCGCTCCAACTTTACAAATCCCCGCCGCCATGTTCCACCTCGCGAGCGGCGCGGAACCTATTCACCTTGACAGCCTCTTTAGGGGGGTCTACTCTGCCACTTGATCGTTGTGAAACGTCTAATCCGACTTGAGGTGCGCATCCGTGAAACAGTTTCTCGAAGGCAACGCCTGTGTGCTGGGACTCCAATGGGGCGATGAAGGCAAGGGGAAGATCGTGGATTATCT
>CAYSSA010000150.1:4344-5082 GCA_964433485.1 uncultured Tepidisphaeraceae bacterium | reverse complement strand
CCGTGGGCGTCGGTCGCAAGGGAATCCTGAACATCGTCGGCAACGGCGTGGTGCTCGATCCCGAAGTGCTCTTTCGCGAAATCGATAACCTGGCCACCCACGGCATCGCCGTCTCGCCTGATAACTTAAAGATCAGCTACAAGGCCCATGTGGTGATGCCCTGGCACAAGGCCGAGGACGCCGCGCGCGAGGCGGCCGCCGGCGCGGCCGGCATCGGCACCACCAAACGCGGCATCGGTCCCTGCTACGCCGACAAGATGCACCGAACCAGCGCCATCCGCGTGGCCGACCTCGTCAACACGGACAAGCTGCGCGAACGCATCACGCGCATTGGCGATGAGCGCAACAGGCTCCTTACCGCGGTCTATAAAGCGCCGTCGCTGGACATCGGACCGATCGTCGAGCAATACTGCGAGTTCGGCCGCCGCATCGCTCCGTTCGTGGCCGATACCTCAGCCATTCTGATCAACGCGGTGAAGGCGGGCAAGCGCATTCTCTACGAAGGCGCTCACGCGGTGCTTCTGGACATCGACCACGGCACGTTCCCCTATGTCACCAGCTCCAGTTGTTCGGCGCTGGGGTTGTTCACGGGTGCCGGGGCGCCGCCGCGTTCGGTACAACAATTTGTCGGCATCATGAAGGCCTATTCCACGCGCGTTGGTGGCGGGCCCTTCCCTTCGGAGCAGAATAACGACATCGGCAACACCATCCGCGAGCGCGGCCGGGAATACGGCACCA
>CAYSSA010000150.1:1546-4334 GCA_964433485.1 uncultured Tepidisphaeraceae bacterium | reverse complement strand
GCCGCCCCCGCCGCTGCGGCTGGCTGGATACTGTCGCCGTCAAGTATTCCGTGGACATCTGCGGTGTGACGGCCGTTGCGATGACGCTGCTGGATGTCCTCAGCGGATTCGATCAGGTGTGCATCTGCACGGGCTATCGGCGGAACGGCCTGCCACTGGACGGTTTCCGCGCCGACATGGACACGCTGGCGGGCGTCGAACCGGTTTACGAGACGCTGCCTGGGTGGAAATCTGATATTTCCGCCTGTCGAAGTTTCGATGACCTGCCGCGTCAGGCGCAGGATTAAGCGGGTGGAGCAACTTATCGGTTGCCCGATCCGTATCGTCAGCGTCGGTCCCGATCGCGCGGCGACGCTGATGCGGTGACGTCGCGCTCCGCTTGCGCGGAGGCGGTGTTCATTGCCGACTCCCGGCGCGCAAGACGCACGCGTAATCGTCAACCGCCATCACGGAATTCCGTACCCATCACATCAGCGCCTTCACCGCCTTGGTGATCCCTTCGGGGCAGAGTCCTTGGAATGGGATCTGCTGCCAAAGCCCACCCGGGCCCTCCTTGTGGGTGCCGAGATTGTTGTACTTGCCCTTGAAACCGGCCTTGAGAAGTTCCGTACCGAAGCGACTGCCCAGACCCGTCTTCACATTGAAACTCTCGGCCACCAGCACGAACGGCGCGCCGGCCAGCAACTTCATCGTTTCCGGGTCCATGACGTTCAGCGTAGCCTTGTTGATCAGGCCGACCCTGGTGCCCGCTTCACCCAGGCGGATGACCGCGTCGAGGGCGCGGTACAGCACATCGCCGCACGCCACGATATAGCCGCTGCCGGCCGGAGCTGAGCGGATGATGTCATCCTTGCCGCTGACAAACTCATAGCCGTCGCCGAAGAAGGGCGTCCCGTCTTCCTTGAGGATGTCGGGCACGGCGCTGCGGGTGGAGAAAACAAACCTCAGTCCGAAGTCGCTGAATATCTTCTTCACGCACTTGGCAAACTGGTGCTGGTCGGCCGGGAAGTAGAGCCTTGTGTTGTCGTGGCCATCGTCGGGCAGACCGTTGTCGGCGAACATGTTGTTGATGCCGTAGTGGCAGGTATTGTCGGCCATGTCGTCGCAGCCCGCGTGGCTGAAATGGGCGATGGCGTTGGCTTTATTAAGCCGCGCCATGGTGATTTCAGACACGCACATCTCCAGGAATGCGGAGAACGTGCCGAAGATGCCCTGCTTGCCCCTCTCGTGCCCAAAGCCGCAGGCCGCCGAGAGATTCCCTCGCTCCATGATGCCGCCGAGTACGAAGATTTCCGGATACGCCTTGCGGATGTGATGCAGCCCGCAGGAGCCCTCAAGATCATTGTCGAACACGCGGACCGTGGCCAGCCGCTGCTCGGGCGTCATCCCGGCCAGAATCGAGTTGATAATCTTGCCGAAATCGTCGCGGTTCTTGCCGACGCCGCTGGAACCCTTATAAGTGATCGGACACTTCTCACCCTTCACCCCCTTGAGGTAATCCGCCGCCGCCTTGTTGCCGCGCGCCTCAAGCCAGGCCGACGCCTTGGCTGCCTTAATGACTTCATGGGCACTGTGCGACCCTTCGTATTCGCCAAGCCCCGGTGCCATCTTTCGCTTGATGACCACGGCAACCGGGCCCGGTGTTGTAACGGCCTTGGCCATCGCTGCATAGAGCGCGTCGATGTCCTCGCCGTCTGCCTTGAGAACCGTCAGGCCGTGGCCTTCGAGGGTCTTGGCGACGCAGTAACCACCCATGTAATTGCTGGGGTGCCCGCCGATTGTGACATTGTTGTCATCCACCAGGATCTTCACGTTGAGCTTCTGGGCCACGGACAGACGGGCGGCCTCGGCGTCGTCGCCTTCCATCATGGCCCCGTCTGAACCGAGCATAAACACGCACTTCCCCGGATTGGCCATGGCGATTCCATTGATGTACGCCCACATATGCCCAAGTCGGCCGGAGGAGAATTGCACGCCGGGCGTCAACCCGCGCTCGGGGTGGCCGGGCATCTGCTGGTTGTATTCGCGGTAGTGATAGAGCTTCTCCACCGGCATGGCGCCGTCGAGCACGGCCAGCAGGTATTGCGTGGCGACGCGGTGGCCGGCCTCGTCGAACATCGTGGGAATTCCCAGCGAGGGATTGTGCGCGCAAAACGCCCGGGCAATGAGCACTTCGGGAACGGTGTCATACGCGCCACCGGTGTGTCCACCCAGCCCCTTGGCATCGGCAATCGCCGTGAAGAACACGATGGCCTCCCGGCAGATGGCGATGTTGTTCTTGAGGGTCTCCCGCTGTTCGGCCGTCAGCATGGCGGCGGACGGGTCGAGTTTCAGCGGCTTGATATTTGTAAGATTGACTTCAAACGGCATGAGCGATGCTCCTTTAAGCACGGTTCTGACGCTACGGCGACGGGGCTTCCCGGCCGAAAGCGGAGAGCATTGTCTATAGAAGTGCCCCGATGACAAGTGGCTGGGTTGGAACCGTTTTCCCGGCAATGTTGGCCTCGGTGGCTACCGGGTTTACAATCATCCGCACCTTAACGGAAGCATTCTTATGTCTGACGCAGCCAGTTTCTCCGTTCGCCCTTCCTGGGATGAGTATTTTCTTGCTCTTGCCGAGCAGGTGAGCCGCCGTTCGCCAGACCCAAGCACCAAGCATGGATGTGTGCTGGTTGACCGGGAAAGACGAGTGGTCAGCACCGGCTACAACGGCCCGGTTGCCGGACTGCCGAATGACCTGGTGCCGCTGACTCGACCTGAGAAATACACCTGGTTCATTCACGCCGAG
>CAYSSA010000150.1:273-1530 GCA_964433485.1 uncultured Tepidisphaeraceae bacterium | reverse complement strand
CGAGGACAACGCGGTGGTTTTCGCCCGATGCGATCTGCGCGGCGCGACCGCGTATGTCACCGGCCAGCCGTGCGCAGCCTGTTTCCGGCGGTTGTTACAGGTAGGCATCCGCCGCATCGTTTATGCCGCGCGGCAGTCCGCCTGCATCACGCCCGAGGAGACCAAGGCCATCTGGTCCATGGCTGCCGCCTTGCAGGTGGAGATTGTGGAGCACAAGGGCAACGGCTGAAGTGAGTTGCGTTCGAAGTCCCATCTGCGGAATCGGCACCATCCGCCTTGCCGTGGGTAGGATTCAGGCCTTTGAACACGGAGGCAATTGCTCTCGAACCAGCGGGTTCCGGAAGGGCTGATTGCGACATAAACCCATTGTCTATATTGTATTACGGAAAAGGTTTTCACGCGTAGGACCTGAGCGGCTCTTATTAATCCCGTGTTGACATGCAAGATGGCTCATTCGTACAATGGCCGCTTCTTTATGATGAATCATCTGGCTGGATATATTCTTGTGGGGGCGTATCTGACCGTTTTGCTGGCTGTCGCCTTCTATGGCTTGCACCGCTACATACTGGTGTTTCTGTACATCAAGCACCGGAACAACATCCATGAGCCCAAGCGACAGTGGTCGGACGCCGAGCTTCCGCGGGTAACGATTCAGCTTCCCATGTACAATGAGGATGCGGTCGCCGAACGCATCATCCGGGCCACTTGTCAGATTGATTACCCTCGGGAAAAGCTTGAGATCCAGGTGTTGGATGATTCGACCGATCATTCCGCCGAGATCGCCCGACGGGCCTGCGAGGACTGGGCGGCCAAGGGTGTGCCCATTCGCTACATCCACCGCACCAATCGCGTGGGGTATAAGGCCGGCGCCTTGGATGCCGGACTCAAACAGGCGACGGGAGAGTTCATCGCCATATTCGACGCCGATTTCATACCGCCCAGGGACATCCTGCGGAACACGATCAACCATTTCACCGATCCCAAGGTCGGCATGGTGCAGGTCCGCTGGGATCACCTCAATCGCGACGCATCACTCCTGACCCAGACGCAGGCGATTTTCCTCGATGCCCATTTCGTCATCGAGCGGAGCAGTTGGGAAAATAGTCTGTACGTTTATTCGAACTTCAACGACATCACTACAGAGTCGAATGACTATAGCGGCGTCGAGTGGGGTGTAAGCTTCCAACCCGGCCAACGTTACGCTTACATCACCATCTCTGCGACCGACGACGATATCCCGGAAGGGGAAGAGCAACT
>CAYSSA010000150.1:0-225 GCA_964433485.1 uncultured Tepidisphaeraceae bacterium | reverse complement strand
CACGGCAACGATTACAACGCATCGTCCTACGTGCCGATGACGATCAGCGATCAGGACAGCAGCAACGTTCCGCATGTCTCGCTGAGCGCCCTGGACTCTACGGTCTACGAAGGCAACACCGCGCGCTTCCGCATCCAGCTTTCCGCCACATTCACCGCGAATACATACGTTTATTTGCGCCTGGACGGGTCCGCCGTCAATGACGGCAGTTTTAGTTCGACTTCC
>CAYSSA010000149.1:10277-12367 GCA_964433485.1 uncultured Tepidisphaeraceae bacterium | reverse complement strand
TTGTCATCGGCAGCCACCCCAAGTAAGCTTGAGCGGAAATAGCGCTGTCGTGTTAACATCAATAAAATGTCACGATCCCCGGAAGCTGATCGGGGCACGCTCTTGACCATCGTCCAAGAATGCAGATGGCAGCATGGCCACCTGGTCTGCGGCTTTCGCGCCGATCGCGGAGCCGCAATACAATGGAACGGAATCTGGAGAATTTCTGGTTTTTCGCCAGCAGCCCTGACCGGGGGTGGTCAGTGCGATCTGTACAATACCCGATGTGACATCAGGTCCGTGGCCGTACCCGGCGACTTGTCCAGGATCCCGGCCAGTGTCCCCGGGAAAGTGTTTTGCGGGAGAAACCGCCATGCTCCGAGCACGGGAATTCAGACGCGCGAGTTTCTACACGGGCATCGACCTCGATGCCTACGAGCAGGCCACGGGCGATGAGTGGCTGCGAAACGACTGCGGCCTGGAGCCGCACTGCCGGCGGAGCGGCATACTCAGCCTTTATTTCGATGACGAGGATGGTGAGGGCGAACTGCTGGCCGCCGGACTGGAAGCCGGGGACTTCGACTACGGCCGACCCGCTCGGCGGCGGAAAGCCGCCTGGATCTGGCTGCAGGGACAATCGACGGATGTGCTGCGCGACTCGATGCGCGAGTATTTCGATTTGTCTGACGATGAGGCCGAGATCCTTCTGAACATGGCGGCCGACCGGGGCTCTCTGTTCCGGCGTCTGGAATCGGGCGAGATGTCGGCCGAGCATTACGTCGAAGGTTCCGGGGGCGAGGATCTCGAGTGGCGCACCCTGCCCGCGAGTCCCGCGGAAATCAAGCAGCAGTCGGTCATCCTCTTCCTCTGGTCGACCAACTGCAGGATCCCCGTCACGCAGACCCGGGCCCCGAGGTTCCGGGACCAGGTCGGGGCCGAGTTCGACGCCGGGCTGGATGTGCCTGTCTGCTATTGCGGTTCATACAGGGAAGACCAATGACCGGACAATCCTGCATGTTCTGTCTGCTGGCGGGCGTCGACCGATGGCAATCCCCGGCCATTACCCCGCTCCGCTATGCCCTGGCCGAGGTGCGGGCGCTGCACCAGTGGCTCGCCGGACGCTGCGGGTTGGCGGCCGAACGGGCACGGTTCCTGACAAACCCGAAACGCGGGGAACTGGTCCGGGGCCTGGAGTGGCTGGCCGAATCGACCCGGCCGCCGGATACCGTGGTCTTCTGCTTCTCGGGCCACAGCCTGACGACGGAGGATAGCGGATATCTGCTGACCAGCGATGCGGACCCCGGTTCGCTGGCCAATACCACGCTCTCCGTGGACGAACTCCGTCAGCTCTTTCGCCGGATCCAAGCGCGGCGGCAACTTCTGATCTTGGACATTGCCCGGCCGCACCCCGTGAAGCTGGCCCGCTTCGGGTACTGCGACTTCGACCGGACCCTGGCTCAGGGCGTCTACGGGCTTTCGGATGATGCGGCCGACGAACCGAGGTTGTCGCGGGCAATCGTGACAAGCTGCTGGAAGGACCAGGTGTCGGTCGAGTGCCCGAAGACCGGCCACAGCCAGTTTGCCGGCCATCTGCTGGCGTGCCTGAACGAGCATAGCGGCCCGACGCTCGATGTTCCGGAGATCCTGGAAATGGTGCGGGATCGGATGCAGGCTGAAGACAATCAGACACCGCGCGTGGAGTTGGAGGGTCCGCCCATCCGCCTGGCGCTGGTCAGCGCGCCACAACCAACGCTCTCGAGCCGCCCGGTGAACTCACCGGAAGCCCGGAGAAACCGGAAACGGCCGGCGACCAGCGAAACTCCGAGGGGAATGCTGGTCATCCATCATCAACCCGCAGACGCTGTGGTCCGGGTGAGGGATGAGGATCATCGGACCAACCCCGTGCGCCTTAACCTTGAAGCCGGTGTACATTGGGTTCGGGTTCTGCACGAAGATTACCGTCAATTCGAGCGACCGGTCGCTGTCGATCCGGAGAGGACGATGAGTCTGCGGATCAGGCTGAGGAAACGACCGGCGTATGTGCAGGCAGAATTCCCGATGACCACGGCCGAGGCGGCACGGATCCAGCAGACGGCGGCCGACGAGCTGGG
>CAYSSA010000149.1:0-10267 GCA_964433485.1 uncultured Tepidisphaeraceae bacterium | reverse complement strand
TTCCCGTGTACCACGAACTGGATCTGGGTGATGGCGTGACCTTGCGCCTGGCGCTGATCCCCGCCGGCAGTTTTCTTATGGGCTCGCCGGAGGATGAGCCGGGCAGGGATGCAAATGAGACCCTGCACCCGGTGCGCCTGATCCGTCCGTTTTATATGGGTGTTTACCCTGTGAGCCGAGCGCAGTGAGACCGGCTGATGCCTGTGAACCGCAGCAGCCGGCCAGCGCCCATGGTCAACGTATCGTTCGACGAGGCTGGGCAGTTCTGCAGAAACGCGAGGAAGCTGACCGGCTGGCCGATCTGCCTGCCGGAGGAAGCCGAATGGGAGTATGCCTGCCGGGCGGGATCGGCCGTGGCCAAACGCGGAAAATCGCAGCCGAACGCCTGGGGCCTGTACGAGATGCCGGGCGACATCTGGGAACGGTGTGCGGGTTGTCTGTACGCCTATCCGGCGAAGGAAGTCCTGGACCTGGACCACATGAACAGCCGCTGGCCGCCGTTCCAGATGTGGCGACCGGAGTCGAATGCGGCACGCGGTGGCGACCGGCGGACGGCATCGCGGATCGGCAAGACGGTCGAGGGCTGGGAAGGGGATCTGGGATTCCGGGTGATCGCGCGTCTGGCTTGAGATATTCCCCGATCTCCGGCAACAGCAAGCGGGAGAGAACGGGCATTAACCGCAGTCCACATGCAAGACCACGAACACGGAGCTGATGATGACCGACGATGCTCAAACCTCCGATACGCCGACACTCTTGCGGCTCAAGCAGCTGGATACGGATCTAAAGAAGCTGAAACTCGCCAATGGGAACCCCGAGGGCGCGAACCTGTTTGCGGTGCTCGGGCATACGCACACCGAACGCTGGCACTCGGCGTTCCTCGCCTGGCTGCTGGATCCCCGGGGAACCCACGGCCTGGGGTCGCTGGCCCTGACCCATCTGCTGAAGGCCGCGGCCACCACGCGGCTGCGGCCGACTGCCGACGAGGATCCGTCGGTACTCCAGCCGTCGGAACTGGAGCAACTGGTCGCCAGGGATGTCTTGAGCGGGCTGTCGTTCGATGTCCAGCCCAATGAGCGCACGCAGTTGGAAAAGAGCCTCAACGCCGAGAACCGTGTCGATGTCTGGATCGAGGCGCGGATACCAGGAACTGACAGTACGCCTCCAATGCGTTTCATCTGCATCATCGAGATGAAGGTGAAGTCTTCGCTGGGAGAGGACCAGGGCCGGCGCTACGCCGACTGGCTGGCGGAACAGCACAGAGCGGATCCTTCCACCCGGGGATTGTGCATTTTCATCGCGCCGACGAGTGCCGTGGATGCCGCTGATTCGGCTGACATCACGAGTGATCCGCGCTGGTATTGCATGGATTACCAGTGGTTGTGTGACCAGGTGCTGATACCCTGCCAACGATCAACCCGGCCCGCACTGCCCAAAGACGCAGCCATGATTGTGGATCATTATATTGAAAATCTTCGTTCTTCGCGCAAAGGAGAGAGACTGGCCATGACCGATCAGGAAAGACAACTTGCCCGTGAACTGTGGGATCGTCATCAGGATACGATCGGCGCCCTTGTGGAAATAATCCTGACCCCGGCACCTTGCGCAGAAGACAGTGAGGAACGGGTGGAGCGCTGCAATCAGGCCACCAGAATCCGGGAGGCATTGGACGGTGCGGGAGCAACCACCGAACCGAATGAGCCAACCCAGAGGGAGCTTCTGCTTCGAGAGTTCTGGGCCGACATGCGGCAAAACCACACCGAGGCGGCCTCATTGCTCCCAGAAATGCGAGACAATCGCAGTACGGTATGGAGAAAGTGCGTCACCAGGAACGGGGTGCTGTACAGCTATGTCCCTCACAGCACCACATGCGCGGTGGTCCTTGAATTCAAAGACAATGCCAGGGCCTTGTATGAGCGGCTGTCTCAGGACGAAGACAAGGTCAACCACCTCTTCGGCGGTGAGTTGAAGTTCGACGAACACAAGATCATCTTCACGGTTGGATCTGGTGGATATGCCAGTTCGCGGGAGACTTGGCCTGAGATTCAGCACACCCTGGTCCGGGCGATGGCGAGATTGTCGGAAATCGTGGAAATGTACCGGGGCCACCCCGTGTCATGAGTCCGGAAGTGCGCGGTCCATCCACTCCGCCGTGGCGACAGCGCCCGCCGTTAGTGGAGAAGCTCATCTCTCCTTATCGCACCCGCAGCGTCTCCCCCTCAAACGTCATGCCCAGCGGCTCGATGTCCACGGCTTTCCGACTCCCCTGCTTCTTCACGACGCCGCCGATGCTGGCGGTGTAGCCTTCTTGTCGTGCCAGACCGACGCAGCGTGCGGCGTCCTGGGGGGCGACGTAGGCCACGAAGCCAATGCCCATGTCGTACATCTCACGCTGATCGACCGGGCCGTGCCGGGCAATGAAATCGAAAATCGGATGCGGCGTGGGGACTTGGGCGATGTGGTAGACAAAGGGCTCGGCCAGACGCATCAGTTTCCGCCAGCCGTGGCCGGTGATGTGGGAGACGTACTTGAGCTTCAGCCCCGCCTGCTGGCAGCGGGCGATGAAGCGAACGTATATCACGGAGGCATCCAGCAGCGCCTCGCCATACATCCGTCCGTCGCTCATCTTGGTCAGATAGCCCTCCGGCAACTTCTCGGCGATCTTGCGGCACAGCGTCAGACCGTTGGTCTGCACGCCGGAGGAGGCGAGGAAGACGATCGCATCGCCATCGCGCACTTCGCCGCTGATGCGATGGGTCTTTGGGAACACCCGACCGATGGCCGAACCGGCCAGCACGATGGTGTCGGGGTTGACGATGCCCTTCAGTGCCGGCGTTTCGCCACCGCCCCAGACAGCGCCTGCCTGGCGGCAGCCCTCGGCGAAACCATCGGCCAGATCGGCCGTGCGCTGGGCGTGGGAGAAGAACGAAGCGTCGCCGACGGCCGCATGCATGGCCACGCTCACCGGCAGGGCCCCGCAGGTGACCAGGTCGTTGACAATCGTGGCGACCGTGTCGATGCCGATATTGCGGTAGAAGCTCCGCCCGGTCAATTGCAGCATGGCATCGGCCACCAGGTTTTTGGTGCCAAGTCCCTCCTCAACATGGGCCAGATACTCGCTGGGGGTCTCCAGCAGATAAGCCGAATCGCCGCGAATCCCGGCCGGTTCCGCAAAACCGTGCGCGGCCAGCGCCCCGGTGGTCGCAGCGGCAGCCTTCTGGCAGGCGCGTTTGAAGGCATCCAGCACATCGTAATTCACGCCAGAACTCTCGTAACTCAGTGAGGACATGGAGGCAATCTACGCCAAAACAGGGTGGCGGGCAAAGCGGAGCGAATGCCAGCGCCGAAGGAATCGCCGGGGGTCGGGGCGTTGCCGTTGAAGCAACGGGCCGACTCGGCGATATTCTGGGCCATGAAGTTCAAGAAGCCGCCGCTGCGACCGCAGCCGACGACATTGTGGGATTACCCCTCGCAACACTATGGCGAGGGAACCCAGGGAGACCCGCTCTACAAAGGCGCCACGCCCAGCTACATCATCTGGAACCTGCTTCAGCGTTATACGAAACCAAACGATCTCGTCGTCGATCCGTGCTGCGGCAGCGGCACGACGCTGGATGTGGCCCGCGATCTTGGCCGGCGGGCCCTGGGCTACGATGTACACCCGACGCGAAAGGACATCTTTCGCGTCGACGCGCGCAAGCTGCCGCCGGAACTGACGGCCAAGGTTGATTTCGTCTTCATCGATCCCCCTTATTCCACCCACATCGACTACGGCCCGGACCCGCGCGACATCGGCAAGCTCGACGCGGCCGGCGGGGCTTACTATGCGGCCATGGAACAGGTGATCGCCGAGATTCACCGCATCCTCAAGCCGGGAAAGCACATGGGTCTCTATGTCTGCGACTCTTTTGTCAAGGGCCGAGGGTTTTTTCCGCTCGGCTTTGAGCTGTTTGCCCGTATGCGCGTGCTGCTGGAACCCGTGGACATCATCGCCGTCACACGACACAACAAGACCCTGGAACTGGGCAACTACCGCAAGGCGGCCGAAGAGGGCAACTTCTTTCTGCGCGGATTCAACTATTTGTTTATCATGAGGAAGCCGGCCGAATCGCCAAAACGATGAGGTCTCAACAGGACCGACGGGGATCAGGTGGCTGAGGCCGGGGGCCGGGCGTCAGGTTCCATCGCCCTCAACCGACAACGGCTGGGTTGTGGCCGGGCGCGTGGCGGCGGGGCCTTCGATGATCTGGCGAAGCAGTCGGAACTGACACTCGAACACCTGTCGCAGCTTCTGGTCCGGAACAACATCGCCGGTCACGCCCATATTGAGATCGCAGAAGCGGTTGCCGAAACCAATCGCGGTGACGGAGCCTCGCCCGAATTTCACCGTCGCCCCAACCGTCCTGCCGTTGACGCTGGCGAAGTTCGTTCGGTGGCCGACCTCTTCGGTTTCGGTTTCCGCGAACTTCACCTGACACGCGCCGTTCACGCTGACGGTGGGCCAGCCGGCCGCGACCAGCGAACCGCTTTCCGGAGCCGAGGAGTCCACCCACATGCCGAACGGCCGCAGCAGACTGTTGGCGAGTGATTTCTTGTTGTCTGCCGAGTCGATCACCAGGATGTGTCCGCCGTCGGCAACGTAGCGGATCATGCGTTTACGGTATTCTGCGGTGACGGGCTTGTCGGGCAGCAGGAACACGACCAGATTCCCGTCCAGCGCCTGCGGCCCGCTGCGCCGGGCGATGAAATAGCCCAGCCGCAGAATCCATCGCTCGAAAATACCATAACCGTCAGCCTTGCCCATGATGAAGCCGTTCTTGGGCAACACGACACTGCTGGCGGTCTGATCCATGATGACCTGGACGAACGGTCGCTGCGCCCTGGGCGGCGGCATGGCCCGCCGCTGAGCGGTCTGCACGAGTTGTCCGCAAACGGTCCATCCCAGGAGCGCCAGCGCCGTCGGCATCAGCCATGCCCCGCCGACGCCTCTCGCCCAGTAACAGGTTGCCGCCAGCGCGGCCATGCCCAGCGCAATCAGCGGCCAGCGCGGATCGGGGAGGGTATTGCGATGATTGAGCCACTCGATGCAACCCATGAGCAGTTCCATCTTGCCGGGCTCAAAGGTCGAAAAGTTCGACCAGATCGTTGAATCGCTGTGGGCGACGATGCGGCCTTTGCCGCTCCTGACCGACCACACCTGCACGAACGCGCCGAAACGCGCATCGGCCCGGTCCTCCACCTGCGGATAAAAATTGCTGGCGTGATAGTCGGCCATGGCGTTCTTCAAGCCCGTGCCGACGATGGCCGCCCGCCCGTCGCTCCAGCCGGGGTCGATCGAACAGGAAACGGCAAAATCCATCGGGGGCATGTGCTGGACAATGGGATGAGCCATGCGGCCAGGTACGTAATGCTGTTCAAATACCGAGTCGATTCCGAACAGACAGTCGTAGCGGAACAAGAAGCCGTAACGGGATGCGATTTCATTGAGATAGGTGCCGGTACCGAAAACATCGGTGTGTTCGCCGACCAGGAACAGGCCGCCGCCATTTTCCACGAATTTCCGGATGGCCCCGATTTCCTCCGAGGTGAATCGGCTGGTGGGGGTCTTGAGCATCAGCACGTCACACCGCGCCAGCACGGCGTCGGTGATCGGCGTGGTCAGCCGGTGGGTATCGTAGAACCGCGACAGATAGTCGTAGGCGCAGGCGTAGTTGTAGCCGGAGTCGTGCCCGTACCAACTGGTGTCCATCGGTCGTCCGGTCGGTTCCCAGGTGACATATCGACCATCTTTCACGGCGCCGTGGCCTTCATCCACGATCAGCCGCCCCGGCTTGCGCTGCCCGACCGGATCCCAGAACAGCCCGGCCACGACCAGTGCGCCCGCGAACGCGGCCAGCGTCCAGGCGATGGCGCAGCGCCGCGAGTCAGGAGCGGGCGCCGTCTCCGGTTCCGCCGACCAATCCAGGGCCGGAATCCAGCGCCACAACAACAGCACCGGTCCGGCCAGGGTGAGCAAGTGCAGGGTTCCACTGAGGAACTGATCCATGACATTGAGCTTCTCGTCGTAGTCGGTGAGCAACACGCGGTTGAGGTAGAGCCCGAGCATGAACGTCAGCCGAAGCGGCAGCCACAGCACGACGGCCAGAAGCAGAACGCCGCAGGATCGCAGCCACAGGCCCAGCCGCCCGGCGTGATCGCACCGCCACGCGTGGGCGGCCAGCAGAATGATCCCGCCGACGGCGAAACAGAGCGTCACGGGGTCGATGAACAGGCCCCAGGTCGCTCCAAAGGGGAAGACCTTGCGCATCGACCCGATGCTCACAGTGCCGTTCGCGGCGGCGGCGTCCATGCCCAGCAGAGACGCCAACCCGGCGATGAGCCGCGGAAATCCCCAAGGCAGTTCATGCGACCGGGCCGTCAACCGCTCGTAGGCAAACATCACCATCGCCTGCGCCAGCAGGACCGCCCCTGCCGCCAGCGCCCCGGACCCCAGCCCCCGCATCCACCTTGGCAGATACGGCAACAGACGCAGGGCAATTCCCGCGACCAGCGCCATCGGAATCATCCGGTGCGGCCACGGCGACAGCCACACCACCGGCAGCAGGACGACCAGGGCCCCCCAGGCCTGCGGAGCGCCCGGCAGCCGCACCGGCGCGCCGCTGAGCAGCGCCAGGCCGGCCAGAACGCACACGGACCAGCCTACGGCATCGGCCTCGTGATAGTAGCTCAGCCCGAACAGCCACGATCCGGCCAGCATGGCGATTCCGATCCATTGACACTTCATCGGGCGGCCTCCTTCGGCAAGACGGGGCGTGTGGCGGGCGGCGTCGGCGCGGCGGCAGTCGGCTTGGGTTTAAGGACATCGGGCTTGGGCGGAATCCAAGCCGCAGCAGGGTCGCGCAGGTAGGACAGGAGCCATCGCCAGAAGTCGGCATTTTCGCGCATGCCCTCGAATGGAGCCCCGTTTTCGTGTTCGAGGTTCTTGTTCATGGCAAAGCACGTGTCACCAATGAGAACGAATTTCCCCTTGCCCATCGTCCGCATCATGATGACCGGCTTGTCGCCGCGATGCGTGGGTTGGCCGTTGAGCATCAGAGGCCTGCAACCGCGTCCCCAGGCAATGTCCATGACCGAGGGATCACTCGGCGGCACATCACTGCCCACGGGCCAGGCGGCATGAAACCGAACGTGAGCCAGGTAGTCCTCGGCCTTGTTGGTGACATAGGGCGCCTTGAAATGCCCCATGGGTTCGGGCTCGCGAAGCGGTCCGGGATTTGCCGGACTATGACCCACCCAGAAACCCAGATCGCCCAGCAATTCGGCGCTGGCATGGCGGGCCTCGTAGCCGACCGTGAGAATGAAGACACCTCCACCCTTGATGAAATCCCGCACCGCCCGCCGCTCATCCAGACTGAACGGACGCCCGGGCGCCACGCAGACCACCAGTCCGGCCCGTTCCAGACGCCGCGAACTCAAGTCCGGCGCGTGCAAGGTCAGATAGCCGTTTCGCATCAACGTCATGGCCAGCCCCATCGTGCCGTCGGGACGGGTGGATTCGTCGCTGTTGGCCTCCAGATGCGAGGAGGTGATGTACGCAAGCTGGTTCGGCGAACCGTCGCTGGTCCGACCGTCGGGAAGGATCGTTGCCACGCGGTGGCTGATGGTCGTGAAAACGCTCAGCCCCCCCGCCAGCAGCATCGCCCCACTCAGGACGGTCCACTCATCCACCCGGCGGAGCATCACCGCGACCATCGCCAGCGCCGCCAGCATCGCCACCGCCTGCTTGGGCCAGGGATGCGCCTGCCGCGATCCGTCAGCCATGTACGCCAGCAGCCGCGATGTGTATTCGTGCGCGCCGATGGTGATGCCGTTGGTCATGTTCGAGGTGTCGCCGAAGGCGATGATCCTGCCCTTGCCCCAGGGCTGCTCGGCCGCCAGCACCAAATCGCCAAGGCGTTCTCCGGCGTCGTAGTGATGGTTCCCCATCATTGCGGCGCCGCTGCCGTCATCGCCGGGGTCGTTCCAGCCCCACCGCCCGACGATGAACGGACGGGCCGGCCAGCGAGCCTTGACTGAAGCGCCGATCACCACGCCGAACTGATTGCGGTCGTCGCCGATGCCCGCCGATGCGGGATGGGTCATCTGCTCATAGGAATGCAGCCAGCCGCCAATCTGGAACGTGGCCGAATCGAATGGCACATACATCGCGGTCTTGGCCAGCACATCGTTGAAACGGCTGTCACCCTTGTCTCCGAGGACGGCGGTGCCCTTGGTTTCGTGGGTGGTGTGTTCGCCGAACACCGCGAGCGTGCCGCCGTTGCGCGCGAATTCATCGAGCCTTTCCAACTGGCCCGGCTGCCACGGCGAGTTCGGGAACATCAGCACGACCGCCGAAGCGCCTTGGAGGTCCTCGGCCGACAATTCGGGTGATTTGACGAAACTGCCGCCGAGACTGCGAATGTACTGCTCCATCATGCCGTACATGCCTATGGACAGTCGCCCGTAATCGCCATGCCGCGGCTTCAGCCAATTGAGAAATCCCTTTTCATAGAACACGATCTTCTTCCCGGTCAGATCGAGCGGGCGCAGCCAAAGCGAGGTGCATGCCGCAAGGATCAGCCCGCCGGCCGCCGCCATCGCAATCCCCGCGCCCCGCCGACCCGGCAGGCCAATCGGCGTAGCGGTCGTCGGACGCAGCCTGAGCAGCATCCCGGCCACCAGCGCATGCAAAACCGCGCCGATCGCCGGCAGATTCCACGGCACGAGTGGACGGAATTGCTCCACCAGCGGCACGTCGGGACGGGGTCCGGCCAGCGGCAACGGCTGTGCCGGTGGCGGTGGGGGAGGCCCCATCCACGCTGGAATCCAGGCAAGTGCCGCCAGATAGATCGCGTGCGCAGTGAGGATTCCCAGCAGGCCGTACAGCAGGAATGGTCGATTGGCTCCGTCCGATGTCAGCATGAGCGCCGCCAGAAGCACAAACATCAGGAGCAGAAAGTCCACGCCGCCGAAGGAGGTTCCCACGTTCAGCGTCGATCCGGCGAGCAGTCCACCGGTTCGCCCCAGAACGCCCGCCACGGCATCCGAGATGAGAAAGACGGCGGGAACGCCGGTATAAGCCGCCCGGAACACGCCCAAGGCCGCAGCACCGGCCGCCACGGGCAATATGACCCCTTGAACGGCAGCGCCTCCCGACAGTGACAGCGCGGCGGCGGCCGACGCCATGCCCAGCACATTCACCACCGACAGCGGCGAAAGCAGCATGAAACCGGCCATGACCAGAGAGACCATCGCCATCAGCCGTCGCAGCCAGGTCGCACCGGAACGCTCCCATCCCGCAACAAGCATCGCGACAAAACAGATCCATGTCAGCGCGTGCCGAAAAGGATGCCCCAGAAATCCGACCGAACCGGCGGCAATCCAGGCACCAGCGAGACCGGCCAGCCCGGCGGTCACAACACGCCAACTTGGCGCTCCGATGGGATCGGCGACCGCGAGCGGCGCCTGACTACGTTGGGATGCTGGTGCCGGTCTCGCGGATGTCTTCACTTCGATCTCCCATCGCTTGTGTCTGGACAAGGAAAGAAAGGGCGGCCAGCTTTACCTGGTCGCCCTTTGTTCTCGTCTACAGTCCATGGTCTGCCATATCAGTTACAGTCAGTGTCATTCACCGGATCGGGGCAGAGAACTCCAGCGGACAAGGCACTTCAATCGCCTGGCAGACGACCATCGGCCGAGCCGCCGGCTCGGTGGTCACGGCAATCGGACACACTCCCGAGTTGTCGGGGCAACTGGTCACAATGGCCGGGCACTGCGAGGGTAACGGTGGACATTGGGTGATCGTACCCGGACACACCGTCGCGGAATTGGGGCAGGCCGTAGGCTCCGGCGGACACTGGGTCACAGTGGCCGGGCACTGTGTCGATGTGGCCGGGCAAACGCTCAGCACCGGCGGGCAGTGAGTTTCGATGGCCGGGCACTTGGTTTCCAATGGCGGACAGCGAGTATTGACGGGCGGGCACTGGGTGTCCACCGGCGGACACTGCGTCGCCACGATCGTGCATTCGGTCGCCACCGGCGGGCAAGCGCTCAGCACCGGCGGGCACTGTGTCTCGACAGGAGGGCAGTGCGTTACGGTACCAGGGTCGGCGCAGATCGTCGGCGTGGGCGGACACAGCGTATCGATCGGCGGGCACCGAGTCTCCAGCGGTGGACACTGGGTATCCACCGCCGTGCATTGCGTGGGCATGGGCGGACAAACGCTTAG
>CAYSSA010000148.1:11598-12409 GCA_964433485.1 uncultured Tepidisphaeraceae bacterium | reverse complement strand
TAATCCAGTTGGGCATCGGCCTTGGCATCGCGGGCCTGGAAATCCGGCCCGATCTTCATCGCTGCCAGTACGTCGCGCGTTGCTCCCGTCGCAACCTTGCCTTTGTCCCACAGTTCTTCGGCGATGCTCGCCAGTTCCTTCTCGCAATTTGGATAGTCGACCAGTGTCACCGTCTTTGCCGGGCGCGGGCCGACGATCTTCGCGCCTTCTCGGCTGAGTTGCGCGATCTTTCTGGCTACGTCGATGGAGAGAATTGGCTTCTCGGGTAGCACCAGCAGGGCATAGCTCATGCCATCCGGCAGCGTCAGCCGGCCATTCTTCACAGTCATCCGGGTCAGCATCGCCTCTTCGTTGATCACGTCATAGTCATACCCCGGCAGCACCTTGGCTGGGTCATCCTCCTTCAGCCGCACGAAATTTGGAACGTGATCGCCGTAGTAGTAGCAGACGTCGGCCACGAACTTCCCTTCCAGCATCATCTGTTGTACGCGGGTCATGTACAGCGTCATTGCCTGCGATTGCCGCCACCAGGTGATCTGCGGATTGAAATGCGTCCCGGCGAAATACTCCTGTCCCGGTAGCCCCATCGATGCGGGCGAACAGGTCACGGCGTGCCACACCACGCGGTTGAGCCCGGAGCAGATTTCCCGGTCAAACGGCGTCTTCACATGCACGAACGGAATCTCATCCCACTGCGGGCCGATGGAGGTCGGGCCTTCGGCGTTGACGAACCGCTTGCCATAGATGTGCGCCGCCGACGCGGCCTGTTTCGTGAAGAAGCGGTTGATGTCCGTCGCTCGGTGCGGCGAGG
>CAYSSA010000148.1:3784-11573 GCA_964433485.1 uncultured Tepidisphaeraceae bacterium | reverse complement strand
TTCATCGGCGCATCATTGCGGCCCAGGCATTTCAGCGCATCCACCGGCGCCCCGTGCGGCCCGCCGGATTCGGGGTGCGTGCCGATGCCATACTTGTGGGCCAACTCCGACATCACCGAGTAGTGGTTGTCGGCCACCATGTCCCCCACGGTCTTGCGCAAGTCCGCCAGAAATCGCACCGACTCATCTCGCGAGTTGACGATCTTACCGCACATCACCGGCAGCAGCGGCGTGATGTCGTATCCCCGACGTTTGCGGAATTCGTCCGCGAACGTGTCTGTCCAGTTCGTCCCGCCCAGTTCCCACGAATCCGTGTGTACGTATTTCAGCGTCTTGCCCGCCAGCGGTCCGGCGTCGGCAATCAACGGCGCCACCGACTGCTCCCAGTAAGCACGGAAAGCCTGCTGCGACAGATGATCCACCGCCAATCCCTTCCATGTGTCGGATGAGGTCGAGACGTGCGCGCCCGTCGGTGTATAGCCAATCCGCAGCACCATCCACTTTCCGGCCGGGACATCCCATTCCAACTTCCCCGTCTTGTCCATCTTCGCCGTCAGGTTCACGATGTCACGGGTCGTGCAATCCTCCTCTCCCGGCGTGCCCGGGGTGTCTTCCAACAGGGGCCACGTCACCGGCGCGGAGAATCCCACCTCGCGAAACACCGCCTTGTCCGCCAGATTCGTGATCGGCTTGCGCCCAGGCACGCCGGCCGGGAATGAGAGCCCCGGCCCCTTCAACGTCAACTCTGCGATTTGCGCGTTCCTCGGTGCATCCGGTCTGCCCCGGTCAAACGCCTGCGTGATGAGGATGCGGAAATGAGTTGCTCTGGTTTTCTCAAACCTCACCACGGCTTGCTGTCCGTCAGCCACGGCAAACGTCGCGACTTTGCGAAACACCTTCCCGTCATCCGATGCCAGCAACTGGCAATCCCGTGGTGAGTACCCCGCTCGACCCAATAGCGTCAGCGTGTCCGCATCC
Organism: uncultured Tepidisphaeraceae bacterium; assembly: GCA_964433485.1. Lineage (GTDB taxonomy): Bacteria > Planctomycetota > Phycisphaerae > Tepidisphaerales > Tepidisphaeraceae > JANYKD01. Next base: position 10,595 of record CAYSSA010000148.1, on the reverse strand, counting down.
ACCGGCTGTTTGAACGACAACTGAAGCCAATGCGGCTTTGCCACCGTTGGCCCATCGCCAAATTTTTCACCTTGTGAGACCCAGAACGTCTCCCTGTTGCCATCAAACGCCCGTTGCGGTCCAAATGCATCCTGCGAGTTGTTTGCCGTCGCCCCGTCAAAAACGGACTCAGCGGCCGCCCCGGCCTTTACCGGCCACGCCAGCACCGCGATGTCTCGGTAGTAGTTCAACTTCGATTTCGGCTCGGCCAGCACTTGGCCGATCTTTCCCGGCCCGCTGACCGTTGTTTCAGAATACGTCACCACCTTGGAGGCGGTCTCCGGCGTGACACTCGGCCCGCCGAGGTTCCAGCCTGACTGAATGTTCACGCTGATCTCCAGCCCTAAGCGGTCGGCTTCCTTCAGCGTATGCTTGAACAGTTCCCGCCACTCGGCCGACATGAACATCGGCCCGGCCGGCACGGGCTTGTGTCCGCCCTGGGTCGCCCCGCCGGCGTCGCAGATCAAAGCCCCACCGAAGTTATTGGCTTTGAACGCCTCCAGATCTTTGGTGATGGCTGCCTTGTCCACATTGCCGTTGAGCCACCACCAATACGCCCGCAGTCCGGCCTCGGGCGCCGGTTTGGCGAACGCGTCGTCGAGTTCATCGGCAATCACATTTCCCGACAAGGTGCAGGACAGAAACAGTACGGACAATCGAGCCCAAGGCGAGGTGGTCATTGTGGCAATCTCCTGTGCCGCATTGTAATCTGGATACAGGAGAACGCGATGGAATTGCCCGGATGCCCACGATTTCTTTTGCTCTTCGCACCAGCGTGCCTGCGAGCCTCAATGCTTCTGTTTTTGACGCTCGCCGTGCCGGCTGCCGAGACGTCTCCGGATGACCTCGTCTTTGTTCCCCATCACGTAGGCAACTTCCGCTCTGAGGCCGTCGGCGTCGGCGACTTCAACGGCGACGGAAAGCCGGACATTGTTGCAGGCCCGTTCATCTATCTCGCGCCCCAGTTCAAGCCGGTGAAGATTCGCGATCTCAAAGGCAGCGTCGATGAGCAGGGGAAAGGCTATTACTGGGATTTCATGAACATTCCCATGGATGTGGATGGCGATGGCAAGCTCGACGTCGTATCCTGTGACTGGTTCCAGAAGAAATCCTCGTGGTTCCGCAACATCGGCTTGGCTGGCCAGGAATGGCCCGAGTCCACCGTCGAACAAAACGGCAATTTCGAGTGCGGCGAAACCTGGGACATCGACGGCGACGGCAAAGCGAACGAGATTCTTCCGGCCGTGCAGCGCACCGTCTGGTACGAACTCAGCAAAGACGCTGCTGGTCAACAGGGGCTGATCAAGCACACCGTCTCCGAGCGGCTCCATGATTACGGCGGCGGCGTGGGCGATATCAATGGCGATGGCCGCCCTGACATCATTCGCCCCGGCGCCTGGTACGAAGCCCCGGCCGACCCGCGCAAAGGCCAATGGAAGGAACATCCCCTTGTCCTGGGCAGCATCAAAAATGACAAGCCGGAACACACGGCCCAAATCTGGGCCTATGACGTTAATGGGGACGGGCACAACGACATCATCTGCTCCTCGGCCCACAACCACGGTATCTTCTGGTACGAGCAAGTGCGGCAGGGGGGCCGGATCGCCTTCAAGCAGCATGTGATCGAGGCCTCCTGGTCGCAGGCCCACACGATCGCCCTGGCCGATCTCGACGGCGATGGCGTGCTCGAACTGGTCACTGGCAAACGCTTCATGGCCCACAACGGCGGCGACCCCGACGAAACCGGCCCGCTTGGTGTCTACTACTACAAGTTCAAGCGCAAGCCCGAGGTGCGGTGGACCAGGCACATCATCTCGTTCAACGAAGGAATCGGCTCCGGCGTGAGCCTGTGCGTTGTCGATCTCAACGGCGATGGCAAACTCGACGTCGTCGTCACCGGCAAATTCGGCGGGCCGGTATGGTTTGAAAACCGCGGCGGAATCTCTCGCCCCGTTCCTTGAATCCGCTTTTCCGCCCTTCGGAGCGGCGCCGTTCGGGTGGCCTGATATCGCGATTGCAGGAAGTGCTCATGATGTCGGCCGGCACCGGCGGCGATAGGTTGTCGGCCGAAATGCCCGCTGGTACAGTCATGCGACCATGACATTTCGAAGTGTTGCCTTGGGTCTGCTGGTCGCCGGTGCGGCATCTGCTTTGTTGGCCGTGCTTGGAGCAGATCGCGCCCCCGAGTCATTCTGGCCGGAGTTCCACGGAGTGGGTCGGGAGAACATCTCGCGCGAAACGGGCCTGTTGCGTCAGTGGCCGGAAGGCGGGCCGGGGTTGATATGGAAGTCGTCGGAATGCGGCAGAGGTTATGCCTGCGTTTCTCTCGCCCAAGGCATGATTTTCACATCCGGGGATTTCGACGATGAGGAAATGGTCATCGCGCTTGACCTGGACGGCAAGTTGAAATGGAGAGCGCCGAACGGGCGGGCATGGAAAGGGCCGCAGCCCGGTTCGCGAACAACGCCCACGTGGAGTGATGGCATGCTCTACCATCTCAACGCACACGGCATGCTCGTGGCGCTGGATGCCGGCTCCGGCACGTTGGCATGGCAGGTCAGCCTGCGGGAACGATTCGAGGCCAGGCCCGGAAGTTGGGGATACGCCGAGAACGTGGCTGTTGAGGGCGACCGCGTGTTATGCACGCCCGGCGGGTCCAGGGGCCGCGTTGTTGCCCTGAACAAAAAGACCGGCGCGACCATCTGGGCCAACACGGAGATTCCTGACCGCGCCGCTTATGGTTCGCCGGTCGTCGTTTCGCACAACGGCAGGCGCATGTTCATTAACTTCATGCACGAGCTGGTCGTAGGCCTCGACGTCGTTACCGGCGAACTGCTCTGGTCGCACAAGCACGAGAGCACCTGCGACCAGAATGTGACATCGCCGGTTTATCACGATGGTTCGGTATTCGTAACCAGCGGCCACCGCGGCGGCGGACGTATGATCCAACTCGACGCGGCCGGCCGAAGGGCCGTGGAAAAGTGGTTCAGTCGCGATTACGACAACTGCCATGGCGGAGTGATCCTACACCAGGGCCATCTGTACTTTTGTGGGTGCAGACTCTACAATAAGGGTCTTTTCTGCACCGAGTTGTCCAGCGGCCGGCAGCTTTACCGGGCGGCCGAGATCGGCAAGGTGTCCGTAACCGCCGCGGAGGGCCTGTTGTACTGTTTTGGCAACGACGGCGAGATGATGCTGGTCAATGCCACGCCGCGCAAGGCTGAGATCGCGGGGAAGTTCATGTTGCCACGCCAGGACAAGGAACCGACGCTGGCGCATCCGGTGGTCTGTGGCGGACGCCTGTATCTTCGCCATCTGGAGGGACTGTATGTGTACGATATCCGTGCCCGATAGTATGGAAGCGTCGCAATGGCGTGACGGGGAGCATGGGCACACTCTGTCGTGAGGCGGACCTGAAGTTGACGCATGGAATGTCCGTGCTATTGTGAACCTGGGAAGACAGGACTGAGCGAACCGCGGGTGGTGGCTCCCCTTCGGTTCGCTTTTTTTCTCGACCAGCGGTGGAGCTGTATCGATATGGAAGCGCGGTTGAGGCACATTGCTTAAAAAAGACAGCAAAATGGGTGCTACAACGTCTATAATCGGCAGGAGATATAGACACCAAGTGTCGGTTTGCGTACACTGCCACTGTGATACCTTGCTGTTGCCGGCGTTGAACTCCGGCGATTGAGAAGGAACGGAGCACGCGCATCATGCCTGCACCAAAGCGAACGATCGTTCAACTTCAGTTGGACCCAAAGGCCAAGAAGCAGCTTGAGGACATCTGTGAACTTCGCGGCATGACACAGGTCAAGGCCATGTCTCGTCTCGTGGATTGGTTTGCGGGACAGGACGACGTCACACAAACGGCGATCCTCAGCCGTTTGTCCCCGGAGGCGCTGGCCCCCTTGGCTCGCATGGTCCTGGAAAAGGCCGCCCGAGGCGAACGCGTTTGAATTTGAAGCGGCGGATGCTGGCTTGGCGGCAGGGTGTTTCGGCGTTTCCCGCGCCGCAGCAGGTTGCGTTGTTATGATTCGCGTATGACGGATGGTGTCCGTCGCGCATTGAACTTTCATAGAAAGGCGCTTATGGCTTCCCGAATCATCGTTCGTATTGAATTGACTCAATCGGCAAAGGAGGCGTTGAACGACCTTACCGACAAGGTGGGCATGACACAGGTGGCCCTGCTGTCTCGGCTTGTCGAGTGGTTCGCTCATCAGCCTGACATGATCCAGGCGGCGGTCCTGGGGCAGTACCCCGTTGAACTGCAGACCGACATTGCCAAACTCATCCTGAAGAAGATGTCTTCCGGAAAATAGGTCCGGCAGGCCGCATATCTGTTGTGGTTCACGACCGGCCCGGTCCGCCTGTCACTAGGTCGTCTTCGGTGCTTCTTGTTGTTCCGTGGCGCTGGCGTTGTCCCATGGTTGCGACTAAAGTTCTGCCATGAGCACAGTGAGAATCGGAGTGATCGGCGGATCGGGCCTTGGCAAGGCCCTCGGGCAAACATCCTTCGGGCAAATCCATGAATTGAATACGCCATTCGGATCCCCGAGCGCTCCCATAATGGAAACCGACTGGTGCGGTCTGCCCGTATTCCTGCTTGCTCGACACGGGCCCGGGCACCTTCTAAACCCATCAAAGATCCCGTCGCGGGCGAACATCTTCGCCCTCAAGCAGTTAGGCGTTACACACATCATTGCGAGCGGTGCTGTTGGCAGCCTGCGCGAGCAGATCCGGCCGCGCGACTTGGTGGTTTGTGACCAACTGATCGACAAGACTGTTCATCGCCACGGCACTTTCTTCGATGATGCGGCGGTGCATGTCGAGTTCTCCGACCCTTTCTGCCCGATCTTGCGCGGCCTGCTCGCCGAGGCCGGTCGGGCTTTGTCGGTAAACGGTGGCTTCCAAGTGCATGAACGCGGGTGTTATATCTGCATGGAGGGTCCGGCTTTCTCAACTCGCGCTGAAAGCCACATGCATCGGCTTTGGGGCGGCGATGTGATCGGCATGACGGCGCTGCCCGAAGCAAAACTGGCTCGCGAGGCGGAAATCGCCTATGCCATGTTGACGCTGGTGACGGATTTCGACTGCTGGAAGCCGCACCCGATGACGCAGAATCCGCCCGACAAGCATGCTCTGCTCAATGAGATCATTTCAAACCTGCAGGCCGCTACGGACAACGCGATGTCGCTCATCAGGCAGACGGTGGAACTCATCGCATCGCGTCGCGATTCCCTGCCTCCGTCCCCCGCCCACTCGGCGTTGGAACTGGCTATCTGGTCGGACAAGGCGGCCATACCGCCCGAGAAGGTGAAACAACTGGAGCCCTTGTGGATCAAATACTTCGGATAGCGCCGCCTATACCAGGCGGCGCCCGCGGGCCATTTGGCCCAGGCCTTCTGGCCGGTGAACCGAGGTATGCCTATGTTCTGCCGATTTCGCACCGCCCGCTCCGCCGCCATAGTCATCGCGGCCATTGCCCTTGCTGGTGTGCCGGGGATGTCCGCTCGCCGTCTTGCCGAGCCGGCTGCCGTTGACGAACAGCCCGAGGCGAACCAGCAGGGGGTCTATGTCAAGGATTCCGCCATCGCCGCCGACAAGTTCGAGCTTGGCAAGAAGATGGAGAGGCTGAAGGAATGGCACAAATCGGCGGATATTTATCAGGAGATTCTGGAGAAGTACAAGGATCGGGTGGTGCCTGTCGCATTCAATGACCGGCAACAGGTTACCAAGTACTCGAGCGTGTGCGAGGCGGTGCGCGCTCGCTTGGCAAAATGGCCACAGGAGGGTATTGGCGTCTATCGCAATCGCTACGAGCCGAAAGCTGCCGAGATGCTCGATCAGGCCCGTCGCGACGATGTCTCGGCCCTCCACGAGGTCTATGATCGCTACTTCGTGACCGAAAGCGGCCGAAAGGCCGGCATTCAGCTCATCGAACTCTACATGAGCATGGGCGAGTTCGCGGGCGCCGCGCAAGTTGGGCAGCGCCTGCTGGACATGCATCCTTCACTGGGCGACGACCAGGCTCTGGTGCTGTTCTGTGCCGCCGCCGCTTTGCATCTGTCTGGCAATGGCGCGGCCGCCGGCTTGCTTTCCCGCGATCTGCAAAAGGCCCACGCCGGCGCCATTGCCATGATAGGCGGCAAATCAGTCAAGCTGGTCGATGCGCTGGCCGGCATTATGGCGGGTCCTCCGGCCATGGCCGTCAGCATCGCCTCCGACGGTTATCCCATGATCGGAGGCGATGTCAGCCGCACCTTTCTGTCCGGCGCGACGGCCGCTCCAACCTCCCGCGTTGCTCTTGTGCAGCTTCCGACGCCCACCATCACTGCACCAAATGAACAGTTGCGCAACAGCGCCGTACTGCATTTTGAAAACGCCCGAACCACCGGGATCGGCACCAGCGTGATGCCGGTCGTGGATCGCGGCGAACTGTTTTTCCAGGATGGACAAAAACTGTGGGCCGTTCACCTGGAGTCGGGCGTGCCTCTTGCGGGTTGGCAACAGACCTACGCCGGGCGTTCCGGGGTGTTCAGTCTTGGGCAGACCATCACGGCCAGCCAGATGGGCGAGCCATGGAATTCCATGCAGTTCGCCGGCCCGAAGCAGTACTCCGTCACGGTAACCGAGGATTCCGTCCTCGCCGTCATGGGTATGGCGTCGACAAGGATGGCGGCGTTCGGTGGAACCGCCGCCGGTGGCGGCGGGGGCACACAACTGGTGTGCCTTGAGCGTGCCACCGGCCGCTTGCGCTGGAGCGCGGCGCCGG
>CAYSSA010000148.1:0-3669 GCA_964433485.1 uncultured Tepidisphaeraceae bacterium | reverse complement strand
TGGGTCGAGGATTGTCATGTGTTCTGTTATGACCTGGCGCCCGGGCGGCCTGCCGGAAGGCTGCGCTGGTCTTGTTACATCGCGTCCTCGCAGAGCGGCGCGGCGAATATCGGCATGCCGGTGTTGGCTCCCGAGACCCTTTCGCATCTGGCTTTTGCCGGCGGCAAGGTCTTTGTCTGTACGAACCTCGGCGCCGTTGCCGCCATCGACGCCTACAGCGGCGCCACCGCCTGGCTGGTGCTTTATGCCAGAAATGAAGCCGCGGTCTCCGGGCGAGGGAATCGCGCCATGATATGGAACGGAGGGTGGAACCAGACCGCCATCAACCAGGATGCGCCCCGGCCCTGGGAGTTCAATCCGGTCATGATTGCCGACGGCAAGTTGTTTGTCCTGCCCAGCGATGGCAGGTACCTGACCATCTACGACGCCGCCACGGGAGAGGAAGTTCGGCAGATCCCACGGGAACTGGAATTTCGTCCCGAGAGCACCGAGCGGCTGGACATGCTTCTGGCGGTTAACGACAAGCTGCTGACCGTGGCCAGCGACAATACCGTTGCGATCCTCGACTGGACCAGGTTTGCCCTCGAGAAAAACAACCGCAATCGCCCCGTGCCCGATTGTGTTTCGTGGTTCTCCCTCTTTGACAAGATCAGTGGTCGGCCGTTTGTTTCCAAGACACACCTGGTTGTGCCCACGGACACGCAGCTTCGGGTGGTCGATATCCGCAATCCGGATAAGGCCCGCGTTGTTCATCTCTATCCGACCGGGGGCTGGCCGGCCGACAAGACATCCGATCGTGAAGCGCCGGGCAACGTCATTGTGGCGCAGGATCATGTCGTCGTCGCCAATCCGTGGAACGTGAGCATCTACTCCGACATGGCATCGGCCAGACGGAAGTTCGAGATCGCGCTGCGCAACAACCCATCCGATGTCGAAGCGCGCCTCGTATACTCGGAACAGAGCTTCAACGCAGGCGAGTTCAGGGCGGCTTTGGCGCTGCTGGATGAAGCCGTGAAGGTGCTTGGCGGCCTGCGAGACCAGTCCGGTCCGGTCCGCAACCGGATTTTTGCCGACGCTCTGCTCTTCGCGCAGCGGATTCAGACGCGCGAACCGCAAGCGGTCGATCTTGCGGAAGAACTGTTCAATCGCGTGGCGGCGGCCGCGTCGAATCCGTCGCAGCAGGTGGTGTATCGCACCGCCCGCGCCCGTTTTCACGAAAGCCAGGCCAGGAAGTCCGGAAAACGCGACAACCTGCGACGAGCGGTCGAACTGTATCAACAGATTCTGCTCGACAACGATTTCCGAACCGTGACTCTTTCCCCGGATGACGCCTCGATGCCGCGTCAGGCTGGAGGCATTGCCGAGGACGCAATCCGTGAATTGATCAAGACCGGCGGCCCGGAGGTCTACGGCGAGTTTGAGACCACCGCCGCCGGCCTGCTTGCGGAGCTTACGGCGGCCAACAAGCCCGATGAACTCATGGCCATGGCCGAAAGGTACCCGAACTCGGCCGCCGCGCCCCGGGCGCTCATGCAGGCAGCCACCTTTTTCGAGCAGCAGGGAAACCCGAGAATGGCCGTGCAGGTTTTGCGAAGACTGTACTGGAAGTACAACAGTCGATTCTCCGATAATTCCCAGCGACTGGATATGACGCAGGCCATGGCGCGAAACTACCTGCGCGGGGGCAACTTCAGCGCTGCGATGGGCCGACTGGAGAGGGCGGCCATGATGTCTTCCTCAGCCGCACTGACCGTGCCCCTGCTTTTGCCTGATGGCAAACCCCTGACGGGCGACGACGGCAAGGCCGTCAAGACGGTCGCTGCGGCGATTGCGGCCATGGAAAAGCTGACGGTGCACCGGCCGGACCAGTTGCCGGATGTGCGGATTCCGCCGCCAAAAACCACCGAGGAAACCCTGGCGGACCTGCTCAAGGACGTCCACCCGACTCCGGCGTTCCTGCCGAGTGATTCTCGACGGGCGATTGAAGGAGTTCAAAAGGTCCTCGAACCGCCCGGCGCCGTTGCCTCGCTGGCTCGCTTTGACCGCCTGATTGCCGTGTCGGGCAAACGCCTTTCCGCATACGCCCCCGGTGAAAGCCGGCCGCTCTGGAGCAGCGAGGCCGAGGTGGACGATCCGCGCGCCCTGGCTTGGCTCGATGAACAGCGGTTATTGGTCTGGGGCGGCGGAGGCCTGGCTGTGATCGATGGCGCAAGCGGAAAACTTCGCTGGGCCGCGGGTCTGGCGTCGTTACCTTCGCTTGAGCTGCTCACCGCACCGATTGCCGGCAACGAGACCGTTGATGCCAATGTGGCCGCAAACCCGGCGGGTGTCTTGCAGGTGGCGGGTGGTGGACAGGTGGTGCTGCGCGGCGGTGGACAACTCGTTGTTCAGGGCTTGCAGGTGCAACCGGTCGCCGTATTGCAGCCCGCCGAGGCGCCCGCCGACGATGGCGCTAAAAAGATATCCGCCAACGAGCGAATTACGTCGCTGACACCGCTGGGGGATCGTGTGGTGCTCAGCACCGATGCCGGTCGCGTTGTCGCCATCTCTCTGTCCGACGGGCGAATGATCTGGCAGACCCGCCTCTGCAACGGCGGCGGCATCAAACGCCTCCTGGCCAGCGGTGATTTCAGCGTGGGGATGGTCACAGAGGGCACGAGCGTGGTTCTCGCCGTGCTCGACACCTTCAGCGGGCAGCAGATATGGAAGAAGACTTTCTCCACCATGCAGGGACGCTTTCCCCAGAATTGCGTGCTGGCCGACGACGGCACGCTCGTCTGGACCACGTATAACTCGATCGTCGCCCGCGACCTTTATGAGCCCAATGAGCCTGGTTGGGAAAAGCCCGGCCGAAACTACGCCGGAATGGTGCAGCCGGAACACTTGGCCGTGTACCGGCAACAGGTCCTGGCGGTGTGCGATGGCGGTAGGTTCCTCGACCGGCGAAACCTCAAGGATGGCCAGAATACCGGAACGCTGCTCAGCACGCGCTCACTCGACGCCTCGGTTCAGATTCGCCTGGCCGGGCCGCGAATGTACCTCCTGGGCAATCGCTCGTTCCTGATCTACCATCTGGATCAGGAGGCGTTCGTGGAAGCTCGGGTCGAGGATGAGATATTGCTCGTCCCGTCGGGAATGTTGCTCTCGCGGAACTTCACCATTGTGCCGGCCGTTCGGGTGATCGCGGGCAAGGAGAACGAGGAATTGTCAGACTATCGTCTGGTGTGTTACGGCCGGCAACTGGTCAAGAGTAACGACGGTCAGGTGTGCGAGAGCGGTTCGATTGTTCACGCGATGGACATCAAGGAGCCGGCCCGCGTTCGCTCATGGCATGTAGTGGAGGGCGGCATCTACTATCTCGGCGGCGACGATAAACTGCACTATCTGAAAGGCAGCCTCGGCTCGCGTTAGGTCTCTGCGACCATACTCACCCGGCTCAGTTGCACCTCGGCCGCGCGCAGCACCGGCTCGACCCCGAGCCACTCCAGACAACTCTTATGCGAACATCGGCGGCGGAAGCAGGGCGAGCACGGCATCAACAGCCGCACCACGCTGTCGTTGCGGCCCCAGGGGCCCGTACGCAGCGGGCTGGTCGGACCGTACACGCACACCAGCGGCCGGCCCAGTGCCGCCGCAATGTGCATCGGCCCCGAGTCATTGGCGATGACC
>CAYSSA010000147.1:10956-12624 GCA_964433485.1 uncultured Tepidisphaeraceae bacterium | reverse complement strand
CTTGCGGCCCAATCGCTGAACGGTTCCTGGAATGGAATCCGTGTGCGACCGTTGATCGAAGCCCTCACGCCTCGGTCAACGATCGCGATTGCGGTCGTCATTCGCCGAAAAAGGCGAATAGACACTCGCCCTGCTTTGGGGTATATACGCCGGGACATGTTGATTCGACGAATGAACAAGACCGACGCCAATATGTAGGCGCGGCTCGGGGTCGCTTCGATCTCGCTGTCGCGCCGGTTTCTGTCCTGGCACTTCTTCTCCCGCACTAACGCTTTTTCAGAGAACAGAGTTGATTATGGAAGCCATTCAGACGCGCTATCGCACTCACACCTGCGGCCAGCTTCGCATCTCCGATGTCGGCAGCACTGTCCAGCTGGCCGGATGGGTCCATTCCTATAGAGACCACGGCGGGCTGGTTTTCATCGACCTTCGCGACCGTGACGGGCTGACGCAACTTGTCTTCGACGCCGACCTGTGCGGACAGGCGATCCACGATGAGGCCCGCAGACTCCGTTCGGAGTGGGTGATCTCCGTCACCGGCAAAGTCTCTCCCCGCGGCCAGGGACTTGAAAACCCCAAGCTGGCCACCGGACAGATTGAAATCCGCGTGACGAACATGCAGGTGCTGTCGATCTCGCCCACGCCGCCATTCAGCCCGGACGAAAACGAGAAGGTGGCCGAGGAGCGGCGTCTTCAGTATCGCTACATCGACTTGCGCCGTCCGGAGATGCAGCAGACCCTGCGGACGCGATACCGCGTGACCAAGATCATGCGCGATTACCTGGGCGATCTGGGCTTCTGGGAAATTGAGACCCCCTTCCTCACCAAGAGCACCCCGGAAGGCGCTCGCGACTTCATTGTGCCCAGCCGGCTCCAACCCGGCTGCTTTTATGCACTGCCGCAGTCGCCCCAGCTCTTCAAGCAGCTACTGATGGTGGCCGGGTGCGACAAGTACATGCAGATCGTGCGCTGCTTCCGCGATGAAGACCCGCGCGCCGACCGCCAGGCCGAGTTCACGCAGCTCGACGTGGAAATGAGCTTCATAGACCGCGAGAACATCATCGCCGTGATTGAAGGATTGCTGCGGCGAATCTGGAAGGAAGTGCTTAACGTCGACATCCCGAACCCCATCCCTCACATGGACTATGACGAGGCCATGGGCAGCTATGGTTCGGATCGGCCGGATCTGCGTTTCGGGATGAAGCTGTTCGACATCACCGAGATCGCCAAGTCCACGGAGTTCAAGGTGTTCAACACCGCTCCCATGGTCAAGTGCATCGCCGTGCCCGGCGGAAGCCAGCTCACGCGGGCCCAGACCGACGCCCTGGCCGAATGGGCCAAAGGCTTCGGGGCCAAGGGCCTGGCGGTGACGAAGGTTGTCAAGGCCGCGGACGGTTCGCCCGCCTTTGATACCGGCGTGGCCAAGTTCATCAACCCCGTGGCTGGCAAGATCACCGCCGCCACCGGCGCCGTCGAGGGCGATCTGCTCTGTTTTGCGGCCGACACGTCAAAGGTCGTCCACAAGGTGCTGGGCGAGCTTCGCCTGAAGATGGCCCGGGACATGCAAATGAAGCCGGCGTGTGAGTTCGCCTGGGTGTGGGTGGTCAACTTCCCGGCCTTCGAATTCGATGATCAGGAGAAGCGTTATACTTCGACGCACCACCCGTT
>CAYSSA010000147.1:5655-10905 GCA_964433485.1 uncultured Tepidisphaeraceae bacterium | reverse complement strand
GACAGCCCCGACCGCGCGGTGGTGGAATCGATCAAGTCCAAAGCCTATGACATCGTCGTCAACGGCAACGAAATCGGCGGCGGTTCGATCCGTATCCACCGCATGGATGTGCAGCAGAAAGTCTTCGGCCTGCTCGGCATCGACCAGGCGGCACAGAAACTGAAGTTCGGCTTCCTGCTGGATGCCCTCCAATACGGCGCCCCGCCGCACGGGGGCATTGCCCTGGGACTGGATCGACTCATCATGATCCTGCGCAATCTGAACAACATCCGCGACGTGATCGCCTTCCCCAAGACACAGAGCGGCGCCGACCTGATGTGCATCTGCCCATCCACAATTGACGACCGGCAACTCAAGGAAGCCAACATCCGCATCGCGCTCCCGCCGGCCAAGTAAACGTAAGCTGGACGCCTCCCGCGATCGTCCTATGAAAGCACAAAAGGCCAAAGTCCCGCCAGCGCAGGCGCTGGCGGGACTTTGGCTCTTGTCGGCGATTTAAGTTGGCCGAACGATTGCCGGCCAAAGGGTGGTCACTTCGCCTTGTTGAAGCGCTCCTCGGCAACGCGCCAGTTGAGGACGTTCCACCACGCCGCGATGTAATCCGGACGGCGGTTTTGATACTTGAGGTAATAAGCATGCTCCCAGACGTCGAGGCCGATAACCGGAAAGGCGCCGTCCATAAGCGGCGAATCCTGATTGGCGGTGGAGATGATCTCGATCTTTCCGGCCTTCTTGATCAGCCACGCCCAGCCTGATCCAAATCGGCCCGTGCCGGCGGCTGCGAACTTCTCCTTGAAGGCGGCGAATGAACCAAACGCGCCGTTAATCGCGGCGGCAAGATTGCCCACCGGCTCAGTGGCGCCGTAGCGGTCCGCGGGATTCATCAGTTCCCAGAAAAGGGTGTGATTGTGGTGGCCGCCGCCGTTGTTTCGGACGGCCGTCTTGATCTCATCCGGCACGATGGCGCAGTTGCCGGCGAGCAGTTCCTCAAGTGACTTGCCATCCAGCGCCGGGGCCTTGGCAATGGCCGCGTTGAGATTGGTCACGTATGCATTGTGATGCTTCCCGTGGTGAATCTCCATCGTCATCTTGTCGATGTGCGGTTCGAGGGCATTAGAAGCGAACGGGAGCGGGGCCAGTGTGAACGGCATGGTGTGTCTCCTTCCAGATCCTTTAACGGGTCAACGAAAACATTTGCAAATCCGCAACTGCAATGCACAACCCTAGCCTCGCCACACGCCAAGGTCAAACGCGCACTGGCCCGAACCGCTCCTGACGCTATGATACGACAGACATGCGAATCCTCATCTCCGGTGCGGCCGGATTCATTGGATCCCATCTTGTTGACGCCCTGCTCGAACAGGGGCATGAGGTTGTTGGCCTGGATAATTTTTGCACCGGCCAGCGGCGCAACATCGCCCATCTGGACGCTCATCCGGGATTCCGCCTGATTGAGCATGACATGATCGCGCCGCTGGAACTGGAAGGTCCGATCGACCGGATCTATCACCTGGCTTCTCCGGCGTCGCCGGTCGCGTACAAGAACATGCGCGTGGCCACCCTTAAGGTCAACGCCGCGGGAACATGGAACCTGCTGGAACTGGCGTGTCGAAAGTCCTCGCGAATGCTGATCGCATCCACCAGTGAGATCTACGGAGACCCGCAGAAACCCATCCAGCGCGAAGAAGACTGGGGCAATGTCAATCCCATCGGCCTGCGCTCGATGTACGAGGAATCCAAGCGATTCGCCGAGGCGTGCGTCATGGCCTATCACCGCGAACGAGGCACGGACACGCGAATTGTCCGGATCTTCAATACTTATGGACCACGGATGCATCCGGAGGATGGCCGCGTGGTGACCAACTTCGTCCACGCCGCGCTGACTAACCGCAACATTCCCATCATCGGCGATGGCACCCAGTCTCGCACATTCTGCTACGTCGCGGACACGGTAGCCGGCCTGGTCGCGGCCATGGAAGCCGACTTCCACGAGCCCATCAACATCGGCAATCCGCGCCAGACATCGATCCTGGAACTGGCCCGCACCATCCTGGAACTTGTTCCCGGCACGCTGAGCCGTGTCGTATTCGAGCCTCGGAGCGACTACGATCCCCACAGTCGCTGCCCGGACATCATGCGCGCCCGGCAGATTCTGAACTGGTCGCCAACGGTCACGCTCAAGGAGGGCCTCGAAAAAGTCGTTGATTACCATAGGAGACAAATGATGAATGATGAGGGATGAACGATGAACCTGCATCGGATTCCGTATTCATCGTTCATCCTTCATCGATCATCGTCAGTCCCATGAATGACTCTCTCAAACGCATCCTCGTCACCGGCGGCGCCGGGTTCCTTGGCTCGCACCTCTGCGACCGGCTGGTAGCGGCCGGTCATGACGTCATCTGCCTCGACAACTTGTTCACGTCCCAGAAATTCAACATTCTTCACCTTCTGAGCCGCCCCAATTTCGAGTTTGTCCGGCACGACGTGGTTCATCCGTTTTTCTTCGAGGTGGATGAAATCTATAACCTCGCCTGTCCGGCCTCGCCCGTTCACTACCAGTACAACCCGGTCAAGACGCTCAAGACCTCCGTGATGGGCGCAATTAATGTTCTGGCGCTGGCCAAACGCGTGCGCGCCAAGGTGCTCCAGGCATCCACCAGCGAAATCTACGGAGAGCCAAACGTCCACCCTCAGCCCGAATCGTATTGGGGCAACGTCAACAGCATCGGTCTGCGTTCCTGCTACGACGAGGGCAAACGCTGCGCCGAAACACTCTTTTTCGACTATCACCGGATGAACAGAGTCAACATCCGCCTGATCCGCATCTTCAACACCTACGGCCCGCGCATGCATCCCTATGATGGCCGGGTCGTCTCCAACTTCATCATCCAGGCGCTCACCGGCCAGGACATCACGCTATACGGCGACGGAATGCAGACGCGATCGTTCTGCTATGTGGACGACCTGATCGACGGCATGATGGCGATGATGGATGGCCCTGATTCATTCGTCGGCCCGGTCAACCTCGGCAACCCCGGCGAGTTCACGATGAAGCAACTGGCCGAGGAAGTGATGGAACTGACCGGCGCCAAGTCGAAGATCGTCCACCTGCCGCGCCCGGCCGATGACCCGTCGCAACGCCGGCCGGACATCTCGCTGGCCAAAGCCAAACTCAACTGGGAGCCGCGCATCCCGCTGCGCACGGGTCTGCGAAGGACCATCGACTTTTTCAGCCGGATCGACCTCAAGCAGTATCGCCGCCCGACGGACCACACGGCGCACAAGTCAATGGGCATCTCGGTGGCGTAAATCACCGCCTCGTTGCTCGCCGCCGTAATCCACCGGCCATAAGCCGCGCTTATTTACCGAGTTCCTTGATCCGGATGTTCTTGAACTCCGCCCACATTGGCTTCCCGGCGTGGAGTTGGAGGGCGATCACTCCCTCTTTGAGGGCGAGCGTAGGGTCGTTGTCGGTGAAGTCGATGATCTGCACCCCGTTCAGATAATGCTTGATGTTGTTGCCCCTGGCAACGATAACCACGTCGTTCCAATCGTCGAGCTTGAACAACTTCGCGAACTTCTCAGCGTCAATCAGCTTTTCGTCGGCGACGACCTTTTTGCCATTTTCCCAAACAACCTTCTCGCCGACCAGGCAAATGCGGCCGCGTTTGCCACCCTCGTCGTAGATGAACCCCGACACGTTCGGCAGCTTTGCTTCGTTGCGGATCTCGTGCTGATAGCCTCGCACCACCCACTTGTTGGCGACGTTGCCTTCGGTAATGTGGCGAGAGCGGTATTGAATTCCGGAGTTGTTGTCGGCGTTGCAGCGGAAGGAAAGCCGCAGCTCAAAATCGGAGAACTTCTGGTCCTTCAGCACCAGGAATGTGTTCCCTTTGGCGGCGTTCTCCTTGGTGGTCTCGCCGTGGATCGCGCCATCCTTAACCGACCAGAGGCGAGGATCGCCATCCCAGCCGGTAAGGTCCTTGCCGTTGAAAAGGACTTTCATATCGGCCGATTCCGCCGGCGCCGCAGTGTCGGCGGCGAAGGAAGACAAAGCCAGTGAAAGGACAAGGGCAACGGCGTACACGATACGATTCATGGCGACTCCTTTAAGTCAGATAAGCCCCGGTGTTTGCGGGGGCATTGGAACTGTAAGCACCTGATTTAGACAATAGACGATGCCGGGACGTTAGGGAAGGGGCTTGAGGACAGAAAACAAAGATCAATCGCCTGATTCGAAATGACGTAAGTCCCGTCTCACACGGCACTTTCATCCTGTGCGGACGACCAGCGGACCCATGTGTAATCGCGCACTCCGCCCCGCTGAATCCTCAGGTAGAAGCAGCCCAAGACCTCACATTCAACCAGAATTCGGACGTTGCTGTGGAATCAGATATAATGCCCCATATGAGTTGGGACGTCATGATCATGCGGTTCGAAGGCCGACGGCCGCTACGCATGGAGGACTGGCCGGAAGGCTTCAAACCGCCACCTCTCGGCGCCGTCGATGCGGTCCGACAGATGGTGTCTGAGGTGTTCGGCGATACCGTCTGGTCACGCCCGCACTGCGGGCGAAGCGAACAGGACGGACATGCCATCGAGTTCAACCTCGGCGCTGATGATCCGGTTGAAGCGATCATGCTCCATGTACATGGAGGAGGTGATCCGCTGGCCGCCATCTGCCGCCTCTGCGAAACCTGCGGCTGGGAAGCAATGGACTGTGCCAGTGGCGAATGGCTCGATCTGTCTCGGCCCGAAACCGGTAACTGGAAGCGGTATCGTGCGTTCCGGGCAAGTCTGATGGATCTGGCTGAACTAAATGATGAGCAGTCCTGAGCATCGGACCGCATGGCCTCGCACCTGACGGACAACTTCGTTGTAATTCCGGAATACGTCGGCCTGGTGAGCGATCTGGGCATCAGCGCCGTGTCGGTCTTCTCGGATCCGCGCATCCATGTCTGGCGCAGGCTGCCCGACCGCGAGAACGCTTTTTTTGACGGTGCCCGCCCCAACGGCACGCCTGTGCGACTGCACATCAAACGACACGCAGCGCACAGTCGTGGCCCGAGTCCCGGGGAAATCGAGGCTCGCGGAATCGCGGCGCTGCTGCACGCGGGAATTCCCGCCGCGCCGCTGGTCGGCTGGGGATCGCTCGCCGATGGACGAAGTTTCATCATCACCGAGGATCTCGCCGGCTTTCGCGCAGCGCCACCTCGTGGCTTCCTACACCGCTGTAGGCCAGCGCCA
>CAYSSA010000147.1:0-5618 GCA_964433485.1 uncultured Tepidisphaeraceae bacterium | reverse complement strand
CGCGACGCTCCACAACAAACGCCTCCACCACCGCGATCTGTACCTGTGCCATTTTTTTGTCCACTGCGCCGGCGGCCTCGTCGACGTGCGCCTGATCGACGCCGCCCGCGTCAAACGCCTGCCCTCATGGCCATTCCGCAATCGCTGGATTGTCAAAGATCTTGCGCAATTCTGGTACAGCGCAACCCGGTTGAACATCCGCGAGGAAGCGCGGCGCGCCTGGCTCGAATGCTACTCGGCCGCCCGCGGCATCACGGACATCGATACACTCCAGCGCAGCATCAAGCGCAAGGCCGCCTGGATTGAACGGCACGATACCCGGCTTCGCCGGCGACAGCCGACGCGCAACGTCTCGATTCCCGGAGCATGATGCTCCCTCGCCTCGCGCAGCCACCTTGCCAACATCATTTAGTCTTTGAACTACTTATTGCTACTAGACTCCTCCGCCAGATCTTCCAGCACATGCGCCGGAATCAGATGGCGCGTCTCCATCGGAATGAAACCCTGTGGAAACGCGATCGCCATGTTTGTGCCATCCCACACCATCACCAGCCTGCCCCTGGGATCGATCCACATGCGAGTCAGCTTTGCGACGTTGGGGACGTTTCGCGTGAACGTCGCATCCAGTTTGAACGGCTCCGGCGAGTCCGGCGTGCGCCGCAGCCGCAGGATCCGGCCGGGTTCGTTGAACAGAAACAGCCGGCCGGGCTCGCTCTCGACAAGCCAGGGAGTGGCCGAGCCAACCGCGCGATCGGGCAGCGCCCACTCGAGGAGCGACCCATCGCGTCTGCGTACCACCAGTCGCCGCTGTCCGTCGAAATACACATTGCCCTCGGAGTCAGTCAGAAGCGGCCTGCCGAGATCGGCCGGCTGATCCGTTGCCGCCGGAGGAACATCGCTGTCGGCTTTCAGGAACCGGTCCTTTTTTTCGTCCATCAGTTCCCATTCGCCGGTGGCAAGAAGAAGGTGGTTTCCCTCGAGTTGAACGGCCAGGTAATCTCTGCCACTCCAACCCACACCGGCGAACGACTGTTGCCACACTGGAAGCCGCGGGCGATGGTCGGGCAATCGGGGATCGATGATGAGCGTGGGAGCGCTGCGGCCAGGTCTGCGAAACAGGTGTCTTCCCTGTCGATCCACGCCGACGAACTCGGTGTAGTTGCGCTCGGCGGCAGGCATCAGTTGCAGCCAGGACATCCGCCCCAGTGGAATTCGCGGACCGGTCGCCTCATCGCTGATGATCCAGGAGCCGGTCCCGGTGGGCCAAAGCCGCTGCTTCCGCGGGTCCAGATCGCGAAGAAACTCGCCCTGAAGCAGGCGGATAGCCTCGCCGGGAAGTGCTGATATCCACGCCGGGCTTACGGCAACCGGCGCAGCCTCGCCCTGAGGAATCAGAACGCCTCGCCGTGAATAGAACACGCATCCCCCCGCCGGGAAACGGGCGACCAGTTCCAACTCGTTGCCCACCGGCTCACAGTAGCCCAGCAGTGGGGTGATTCTCGACCTCAGCAGCGATTTCAGCCGCGCCTGAGTCTCGGGAGGCACAACCCCCATGACGCGATCGGCGATCGGCCAGAAAGTGGCGCGATACCGCGAAAGCTGCTCGTACGCCGCATCGCGCTTTCTGGGATCCACATCCGACAACTGCGCGATGAGGCGGATGATCTGCTCTTCGGAAACGGCCGCCTTCTCCATGGACACGACGGCGAGCCGGCCCGCAGAACCGGAGGTCCGAAGAAGCTGAAGTATGCTATCCTCCATGGGAACAAGCTGGATGATTGATGAGGGCCAGTCATTTCCCGACAATCGCACCCACGAGTCGTCAAGCCAACGAATAGCGCCCACGCTGCCGGGATGGTCCGCGGTTGGCGGCGCCCATGCAATCAGCGAATTCTGGAAGAAGCAGTACTCCACCGGCGCGTGCTCGCCCCGAGATTCGAACAGGCTCGGGCTGCGTGACTCGCCGATCATCCCCTTTCGCGGAACCGTGAAGACCGCCAGACCGTCGGACGTGGGGGCACCCAGGCGCCCGTCCGCCAGCGAAAAGCCCCGATGCCAGTCATACTCACCCCCCCTGCCCAATATCCTTGCGCCGTTTTCGTCAATCAGTTCAAACCCATCGCCTCGCCGGGTCGGAACCACCAGCGACACCTTCCAGTGCCCGCTCCGCGCGTCGCGATGCCAGTGCGCAAAGGAGACGGGACAGGTCACGATATTCACCGCACCGGGATTCTCGATCACTTCCTGCGCCGAACGCCCATCGGGATGCGTGATCCACAGCGTGCCAGACGGGTCCATCAATACAGGATGCTCAACCAGAACATGGCCCGCTTCGGACAGATCCAGAACCACCTCCAGCGGCCGGGTCGTAGGCATGTCCGGATACCGCAGCCGGACGAGGTCGATGAATTCTCGAAGCACCCGCGGCCGGGGCACCGCCACACGCGTCACCGGAACCGTCGCCGGGCGGGTCGGCGGAGTCGGCGGCAATGGGCGAGGTCCGGCGCGATCCATCACATAAAGCATGCCGATGACCAGCGCGGCCAGCACGATGGCGATGAACACAAGTCTGCCGATAGGCGGTCGCGAAACGGCCATGAGTCTACCCAGGAAAGCCACGAATCAGCATATCGCACCGGAGATCAAATGCGAAGTCGAATCAGCGCGTCGAATTCATGGCCGTTGATGAAACCCGATAACCCGCATCCAGCCCCGGCAGCGGCGACAGACGACAGACCCCGATGTCGGTGGTGGAAAACGGCTTTGGCTGGCCACAGAGAATTGCCCAAAAGGGCCGAGTGCCTCACCCACTCACAACATCGCGCTCAGCCGGCGGTTTAGTTCGACGTCATCCAGCCCTTCGATGCGAAACACCTTGCGCGGCTGCGTTTGACCCGATACCAGCGCCACGCACGCCTCCCGCACACCCAGCGTCTCGGCCAGCAGCGCGACCACGGCGGCGTTGGCCTTGCCCTTCTCCGGCGCAGCGGCCACCTGCACCTTAATGCCCTCGCCATATCTGCCGGCGATCCGGGTGCGCGAAGCGCCCGGCACAACCTTCACCGCAAGCATCGCCATGATCGCTCCAGATCGGGATTGCCCGGAGACAGCGCCCAGTTCAATTTGTCCGCCAGAGCGCGGAGCTGGTCTATCGCGGGGTTCTCCACCAGCAACACATCGTGCGCGTGGCGCCGCAGAATAATCCGTTCCCCGACGCAAAGCCGTGTTTCGTTCTGCCCGTCGCAGAAGAGAGTTGTGCCCTCATTGACCTTGACCGCCGTAATCATTACCGACACGCTCGAGGGCACCACCAGCGGTCGGAACGAGAGGCTATGGGGGCAGATGGGCGTGATGCACCAGGCATGAACATCAGGCGTCAGGATCGGCCCGCCGGCCGACACGTTGTACGCCGTCGAGCCCGAGGGAGTGGCCACAATCAGACCATCGCCACGGAAACGCACGGCGGTCTGCTGGTCCACGCGCACTTCAAGTTCGATCAGATGGAACGGATGGCCGGCGGTGATGACGGTATCATTGAAGCCGATGGCGGAGAATCGCCGGCCCAGGAGCATCCGCTCGACATCGTCGCCGCACTCGGGAGAAGCGACGGACACATCGAGCACCTGGCGTTGCGAGATCGGAAGCCTGTTGTGGACAATGGACTCGATGGACTCGCGCAGTTGAGTGGGTGTGTAGGTCGCCAGAAAACCAAGTCGACCGAAGTTGACCCCCATGACGGGAATCTGTCTTCCGCCGAGCCTGCGCACCACAGAGAGCAGCGTGCCGTCGCCGCCCAGCACCAGCACCAGGTCCGCGGCGATGCTGGACAGATCGCTGTGGCGATCGGTATCCACACCGGCAAGCGTAACCCGTGAGGACAAGTCCATCAGCAACCCCTCAAGGGCCTGGCTGACCGCGGGTTTGTTGATGTTGGCAACGATGAACAGCCGCATAACGCCAGAGAAAAAATCCGCCGCGGAAAGCGGCCGGGGAGACGACGGCACAAAACCGGTACTGCTTATGGCTGCTTCTTTTCAGACCTGACCAGGTTCACAGCCGATCTTTGCATCGCACCCGGCCGCTATCCGCGGCGAAGTGGAGGTAGTGTAGCCAACTCGGGCGATTTGTCCATTGGGAGGATCTTCACGCAGCGCTTCCCTGCTGGCGAAAGACATGCAATCCGCTAGACTGGCCCCGGAGGTGACCATATGAATTCGATTTCTTGGTCGCGTCGTCGATTCGTTCTGGCTTCCGGATCATTCCTGGTCACCACCATGGCCGCAGGCGCGCAAGGACAAAGCGAGGCAAAGCCCCTGTCGATTCGCCTCGGAGCGCCCACCTTTGCCAAGGCCGACGATCCGGATGCCTTCGCTCTTGCCCATCGTAAACTCGGTTATCGCGCGGCCTATGTACCGAACATTCCACTTGCGGATTCAGACCGCATCCGCGCATTCACACAAGCCTTTGCCAGACACGACGTAGTCTTCGCCGAGGTTGGGCGGTGGGTCAACCTGATGGATTCTGATCCGGCCAAGCGGCAACAGAACCTGCGGACCGTGACGGAAGGGCTGGCGCTGGCCGAGGCGCTGGGAGCAAGGTGCTGTGTGGACATCGCGGGCTCGTTCAATCCGACTTCCTGGTTTGGACCGCATCCCGACAATTTCACGGCGAAGTTCTTTGACGCGGCGGTGGAGAATGCACGAAAGATCATCGACGCCGTCAAGCCTACTCGCACCAGATTCTGTTATGAGATGATGGGCTGGGCGTTTCCCGACACGCCCGACAATTATCTCAAGCTCATCAAGGCCATTGATCGCCCGGGTTTCGGCGTGCATCTGGACCCTTGCAATGCCATTAACTCGCCCGAGAAATTCTACCGCAACACCGACCTGCTGAACGAGTGCTTTGACAAACTCGGGCCATGGATCGCGAGCTGTCACGCCAAGGATCTGACCTGGGATGTCGAGATGAACATTCACTTCCGCGAAGTCCGGCCAGGCAAGGGTACCCTGGATTACGCGACCTATCTCCGCCGTCTGGCCCAACTACCGCAGAACCCGCCATTGATGATCGAACACCTGTCCACCGCCGAGGAATACGCGGCCGGGGCAAAGCACATCGTGGAAACGGGATCGAAAGCCGGTTTGAGCTTCGAATAATTCAATCCATCGTGGCCTCATGCGCATCCTGTTTCTGATCGAGCAACTCCCGCCTGACATCGGGGGCCGGTTCATGTCAAGCAGGCGACCGGTCGGATTCGCGGCCACCCGGTTCACAGCATCGCGACGAATACCGGTCATTGTCATCGCCAGGAGCAATGATGTGGACGGATTGCGGTTTCCACCGGGCGATTCCGTGTCCCTTGAGAAAGAGGATGATGCCAACCTTGAATCGGACAAGAGCGGAATCGCTGCAGTCCCGCAAACTCTATCCGAGTCTGGGAAGCCAACGGTATATTGTGACGGCGCCTGTCGCCAAGAGTGTTGCAAGCAGACAGAACAGCCAGAAATCAAGGCTGATTCGCCGTTTCTCTCTCTGAGTTCGGTGACAGAGCGGCGTTTCCGATGGAGACGTTGCGGCTGGCCAGCAGCCTCAGGTTGATGAACGGCTCCTCCGCC
>CAYSSA010000146.1:11629-12648 GCA_964433485.1 uncultured Tepidisphaeraceae bacterium | reverse complement strand
TCCGATTCACAGCATCCGCAGGTCAGGAGAACACCGGCTCGGCGAACCAGTTCCGACAGTTCCGCGTCGGTTGGCTGGCTGAAATTGGCCGAGGTGGCGACCTGATTTTCGTGGCCGTGGATGTAACGTTCGACGCTGGAGAGCAGGAAGCCGACTCGCATGCGCCCGTCGGCGAAGAGGAATCGACGCGAGGGCAGTCCGCGTTTGCGCCACCGCTGGATGGTCTTGCTGGTGACGCTGAAGCGCTGGCAGACATCGTCGATGTCGAGCACGGGCTCGTTGACTTCCGCGGCGACCAGATCCAGCGTCTGGGAAGTGGCTTCGATCAGCAAGGCCAGATCGTGCTGAAGAGCCGCGCCGGCGAGCATTTCGTCGCCACCGGTCTTGGGACGGTATTCGGTGATGCGGAAGACGACAAAATCCCAGGGATAGGGTTTGTGTGGCTCCAGGGTATGAAGAAGATCCTCGGCGCGGTTGATTTGCGCCAAACGAACATCGTGCGGGGCAAAGGCAAGCTGCCGCGCCAATTCTGCCACACTCTGGAGGCGATATCGTGGCATCCACATACATTATCTGCCCTGAGTTATATATCGGTCAAGGCGAAACCGGGGAAATAGAGGAAAAATGAGCCCTGGGATTGTTCAGCACCGCTCGGCTGGTTGGCAAAATAGCGCGAGTTGACTTAGAATCCCCCCCAATCTGGCCTGACGGCCTTTTTTTGTTGCTCGTACTTGAAAGAGTTGATTATGCCTTGGTTCCACAAAGAAGCACCCGCCATTTCCCGACCCGAAATCGAACAGATGTGCCAGCGTACGCTGGACGAGGCTCGGTCGCGGTTGAAAACCGACTTTCGTCGTGTGCTGCTGCTGCCGCCAGACCTGACAAGAGCCCACTCCGGGGCCGGTTGGATCACGGAAACCTTTTACAAGCTGCTGCCAAGATCGTGTGACATCCATGTCATCCCGACGCTCGGCCAGCATGTGCCGCACGACGAGGCCACGAACAAATGGATGTTTGGC
>CAYSSA010000146.1:4293-11551 GCA_964433485.1 uncultured Tepidisphaeraceae bacterium | reverse complement strand
TGGTGGACTGGGACATTCCCGTGCAGGTCAACACCATGACCGTCAAGGAGAAATGGGACTTCATCATCAACATTGGTCACGTCGTGCCGCATGAGGTGCTGGGCTTTGCCAACCATAACAAGAACTATTTCATCGGGCTGGCCGGAAAGGACATGATCTGCGCCTCGCACATGGCGGCGGCCACGTATGGAATCGAGAACAACCTCGGCAATCTCGTGACGCCGTTGCGGCATTGCTTCAACTACGCAGAGGAACGCTTCCTCGGACACCTGCCGGACGTGTATTTTCAGGTGACGCTGCAACGCGACGCGAAGAACCAATTGGTCCATTCGGGCGTGTTTGTGGGCGACGATCTGGAAACCTACATGATGGCCGCCCGCCTTTCGGCCAGGCAGAACATCACGACCTTCGACCAGGGCGTGAAGAAGATCGTGGCGGTGATGCAGGCGGATGAGTTCAAGGCGACGTGGGTGGCGAACAAGGCGGTGTATCGTACGCGTCTGGCGATGGCCGACGGAGGCGAACTGCTCATCATCGCGCCGGGGCTGGAGCGATTCGGGGAGCAGCCGGATGTGGACGAACTGATTCGCAAGTACGGCTACTGCGGGACGCCGCGGGTGCTGGAGCTATACAAGAAGAACAAGGACTTGCAGGATCTTGCCCACGGAGCGGCCCACCTCATGCACGGCTCATCCGAGGGCAGGTTCAAGATCACCTATGCGCCCGGCAAGCTGTCGCGGCGGGAAATGGAAGGCGTGCATTTCGGCTACGCCGATCTGAAGGAGACGCTGGCGCGTTACAACCCGGAGAAGATGAAGGAAGGCTGGAACACCATGCCGGACGGAGAAACGGTGTTCTTCATTTCCACTCCCAGCGCCGGCCTCTGGTCCACCAAAGCCCGCCTGGCTGAGCGGGAAGTAACCATGTGCCGATAGCATCCGGCGTTGTCGCGAGAAGGCGAGCGATCAAGGCCGACATGCCAGAATTGTGCCTTGGGCAAAGCCGTTGGCGCTTTGACAGAAATCCTGCCGTCAATTAGAACCCAATAAGTGGCATTTCAGTCCGGTATTGGTTTCCGTTCGCATTGATGGGAGGTTGGGTCATGTTGCACGAACCTGCCGCGCAGTCAGGGGCAGATCCCGCCGCGTCGTACAAGATGCGCCTTGGCGTATGGATGTTCCTGTTCTACTCGCTTTTCTACGCCGCATTCGTGGCGCTCAATCTGTGGAAGCCGCTGTTGATGGAGAAGCCGATCCTGCTGGGGATGAACCTGGCGACGGTTTACGGCTTCGCGCTGATCATCGTGGCTTTGGTTCAGGCGCTCATATACGACGCATTCTGCCGCGCCCGCGAGCATGAAATGAAGGACTCCACGGAAGGGCAGGTGAAGTGACATGGTCATCGCAATATTCCTGACTTTCGTGGTGTTCGTCGTCGGCCTGTCGTTTTATCTGGGCAACAAGACCAAGACCTCCAAGGGCTATTACGCCGCCGGCGGGCAGATCCATTGGAGCGTCAACGGCATCGCCTTCGCGGGCGACTATCTCTCGGCCGCGTCGTTCCTTGGCATCTGCGGCATGATCGCCACCGCCGGCTACGACGGCTTCCTCTACTCGATCGGCTACCTGGCCGGCTGGGTGGTGGCCATGTTTGTGGTGGCCGAGCCGATGAAGCGACTGGGCAAGTACACCTTCACCGACGCGGTCGATTCCAAGTACAACTCCCGCGGAATCAAGCTGGCGGCGGCGATCAGCACGCTGCTTGTGTCCATCTGCTATCTGATTCCGCAGATGGTCGGCGCGGGGGTGCTGGTGGAGCCGCTGCTGGGGCTGGCGCATCATTGGGGCGTCATCATGGTCGGGGCGATCGTGATCACGATTGTCGCGACAGCCGGCATGGCATCGACGACCTACGTGCAGTTCCTCAAGGGCGGGATGCTCATCGTCTTTTCGCTGATTCTGGTGATCGCCGTCTGCGTGCGAGGCTTCAACACGAAGCCCGACCAGGGCGGCAAGGTGCCGTATCATGAGTACGCCACCCTGGCCGGAACCATGGGTGGCGGGCAGCTTGCCGTTGTCGAGCCGGGCTGGAAGGTGCTGGAGAAACAGGAAGTGAAGGCTATCGGCAAGACCTTTGCCCGATTGAGCAAGGACGGCAAGGAGACCTGGTGGCTGGTGGACGGCAAGGAAGGGGCGGTCGCCTTGAAGGAGATTCAGTCGGTCGTCGTTGCGAAAGATGGGGAGAAGTTCGTCAACGGCGTGGCCGGCGCGGCCTTGCGGCAGGTGGGAAACATCACCAGACTGCGCGGCAAGAGCGATGCCCCGGAGGGCTCGGTTTCGCCGTTTGAGTTGTTGTCCGCCATGGCCGACAAGGAAACGAAGGTGCAGGGCTGGAAGGACGCCAAGTTCGCCGACAAGGATGGCGGCAAGGTGACGGTTTACTACCCGGTGATGATGGACGGCAACCGCCTCCTGCGGCCGGGCATGAAGTTCAAGGTTGAGGGCAAGCCGCTGGAGAAGCTGGACTTCGTTTCGCTGATGTTGGCGCTGTTCTTCGGCACAGCCGCCCTGCCGCACATCCTGATCCGCTACTACACGGTACCCAGTCCGTCGGCAGCCCGAAAATCGACGATCGTGGCCATCGCGTCCATCGGCTTTTTCTACATCCTGACGCTGTTCATGGGCCTGGGCGCGATGATTAACTGCGTCATCAACCCGGCCGACAGCAACATGGCCGCTCCGCTGCTGGCGAGGTCGTTCGGCGATCTGCTGTTCGCGATCATCTCGGCGATCGCATTCGCGACGGTGCTGGGCACGGTGAGCGGTCTGATTGTGGCGGCTTCGGGGGCGGTGGCGCACGACCTGTTCGACCGCTTCCTGCAAATCAAGATGGACGACCGGCAGAAGATCAAGGCCGGCAAGATGTCGGCGTTCGCGGTGGGCGCGCTGGCGATCGTGCTGGGGATTCTGTTCAAGGGAATGAACGTGACGTTCCTGGTGGGACTGGCGTTCGCGGTGGCAGCCTCGGCCAACCTGCCGGCGGTGCTGATGCTGCTGTTCTGGAAGAAGACCACGGCCAAGGGCATCACCGCGTCGATCATCACCGGCGTGGCGTCATCGCTGACTCTGATTGCCTTGTCGCCGGACATGTTCAAGCAGTTCGGACTGGATCCGACCCGTGCGCCGATTCCGCTGAACAACCCCGGCATCGTGTCGATTCCACTGAGCTTCATCACGCTGGTGCTGGTGTCGCTGGCTACGCAGAAGAACGGCGAGGAGGCGGCGAAGCCGGCGTGATGGGAGTCTGCCCATGAATGGCGGCGCCCGCGTCAATCTGCACTGCCACACCACCTTCAGCGACGGCGCGCTGCCGCCGGAGCAGTTGGCCGAACGGCTGGCGGCGGCGGGTGTGGCGGTGGCCGCGCTGACCGACCACGACACGCTCGATGGCCTCGTCCGTTTCCGGCAGGCGATGGCGCGGCACGGCGTCAGTTCGATTTCCGGCCTGGAGATGACGACGCAGTGCGGCGGGTCCGAGGCCCACCTGCTGGTTTATGGCCTGGATACGGCGAATGCGGAACTCCAGGCGACTCTGACGTCAATCCGCCAGCGCCGGGTCGCCGGGGTCGAGAGCATCACCCATTCGATCCGCAAACTCGGTTCGCAAACCGACGCGGGCGGCCAAAGCGCCGCGCCCGATGGGCGAATCACCACACAGGACGCGATCTCGCTGGCTCACCGCGCTGGAGGGCTGGCCATTCTGGCGCATCCGCTGTTTCTGGAATCCGATCCGGACCGGCTGCGAGCGCTGCTTGTCGACCTCAAGGCGGCCGGGCTCGACGGCATCGAGGCCCTCTATGCCAAGTTCGACGAATCGCAGCAGCAAATCCTGTGCGCCATGGCGGACGATCTGGGGCTGCTGGTCTCCGCAGGCACCGATTTCCATGAGCCCGGCGACAAGGTGATGGGGATCGACATGCCCGCGGAGCGGTGGAAGCGGTTTCGGGAGGCACTTGGCGGCACCGCGGCGGCGGCCGCGGCGGGCGGCGCGGGGGCCGGGGTTCGGCACGAGTCGCACCGCCTCAAGCGGCGGCATTTCGTCTTCCACATCATCTTCCCCGCCCTGATGGTGATGGTGCTGTTTGCGGTCGCGATTTTTGCCGTGCTGCTGCCCCGGCTCGAGGCGGCGATGCTGGACCGAAAGCGCGAGATGATCCGCGAACTGACCAACGCGGCTTCGAGCATTCTGGCCGAAGCGGAGAGCGAGGAGCGCGCGGGCAGGATGACGCGCGCCGAGGCGCAGCGCATCGCCGGGGAGCGCATCCGGCGCATGCGATACGGACGAGAGGGAAAGGACTACTTCTGGCTTCAGGACATGACGCCGCGCATCGTGATGCATCCCTACCGCGCGGACCTGATCGGCAAGGACGTGTCGGACTTCACGGATCCTCGCGGAGCGAGGATCTTCGTCGAGTTCGCCGAACTGGTGCGGCGGCAGAAAGAAGGCTACATCGACTACGTCTGGCAGTGGAAGGACGACCCGCAACGGCTTGTTCCCAAGGAATCCTACGTCCAGGGATTCGAGCCATGGGGCTGGATCATCGGAACCGGCATCTACATCGAGGACGTGAAGGAGGAGATCACGCGGATCGAGCGGAACATCGTCCGAGCCGCGCTCGCCATTGCCGTGGTCGTGGCATTGCTGCTGTCGTATGTCATGCGCGAAAGCCTGCGGATCGAGCGGCGCCGGCGAGACGCCGAGGACCACCTGCGGGAATCGACCGAGCGATATCGCTCGCTCGTCGAGGCCACCACCGAAGGCACGCTGCTGGTTCTCGACGGCCGATGCCGCTATGCCAATCCGATTCTGCTGGAGATGCTGGGGTACTCGGAGCACGAAATCGAGCTGCTGGATCCCTCGGATATCATCCCCGCCGGCGGAGGCAACGCGACGGCCTGGGAGCATATGGAACGCCTGGCAAGAGGCGAGGAGCCGGCTGGCGGTTTCGAGGGCCTGCTGCGGCGACGCGACGGTTCGCTGGTGGATTGCGTTCTGGCGCTGAGCCGCATTTCCTTTGGCGGCAAGGACGGCTTCATCGTGCTGGCGCGGGAAGTGGG
Source organism: uncultured Tepidisphaeraceae bacterium (assembly GCA_964433485.1). GTDB lineage: Bacteria > Planctomycetota > Phycisphaerae > Tepidisphaerales > Tepidisphaeraceae > JANYKD01. The sequence goes on along the minus strand of CAYSSA010000146.1, from coordinate 6,434 downwards.
TTCGCGCGCTTCCGCGCGGCCGCAGGGCCTGGTCGAGTCGGCTCGCGACATGGAACGTGAGGCGGCGATCCAGCGATTGCAGACGGCGCTCCTTTTCCTGCACGAGCCGGTTCGGCCCCTGAGCCGCCCGGTCGTCGCCTGTGGGCCTGACACCCCGATACATCGCGTCGCATCGCTGATGGCGGCGAAAGGATCGGCGTGCGTTCTGGTGCGGGCCGACAACGGCGAGGCCATCGGCATGGTCACCGGACAGAATCTCAGCGATCGCGTCGTTGCCGCCCGGATGGACCCGGATACGCCGGTGTGCCGGGTGATGAGCGCTCCGTTGATCCGAATCGGTGAGAGTGCCCAGGTTTGCGAGGCCATCCTGCTGACGCGGCAGCGCCAGGCCGACCATCTGGCCGTCGCCGAAGATGGCGGCCGGGTGATCGGTGTCCTCGGGCCGGGAGAACTGCTGGGGGCATCGGGTTACGGGACGATGCTTCTGACGCAGGGAATCGGCCAGGCCGGGAGCATTGACGAGGTGGTCCGATGCTGCCGCGAGGTGCCGTCGATCGCCCGGGCACTTCTGGAGAGTGGAGCCCATCCCCGCAGCATCACCCGCGCCATTTCGTCGGTCTGTGACGCCGCCACTGAGCGGCTTGTGCAAATGGCCATCGCCGAACTCGGGACGCCGCCGGCGGAGTTTGCCTTCATCTCACTTGGCAGCCAGGGACGCCAGGAGCAATCGCTGTTCACCGATCAGGACAACGCGATCATCCATCTACCGCAACATGGCGAGGGCGGCGAGGAAGTTCGGGAGTATTTCCTGGCCCTTGGAAACCGCGTCTGCGGCGCGCTAGCCGAGGCCGGCTATGCGCTCTGTCGCGGCGAGATCATGGCGAAGAACCCCAGATGGGTCCAGCCGCTTTCGGTGTGGAAGCAATACTTCGCCGATTGGATCGCGAAGGCCGAACCGCAGCAGATTCTCGATTTCTGCATCTTCTTCGATCTTCGGGGCGTTTGCGGGCGGATCGAACTGGTACAGGAACTTCGGGAACAGATATGGACGTCGCTGCGCGGCCAACCGGCGTTTTTCCCGCACTTTGCCCGTGAGGCGCTGCAGTTCAAGCCGCCGATGCGCCTGTTTGGGAAGATTCTTGGCGCGGGAACGGGCGGCGAATCGGCCCGGTTGAACCTCAAAGATGCCCTGATGCCGATCGTAAGCTTCGCGCGGCTCTATGCCCTGAAGAGCGAAATCGGCGCGACCGGGACTCTGGATCGCCTGGATCGGCTGGTCGCGGCCGGCATCCTGTCGGCGGCAAGTCGCGACGACATATCGGCCGCGCACGAGTTTCTCATGCGCCTCAGGCTGCGCCGGCAGACGGCCGCCATCCTCGCCGGCGACAATCCGGACAATCAGCTTGGGCCGCATCGTCTTGGCCCACTGGATGAGGCGGCGCTCAAGCAGTGCTTCACGCAGATCGACGTGGTGCAGAAGCGCGTGAGCCTGGACTTTCTGGGGGGAACGTAGCCGGCTGCGTCGGAGCATGCAGCCGGGACCGATCGCCTACTCGTGTCGGAGAGCCACGATCGGATCGAGCGCGGCGGCCCGAACCGCCGGATAGAGGCCGAAGACGATCCCGACAATCATGCTGATGCCAAACGAGAGCACGAGGCTGTAGACCGTGATGACCGTGGGCATTCCGGCACGGACGGTGATGATCCAGGGGATGAGGACGCCAACGCCAATGCCGATCAGGCCGCCGACGGTCGAGAGCACGGTGGTCTCGATGAGGAACTGCCCGACGATCTGCCGCCGCTTGGCGCCGATCGCCCGGCGGATGCCGATCTCGCGAGTGCGTTCGGTGACGGAGGCGAGCATGATGTTCATGATCCCGATTCCCGCGATCGACCCAAGGACGATGTTGAATGTCCGCTTGGTGGCTTCCGCCTGCTGAAGCAATGTCAACGGAACACTCATGCGATAATCGTTCTTCTTGTGGAATCGCTTGAGCATGGCATCGATGGCGGCCGCCGAGGACTCCACTTCGTCGGTGCTGGTGATCTGCACGATCATCTGATGCAGTTCCACTCGTTCCCGCTCGAACCCGCCCGAGGTTCGCCGCGAGGAAATGTCGCCCCAGTACTGCATCAGGAGC
>CAYSSA010000146.1:0-4283 GCA_964433485.1 uncultured Tepidisphaeraceae bacterium | reverse complement strand
GGGGACGTAGGCGTCCACGTCCTGGTCGGGCGTCTGAAGGCCCCCGGCGACGGATGACTCGCTCTGAACAATGCCGATGACCTCGAAGTAATTGCCGCCGATGCGGATGTTTTGTCCGACGGTGGCGGCGGTGGCCAGCACTCGGCGGGCGCCTGTTTCGGTCAGCACCACGACGTTGTTGCCGGCCTGCTCCGTGTCGTGCGGCGTCATGACCCGCCCGGCCACGACCGCCCGCCGCACCAGGTCAAACCACTCGGGGGTTGTTCCGACCACGCGCAGTTCCAGGTTGCGCTCGCCGACTCGCCCCTCTTTGCGCACCAGTTTAACCGGCACCACCCGTTCCACCGCGGGACAGGTCTCGCGAATCCGCACCTCGTCGGCGTAGAGCAGTCCGTACATCGCCAGGTGGCTGCGCTGGGTCTGCTGGCTCTCCTCCTCCACCGGCTTGATCGAAGTAATGATGATGTTGTTGCTACCCAACTTGCGGATCTGCTCCAGCGCCGTCTTGCTGGCGCCCTCGCCAACCGACAGCATGGCCACGACGCTTCCGACGCCGAAGACCATTCCCAGCATGGTCAGCACCGACCGCAGCTTGTGCAGAAGGAGGTTCTTGATCCCCAGGCCGATGTTTCGCAGCAGGCGAATCTTGCGCATCACTGGACTCCCTCGATGCGGTCGATCAGGCCGTCGCGCATGTGCAGGCGACTGCTCGCATGCGCCGCGATGTCAGGCTCATGCGTGACCATGATGATCGTCTTTCCCTTGGCGTTGAGGTCGGCCAGCAGCCGCATGATCTGCTCTCCGGTCGCCGAATCGAGGTTGCCTGTGGGTTCGTCAGCCAGCAGGATGGACGGGTCGTTGGCCAGCGCCCTGGCAATCGCCACGCGCTGCTGCTGGCCGCCGGAAAGCTCGGTCGGCCGGTGTCGCAACCGCTCCCCCAACCCGACCAGCTCGGCCAGTTCGTGGGCCCGTGTCCGCATCTCCAGATCGTCCCAGCCCAGGTAATAGAGCGGCAGTTCGATGTTCTCCTGTACCGTCAGTTGGGGAATCAGATTGAAGCTCTGGAAGATGAAACCCAGGTGGCGGAGACGGAAGTCGCTCAGGGCGTCGTCGCCCAGGTCGCTGACGCGCTGGCCCTCAAGGTAGTAGTGACCCGATGTCGGACGGTCCAGGCATCCCAGCACGTTGAGCATGGTGCTCTTGCCCGAGCCGCTCGGACCCATCAGCGCCCAGAACTGGCCTCGCTTGAAACTGAGGCTCACACCGGCCAGCGCATGAACGTGCTCCGCGCCCATGAGGTAGGTCTTGCGGACGTTGTCCAGCCGCACCACCACTTCGGTAGCCCGGGCCGGCGCCGGCAATGCCTCGGCGACAACAGGGGTCATTTCGCGTCTCCCGGCGGACCGGATCGGCCGCCTTGTCCGTTGTTACCCTGTCCGCCGCCCTGTCCCTGACGGCGCTGCTCGCGCTGTTTTCGCATCTCCTCGCGCTGCTCTGGGGTCATGGCCTCCATTCGTTTGCGCATTTCCTCCCGCTGTTCCGGCGTGAGGTTGCGGCCGCCCCCGCCCTCCTGAGGCGGCTTGGGGCGGCTGGTGGGGGCGGCGGCCGGCGCCGGCTCATCCCGCATCGCGGCCTCGGCCAGCGGCGGATTCAACAGCACCCGCTCCCCGACCTCCAATCCCTGGGTGATCCGGACCATCCGGTTGTTGTCCAGTCCCAGGGTGACCGGCCGCGGAACGGGTCCGGTGGGCGTGGCAATGTAGACGGTGGGCTGCCGACCGACGCGCAAGACCGACTGCACCGGCACATAGATTGCGTCGGCGTATTCGGCGACGATGATCTCAGCCCGGCAACTCATGCCGGTTCGCAGCGCATCGTCGCCCTCGTCCATGTGGATTTCCGTGTTATAGACTTTCATATCCGGATTCTGCCACATGCTGCCTGCATCCGGCAACGGAGCAATTCGGGCAACTTTGCCTGTGAAGACCTTCCCCGGAAGCGCCTCCACCGTCACCCTCGCCGGCAGCCCCATGGCGACCTTCTCAAGGCTTGATTCATGCACTTTCACCTCCGCCATCACCGATGAGGTAGTCGGCAGGTAGATCAGATCCTGCCGCTCCCGCACGGTGGCTCCCTCGATCAGCGGCTCCCGGTTGAAGCGCCAGCCGCCGTCGCCCGTCGTCGCGTACACCACCAGCCCGTCCACCGGCGCGTACATTTTGCACTTCTCGATCATCCGCTTCTGCTTGGCCAGCACGCCCTGCTGCCGTTCAAATTCCGACTTCTTGGCGTCGCGGGCGGCCTCAGCCTGCACGATGTCGGCCTTCGCCTTGCGCTCCACCCGCTCCAGCGCCATCCTGGTCTGCTCGATGGCCGCCTCAAGCTCGTCGATCTTCCGCTTATAGGTGAAATTTTCCAGCAACGACAGCGCGTTGCGGGCAAGCTCAACGTCGAGCTGCGCGCTCTTCATCGCCAGTTCATCGAGTTGCAGTTCGGTCTGCGAAATGTATTTGCCCTCGAACAGCTTGCGCGACCAGTCCCGCTTCTCCTTCGCCTGCTCCAGTTTCTCCAGCGCCAGGCTGACCTTCGACTGCTTGTCCTTCAACTCGGTCTGATAGTCGCCCATCTTGTATTTCTGCAGATCCTCCTCGGCGAAGCGCGCGTCCAGCCGTGCCTTGGCAATGTCGCTGCGGGCCTGGCTCTTGGCGACCTCATATGCCTCTTCCGCTCCGATCGCGGCCGCCTCGGCGTTCTTGACCACGATTTCCTGCGCCACCTTCTGGTCCTGCAGCTTGCTGCCGTCGAGTTCGACGAGCAATGTGCCCTTCTGCACTCGGGTGCCTTCGGGAATCATCGACAGGATCGTCGATCCACCCTCCACCTCGCACTTGATCACCTCCTGCTGCCTGGACTTGATCGTTCCGGACTCGGTGATGTTGATGACCAGAGGTCCACGGGTGACCGTGTAGGTGGGAATCCCGGCCATGGGATCGGCGTTGCGACCGAACACGCGGGCGCGCACCACCAATCCGGCCGCCACCGCAAGCAACAACACGACCGCCGCCGTCAGCCAACGGACCCTTCGCCCGCGTCTCGCCGCCCGAACCGCTTCCATGCCTTCTATTTCGGAATGTACTCGCGCCATAAGCCTTCCTCGTTGACCTCCAGAACTCCCAGGTCGCGTTCGATCGTCAGTTCCGCGACACGGTATCTTACCAGCGCCGACGTCAGCGCGTTCCTGGCCCGCGTCAGCGACGCCGAGGCATCCAGGACATCGCGAACCTGCACACGACCGGCCTCGAACAACATATCGGTGCTGGCCACGCGCCGTTCCGCCACCCGCACCGCCTGGCTCTGGGTCTGAAGCGATTCGCGAGCCTCCAGAAGTTCGGTCAGGCGACTGCGAACCGCGAGTTTGATCTGATCTTCCTGCTCCTGGAAAGCGCGTACGGCCCGTTCCAACGCGACATAGCTTGCCCGGTAGGCGTCGCGCTCGCGCACGCGATGCAGCGGGAGGTCCAGGTCCACTCCAGCCGAATAGGTTCCGCGTTCCAGCCGCAACTCCGCATCGTCCTGTCCCGTGGAGCCGACGCCGCGACGCGAGCCGGCCGCCCCCCGGCCGCTCAGCGTCAATCCCGCCTCCAGCGCATTGGCCGCCACCGCCACCTTGCGCTGGGCGTCAACCACGCGCCCCTTGGCGACGCGAAGATCCGGGCGGTTCTTCAAGGCCAACTCGATGGCCTGCGACTCGGGATACTCGTAGCGCCCGGCGTTGGCCCTGTCGGCGGGCGTCAGCACCACCTCTTCCGGCTTGGGCATCGACGCCAGCTTTCGCTGCAGTTCCACATCGCTCATTCGCGTAGTCGGCAATACCGATTCCGCCGGCTGTGAGGTCGGGGGGGCGATCCTCAGCATCTCCGAGGTGACCTTGGCAAGTTGCTGCAACTCGGAACGATCCAGTTCCACTCGCGCGTCCGGCGGCAAACCAAGCAAAACCTTGAAGGAATCCACGGCATCCGTATAAACGCCCTGGGCCGCAATCCACTGGTCGCGGGCGCTCAGTTCGTCCGATATCGCCTGATCCATCTGGAACGGCGGCAACCGTCCGGCTTGGGCCAGTGCCCGGGACCTTGCCGCCTGAACAACCGCCCGCCGATAGCTGTCCTCCGCGTTCTGCAGAATGTCGTAGCGCTGCAGCACGGACAGATAGCGGTCGGCGATATTCACGGCAAACGTCCGCTTGTACTGCTCGAATTCCAGCAGATCGTAGGCCACATTGCGCT
>CAYSSA010000145.1:12554-12761 GCA_964433485.1 uncultured Tepidisphaeraceae bacterium | reverse complement strand
GAACACGAAGATCGCGACCGTGCCGGCAAGCACGCCCGCAAGGAAGATGAAGATGCGATTGAGGAAGACCTGGTTTGCATCCTCCTGATACGGCACCTCCACCGTGACAATCCCCAGCAGCGGCGGCGGTTCGGTGGCGGTTCCCGCCTCGATGGCGTCGGGGTCTCCATTGAGCAGATCATTGCGGTGGCAAGGCATGCAGCTCTG
>CAYSSA010000145.1:5443-12487 GCA_964433485.1 uncultured Tepidisphaeraceae bacterium | reverse complement strand
GGCTGGTCTGTATCCGGGCCACATCATCCGCCGTGGGGTCATTGCGAAAGCGGGTCAGCGCCTTGGATTCAAAACGCAGCAGCGTGCCGGGATTCTTCACCAGGAACATGCGCACAACCACTCTGTTGGAGCCGACCACGGCCGATGCGGGCTGAGACGCAGGCGAGGTGGATGATCGGGTGGTCGCCTGAGTTGAGGGCCGGGTCGCCGGGCGCGTAGCCGGGCGCGTCGAACTCCGCGCGTACTCCTGGAGTTGTTTGCGCAGGACGTGCTCGGATTCGGCCCTGACCTCGGCCATCAGGACCGTGTCCGTCTCGGGCTGGACGCCGCGCACCGGAGCAAGATCGAGCGAGAGCTGATCCCCGAGCAGCACTGCGCCGATCACCAGAAGCACGGCGGTGCCGAACATGAGTTCGCACTTCGCCGCCAGGGACATTTTAAGCTCGCGCAGCCGCTTGAACATCGCGCCATAAGGTACAGGGCGGGAACGGAAAAACAAAAACCCGACGGGCCAACGGAGCCCCCATTTTTCGGAGCGAACGCGGCGGGAGGGACTCGAACCCTCAACCGCGAGATTAGAAATCTCGTGCTCTGTCCAATTGAGCTACCACCGCACCGGTCGCCATTATAGGCGACTGCGGCGGCGATGGAAGTGGATCACGGCGGCCAGGGCAAAGACCGCGCCCGCCGACACACACGCCCCGGCCAGAGCGCCGGGAGTCCGGTACTCCAGGCGGATTGTGTGAGTCCCCGGACCTACCGCCACGGCGATGAATACCTCATCCGAAACGACAATGGGAGCAGGTGTGCCATCAACGGTGGCGTGCCAGCCGTCATCGGCCGCTTCGAGCACCACCACATGCCCCGCAACCGTCGCCGTCATATCAATCGCCATGGCGTCGGGCCCGTCGCGTCTCCACGATGCCGGCCTGCCTCCGACGCTGCCAGTCCGATTCGGCGAAGCCCCCTCCACGAATACCGCGCGAGGCGAGGGATTCGGCACTTCATAGAGCTGAACTCCCGGCCAGCCGCCGACCTGTTTCAGATCCGTTCGCCGACCCGCGGTCAACACATACTTCACCCCAAGCCATGCCAGTGAGGAAGCGTTCATTCCCGAACCATCGAACTCCTGGATGTTCGCGGTCTCCGGCCTTCCCGCCAGTCGCAATACGGCCCGGTATGGTCGGGCCAGCATCAACGAATCGAAGAAACCAATATCATCGATCTCGCGATTGACGCTCAGCGGGAGCGAGAAATCAAAGGCAACGCGCGCATCGCCCGCGGCCGCCAGTATGTTCCGCTGAACATCGTCCATCCGAGGGGGCGGCGTGTTCTGAATGAAGCAGCGGTCATGGATCGTGACGTCCGCCGCGTTGGCGGCGATCGCCACAACAGCCAGGAAGCGCCAGCCTTTGCGGCGCGCTCCGAGGTTCCAACAGAGCTGCGTGCCAACGCCCGCCGCCAGCGCCAGGGCGAACGTGGTCACATAAAACTGCCTCGCCGGACTTCGCAGCCATGTGCCGGGGAGGAACGAGAACAGGTGCCGCGCCGAAGGCAACGCTGTTACCGCCGCGAGCAGGCCGACAACGGCGCAGAACAACCAGGGCGACGCCGGCAACCGCCGGCGCGCAATGCACTGAAGGGCAAGGCAGACCGCCGCCACGACCGGCAGCAACCCCAGGTAGATTACGGTGTCCCAGAAAACCATGTCATCTCCACCGGCAAACACATGGCCTCTGTTCTCCGCCAGCGACGCTGGCCAGCCGTGTGTCCAGGGACTCAACAGCGACAGCGCTCGCCACGCGGGAAGAGAGACATCGTTGTACGCCGGGCCCAGCGCCAGGATGCGCGTGGACCGCTGGATCAACAACAGCATTGGCAGCAGCGCGAACGCCGCCAGGGCTACCCCAAGCGCCAGCGCGCCCAGCATGCGCCACCGGAGCGAGCCGGTTGCGCGACAGAGAACCAGGATGACCGCAATCCCCATGGCGTAGGCCGGAAGCTGTGGATGTCCGGCCAGCATCACGGCCGCCGCGGCGAAACTCAGCCATGCAAGGCGCCAACCCAGGTCGGTCCGTACGGCGTAGTCGCCGATGCAACGCTCGATGAGCCAGGCCAGCAACGGGAGCGCGGGATACGCCTCAAGCAGAGGCAGGTGTCCCGCCATGACGCGGGAGGCGAAGAATCCGGCCGTCGCGAAGCTCCAGCCCGCAACGGCCGCCCCGAGCGGCGGCAATCCCACCCGCCGTGCGTAGAGAAATGTGAATAGCGAAGCGAGCGTTGCGGCAATCATGGCGCCGGCCGCCATGGCATCATCCGGAGAAATCAGCAGCAAAGGCAGCCGCGTGGGAATCAGCGGGAAGTTCTGCAGGTTTGCGCGAAAAGGCGTCCCCAGCAACTCGCGCGAGTACCACGCCGGAAGGCGGGGCGACTCCGACAACAGATGTTGTATTGCAAAACTGATACGGCGCTGGTGCAGCAGGTGATAGTCGCTGGCCCGCAAGGTCGTTGGTCGCCCATCACCCGGCGCCGGCAGATACGCCGCCAGCACGCCGGCGAACATCGCTCCCACGGCCAGAATATTGGCGATCCGGGAACTCATCGCGGGATGATTGTAATGCCGGGCGAGGCCGAATCGAATCGCTCCACGCTGGAACCTGCCGCCCGGTCACCGAGTCGCCTCGGATTGAGCGCCGACGTCCGGCCCGCGATTGCTCCTGAAGACATTCTCCAGTATGGCGTTGCCGCGACGCTCCGCAGGCTCTACCGCAATGCCGCAGCCGCCGTTGTTGGCGATGAGGTTCTCCTGGCGGGTGCCGCCCAGCACGTTGCCGCGCGGGCCGAGGACGATGCGAATGCCATCACTCCCGTTGCCCAGCGGTCGTCCGTCCACGCCGACGCCGATGCGATTGGCTCGGATGACGTTGCGGTCGGTGTTGAGGGCAAAGATGGTTATGCCCGCAACGAGATTGCCGGACACCAGGTTGTGCTCGACCAGATTCGACACCGCCCCACCGTCGATGTGAACGCCCGTTTCATTGGGAATGGCGTATGTACACGCAACGTCAGTGCCGATGCGGTTCCCGCGAACGATGTTGCCTCGCGTGCCATTGTTGTAGATATACGCCCCAAACGCCGTGTTGCCGGAAATGAGGTTCCATTCGCCCTCTCCGAGGCCGCCAAGAATATTGCCAGCGGCCCGGTCGTCGAACAACACACCATAAGTGTTGGGCACCGGGGCCGTTCCCGTCGCGTCGGTGCCGATGAAATTGCCGATGACGATATTCTCTTTGACGCCCGCGCCGAAAAGGTCGATCCCGTAGGCGATGTTGCCCGAGGCGATGTTTCGTTCGCCGGTGGAGCGCCCCCCGATGAGGTTGTTGCGAGAGCGTCCCTCGATACAGATGCCGTCGTAGTTCGGCTTGGCCTTCCGTCCGCTCTGGTCCACGCCGACATAGTTGCCGCAGACCCGGTTCCCGTCGGCATCGCTTATGCGTATGCCGATATGCTGATTACCGACGATGATATTGCGATCGGCCTCGGTTGTGCCGCCGACAACATTGCCACCGGCGCCACTGAGGATCTCGATCGCGTTGAAGTTGTTGACCAGTTGCGAGCCGGCGATCCGGTTCCCGCGGGCTTTGGCCCCGTGAATCTGCACGCCATAAAGAAACTCGCGGATGGTGAACCCGCGTATCACGACATTGGATGCGTTCAGGATAAGAAATGCGCATTCGATGGAATGGCCTGAGCCGCTGAGGACGATTCTCCGGCCGTCGATCAACAGATGTGATGCCGTGATGGGAGGCAACATCTCCGCGAGTTGAATTGTCCACTGCCCCGTGGTTCGATCAAAACCCGGATCCATGTCCGGAATCTCAAATCGGACCCGCACGCGGCCGCCCACCCTGTTGCAACGCTCGATGGCCTCGCGCAATGAGCCGGCGCCGCGATCCCGCGTGTTGGTCACCACGACCGCAATCAACGTGTCGGGCTCGTTCGCGATGATGGTCGGAATCGTCAAACGCTCAGTCGGCGAAGCCAACGGTTCGCCCGGGCCCTTGCCATGAGACGAACCACTCGCGGGTACGGGCGCTTTGGCGTTCGGCAACCACAACACACCCGCCGGAGCCAGCCGGTTGTCCGCCTCCATCCGTTCCAGCAGATTGTCGCGGGCCGAAGCATCGATCACAACCGAGGCCGCTCCGTTGCCGATGATTTTGGCCCCGGCCGCGTCGGTCCCGATCCGGTTTCCCAGTAGTTCGTTGCCTCGGGCATATTCACAGATGACCACGCCCGTGTCCTGGTTGCCCGAGATGACATTGTTGCGGAGCACGTTTCCGGCCGGATAGGTCGACAGCACCACGCCATGGCGGTTGCCCAGCCGATTGCCGCCTCCGATGTCCACCCCGATGTAATTGCCCTCGATACGATTGGACTCCGTGAAGCGATTGGTGATCATCAGCCCCGCCTGGCGGTTGCCGGAGATCAGGTTGCGGTCCTCGGGCCGCGGGCCGCCCACGAGGTTGTCCGCCGCGCCGGTGGAGATGACCATGCCGATGTCGTTCGGAACCGGCCTGTCGCCGCCGGCATTGGTTCCAATGAAGTTGCCGCGAAGCGTGTTGCCCCTGGTACCGCGAGTGACAAAGAACATGCCATAATTGAGATTGCCCGAGATGACGTTGAGGGCGATGTCGTTGTCGTGCGAGGCGCAGTCGACACAGATGCCCGTCGCGTTGGGCAGGGCGCGCTCCCCGGAAACATCCGTGCCGATATAGTTGCCGATGGTGCTGTTTTGCCGGCAGTTGCCGTAGTAGACAACCCCATACACCTTGTGTCCCGAAATGATGTTCCGCTCGCTTTCGGCCCGGCCGCCAAGAACATTCCCTTTGGCGCAGGTGTTGAACTCGATGCCGTTGCCCTGGACCTTTTCTCCGTCGACCACCGCCACCCGCCCCGTGATGTCGGTGCCGATGTAATTTCCCTGGATGACATTCCCGTCCGCCGCCTCGATATAGATGCCGATTTCGATATTGCCGGAGATGATGTTCCGTCGGCCGGCGCCGTCGCCGCCAATGCGGTTGTTGTTGGCCAGACTCTTGATGACAATTCCCTTGTCGTTGTGCAGAAGCCTTCGGCCTCCGGGGTCCACGCCGATGAAGTTGCCTTCGATGCGATTGCGCTCGGTCCATTTGCCCACCATGAGAAGGCCGATGTCGTCGTTTCCTGATATAGTGTTTCCCACCAGCAAATTGCGCGAAGCTCGCGCCAGCATTACGCCGATGGCATTCGGTACGCGCGTCGTGCCGCCGGCATCGCAGCCAATGCGATTGTCGCGAAGCGTGTTGTCGCACGTTTCCCTCCCCCCCAGATACACGCCGATTGACCGATTTCCGGATATCACATTCTCGGCAAGTGTATTTTCCGCCGCACCGTCAACCACCGCGACCCCGGTCTCGTTTCCCGGTCCGAGTTCGTTCTCCCGCACCAGGTTTTCGCGAGCGCCGGCGCCATAGATGACCAGACCGTGCCGGAACCCCCTGATTGCCAGCCCTCGTACCCGGCACCGTGAAGCTGCCAGCGTCAACGCGTATTCCACACCTTCGCGCCCGGCCTGCAACACAATCCGACCCTTCTGTGCGCCGGCATCAATCGTCACGCCCTCGCGTGTGACCACGGGCAACGGCGCCGACAGCGCCAACCGCCAGGTTCCACTGGCGGCATCGTAGCCCGAGTCCCCTGCCGGCAACCTGAAGGCAATGGCGCCTCCCGTCGGCGAAGCGTTTGCTTTCTCCACCGCCTCAGCTAATGAACCCCTGCCCGAGGCGGCCGTGTTTGTCACAACCCACATGGCCTGCTCCGCCATGACCGGCGCCGCCAGGAACAACCAGATGCAGCCCAATCCCCTGCATACGAGCAATCGATAACCTGGGAATCGCATGATGAGGAATGCTACGCAACATCGGCGCGCGGAGTTACATCAGTCGCAAAAAACGCGCCGTGGGCGGATCACCGGCAATAGCCGCGGCGTGCCTGAAGTCCGCTACAGCGCCGCGATCAACGCTCTGGTGAAGTCCTCGGTGCCGGCTGTGCCGCCGAGATCGCGCGTCAGATATTTGCCCTCGGCAAGAACCGTGTTGTACGCGTTCTTGATCCTCTCGGCCATCGCCCTTTCGCCGATGTGGTTCAGCATCATCACACCCGACATGATCAGCGCCAGCGGATTGGCGACACCCTTGCCCGCGATGTCCGGCGCTGAACCATGTACCGCCTCAAACACGGCCGCCTGCTCGCTGATGTTGGCGCCGGGCACGACGCCCAGCCCCCCCACCAAAGCCGCGCACATGTCCGACACGATGTCGCCGTAAAGGTTCTCGCATAGAATCATGTCGAACCTGCTCGGATCCTGAATCAGCTTCATGCTGGCTGCGTCGATGATCAATTCGTCATAGGCGATGTCGGAGTACTCCTCATCATGAACCTTCTTGGCGCAGCGGATGAACATGCCGTCGGTCAGTTTCATGATGTTCGCCTTGTGGAACGCCGTCACCCGTTTGCGGCCGCGATTGCGGGCGTACTGAAAGGCATAACGGGCGATGCGAGTGCAGGCCAGTTCCGTCGCCACTTTCATGCTCGTGACCACGCCCGCCGTCACCTCGTTCTCGATTCCGCTGTACAGGCCCTCCGTGTTCTCACGAATGACCACCAGGTCCACGTTCTCGTATCGCGTCCGGATGCCCGGCATGCTCCGCACCGGGCGCACCGCCGCGTAAAGATTCAGCTTCTTGCGCAATTGCACATTCACCGAGGCGAATCCACCGCCGATCGGCGTCGTTACCGGACCCTTCAGCGCCACCCGGTGTCGCGAAATGGCCGCCAGCGTTTCCTTCGGAAGCACATCCCCATAGCCTTTCTCGACCGCGCTGGCGCCGGCCGGCATCTCCACCCACTCGGCGTCCAGTCCGGCGGCGTCCAGGACGCGTCTCGTGGCCCCGGCAACCTCCGGCCCGATGCCGTCTCCTGGGATCAATACGATTGTGTGCT
>CAYSSA010000145.1:5194-5424 GCA_964433485.1 uncultured Tepidisphaeraceae bacterium | reverse complement strand
CGCCGTTGCGGCTTGACTATAGGCGACCTGGCCGCCTCAGGGAACAATCATCGCGTCGCGGTATTCCGGCAACAGGCGGGCTTTGGCGGCAGCCGCAGCCGAATACACGACATACGGACCGACCACCACGCGGTGAAGTCGGCCAGACGGCACTACGCTTGCGGAAAACCCCGCGGCCCGCAACCGCCCCGCGACCCCGTCCGCCGACACGCGCTGATCGTAGGCGCCAA
>CAYSSA010000145.1:2135-5179 GCA_964433485.1 uncultured Tepidisphaeraceae bacterium | reverse complement strand
GCGCGCCCATTTTGCCGGCGGCGCGCCGTGCCGGCTCGCCGTCGGGATATTGCCGGCACACCGCGTTGTAGGACTCGTCGGCCAGCGCCCACTTGCCCTGACGCTGCTGGCACAACCCACGCCGATAAAGCACCCACGCTCTCAGACCGTCCTCCCTCAACAACTCAAAAGCCTGTTCCCACTGCTGTTCAGCCGTCGCGTATTCTCCAAGCCAATACGCCGCGTTGCCCAGGCTCGTGTGAATGTACCCTTTGAGTCCGGGCGAAGGCGCCGCCTGGAGCGCTGCCGCATAATTCCGCCAAGCCTCGCGAAGATCCGCATCCGATTGCTGTGCGGTGAGCTTGGGTCGGTCCTCAAACGCCCGGCCTTTGACATACAGCGCCCGCGCGGCCGAGTCGCCATCGGCTCCAGACGCCAGTGCCGCGTCGGCCGCGGCGATGGCCCCACCAAAATCGCCCGCACCGAATGCCGCCTGACCGCTGTCGGCAACCAGCGTTGGTTCCCCGTTCTGGCAACCGCACATCAGCAATGCCGCCGCCCACAACATCATCACCTGCCGAATTCGCACGCGACTTGGCCATCGGCTATAGTCTCCATCATTCTTATTCGACGGATACCGCATGCTCTTGGACTTTCTTTTTCGGCACGCCGACCTCACGCCGGACGACACCGCCGTGATTGACGACTCCGGGCGGCACACTCATCGGGCAATGGCCGCGGCGGCGGCCGCGCTCTCGCGCCTTATCGGCGACCGAACCCACCGGCCCCACGCGGGCATCCTGCTGCCTCCGTCGGCCGGCTATGTCGCCAGTTTCTACGGAATCCTGCTTTCGGGCAAGTCAGTTGTGCCGCTGAACTATCTGCTCGGGGATCGCGACATCGCCCATGTTATCCGTGACTCCGGCATCGACACCGTGGCCACCGCGCCCCCCCTTTCCGCAAAGCTGCAGGATTGCGGACTCAACCTTATCGACCTTTCACGCCTTCCGGCGGCCGCGCCGCAGGCCGCTCCGGCGCCTCCCCGCGTCGGGACCGGCGATCTCGCCGTGCTGATGTACACTTCCGGAACCACCGGCCTGCCCAAAGGGGTCATGCTCAGCTACGGGAATCTGCAAAGCGACGTCGACGCCGCCATTGATCATGTCGGACTGCAACGAAAACACACTTTCCTCGGCATTATTCCCCTCTTTCACTCCTTCGGCATGACGGCGACCATGCTCGCCCCCATGCAACTCGCCTCCCCGATCGTCTATCTGCCCCGCTTCTCACCTCTTGCCACCATCGAGGCCATCCGGGCCCACAAACCCTCCATTCTCTTTGGCATCCCCTCGATGTTTGCCGCTATGCTCCACCTGCAATCCACGGGCCCGGAGGACTTCGCCGGGTTCCATGCGATCATCTCGGGCGGAGAAGCGCTGCCCGCGACCGTCCGAGAGGCGTTCCTCCAGCGGTTTCAAGTTCCGATCTACGAAGGCTATGGCCTCACGGAAACGTCGCCCGTGACGCATGTCAATGTCCCACACGACCACCGCCCAGGCTCCGTCGGCAAACCCGTGCCAGGCTGCGAAACGCGCATTGTCGATGACCAGGACAATCCGCTGCCGCCGGAAAGGCCGGGCGAGATCTGGCTCAAGGGGCCCATGATCATGAAAGGCTACTACAACCTTCCTGAGGAGACCGCCAGAGTTCTCACCCCAGACGGCTATTTCAAGACCGGCGACCTCGGCCGCATCGACAAGGATGGTTTCCTCTTCATCACCGGTCGAAAAAAGGACATCATCATTGCCGCCGGCGAGAAGATCGTGCCGCGCGAAGTGGAAGAACTCCTGATGGCCCATCCAGAAGTGGCCGAGGCGGCCGTCGTTGGCCGAAAGGACTCCGTTCGAGGCGAAGCGGTCGTGGCATTTGTCGTCGCCAGGCCCGGCGCCTCGCTCGATGCCGAGGCCCTGCGATCCTTCTGCCGACAACAGGGACTGGCGAACTTCAAGATTCCCCGCGATATCCACCTGATCGACCAATTGCCGCATACTCCAACCGGCAAGGTGCTCAAGCGAGATCTGAGAGCGCGGGCCGACGCCCAGGCGCAGTCCTGATCCTGCCGGCAACAGGCGACGGAAGCGTCTTGCCTGTCGGCGACTTCGACTCCTGAACGCCCGGAACCAACGGCCAACCCTTCTAACGCACGCCCTCTGACGCTGGTATTGGCGACCAGCTTCTCATACGATTCTTCCGCCGGCGCGACGATATCCGATATGGCAGGCGTCTTTTGACCCGAGCACGGGCAACCATGAAACGAATTCTGGGAATCCAACGAAGGTGGTGGGTGACGGTCGGCATGTTATTGCTGGCGGCGGCCCTGACCGTGCCCTGGACATTCTGGATCATGCTCGCGGCCTACGATCGCGATGTGAACCAGGGCGCGGCGGCCCTCGCCGAACGCCTGTGGACCCATGTGAACTACACCTACCGCACAGGCGACGTCCAGGTTCTGGCGCCTCTGGACCTTGAACTTCAGCGGGATCCAGCGATCCAGGCCGCCTGCATCTGGATCCAGCAGGAACCCGGACCGAGCGTGCGCATCTGGGCCCGCCGCAGGCCCCCAAGCCCCCTGCCGGAGTCCATCGCCGAGGCCGAGATGGCTCGAAACGCCGATCCCGACAGCTTGCGGATTCTGCGGCGTGCCGAGGGTGTCCCGCCCAACCGCTTCGTCGTCCACGTCTACATCGACCTGTCCCGATCCGTTCTTTGGAAACGGTTCTGGCAAACCGAGGGCAAGTTCCTCTGGCGCGTGGGCGTGCAGACGGCCGCGGCTACCCTCATCCTTGGCGCCGCCGGTGTCATTGCGTTTCAGATGTGGGGATCGGCCGCCCGCCAGCGGGAGCGGTCGCGGATGGAGCAGATGGGATTGCTCGCCGAACGAGGGCTCACCGCGGCGGTGCTGGCGCACGAGATCCGCAATCCGCTTCAGGCGCTGCGTTTTCAATTGCATTCATTGCGTAAGAACGCCGCCGACCCGGAGCGAGTCGGCGGCGTCGCCGGGCACG
>CAYSSA010000145.1:0-2125 GCA_964433485.1 uncultured Tepidisphaeraceae bacterium | reverse complement strand
ACTCCGAGCTGGCCCGCGTGCAGCAGTTGGTTCAGGATTACCTCGCCCACGAAAAAGCCCAGGCGTTTCGTGTCGAGGCGGTATCGCTCATCCACGCGCTGCAAACGCTCAAGACCATCATGGACGGTCTGTTGCGGAGCACCGACACCGAACTGACGATACCCGCGGCCCCCAATGTCCATGTTTCCTGCGACCCGCATGCGCTGCGCCAGATTCTCATGAATCTGGTCCTCAACGCACAACAGGCCATGGGCCGCGGCGGACGGATATCGGTTGCCGTCCGCGAGGAACCCGGTTTCGGCATCGTCTCGGTCTCGGACACCGGCCCGGGGATTCCGCCCGAGATGCTCGACCGCGTCTTCAAGCCGTTTCAAACGACCAAGAGAGAGGGCAGCGGAATCGGCTTGGCGCTGGTCAAACGCTTTGCTGACAATTTCGGCGGCCACGTCACCGTCGAGAGCGAACCCGGCAAAGGCGCGACTTTCCATGTGAAACTGCCGCTGGCCGATCATCGCCGCTGACCTCCACTGCGCTTGGCCGCATGCCATAGGCGAATAGCTGCTGCCCGCGCCACCATGACTCTTGGGCGACAGCCGTTACAATGACGCTCGATGTCCATGCCGGAACAGACATTTCACATTCTTCTGGTTGAGGACGACGCCTCCGTGCGCGAGGCCGCCGCAACCGTCCTGCGAGAAGAGGGTTACTCCGTCACGACCGCCGTCGATGGTGAGGACGCGATGCGCAATATGCCGCCCGGCGCCGATCTGGTCGTCGCCGACGTCAACATGCCCAGAATGAACGGACGGGAACTGCTTCGCTGGGTGATGGCCAATCACCCCGGAACCGCCATGATTCTGATGACGGCCTACGGCACCATTCCGCTCGCCGTTGATGCCATCAAGGCGGGTGCCTCCGCCTTCCTGACCAAGCCGCTGAATCCGGACGAGCTGCTGGTACAGGTGCGCAAGGCGCTTGAGGACAAAGCCCTGCGACAGGAGCTGTCGCGCCTGCGCGGGCACCTCCGCGACGGCTGGCACTATCGCCACATCATCGGCCGCGGGCCCGGCATGCAGCAGGTCTTTTCCATCATCGACCGCGCGGCCCCCGTCAAGACAACCGTGCTGATTGTCGGCGAATCCGGCACCGGCAAGGAGATGGTCGCCCGCGCGCTCCACGAAGGAAGTCCGCGGCGATCCGCCCCGTTTCTTGCGCTCAACTGCGGCGCCATTCCCGAAAACCTGATTGAATCCACGCTCTTCGGCCACGAAAAGGGCGCCTTCACCGGCGCTGACGCCAAGGCGAGAGGCTATTTCCAGGCGGCCAACGGCGGCACGCTCCTGCTGGACGAAATCGGCGAGCTGCCCCTCGGCCTGCAAAGCAAGCTCCTGCGTGTCCTGGAGGACAGCACCGTCACCCCCGTCGGCACCACCACGCCGCAGAAAGTCGATGTGCGAATCGTTGCCGCCACCAATCGCGACCTCCAGAGCGAGGCCGCCACGGGCCGGTTCCGGCAGGATCTCTACTTCCGCCTCAATGTCGTGACCATACAACTGCCGCCGCTGCGTCAGCGACTTGAGGATTTGCCGCTGCTTACCCGCTATCTGCTCGATGAGATTTGCCGACAGAATGGCTTTGAAACAAGGGAAATTGACGCTTCCCTCCTCGAAGCCTTCGCCGAACACAACTGGCCCGGAAATGTGCGCGAACTCAAGAACATCCTTGAAAGCCTCGTGGTCCTGAGCGGCAAACGCATTTTGGCTGCCGACGATCTTCCCGACAGGTTCTTCCATGACCGGACACCCGCCGCAGCCGGCGACGCCGGCCCCGGAGACTCCACCGACGCCCTGAATCTGTCGCAGTTGTCCAGACAGGCCATCCTCAAGGCCCTGGAGAATTGCCGCGGCAACCGCACCGAGGCCGCCAAACAACTCGGCATCAGCCGTCGCACCCTGCACCGCCGCCTCAATGAATTCGGCCTCCGCGAATAATCCGCCATGGCCAGGATCGACGACCGTCGTTACAGCGGATGCCAAGGGGGTCATGCCGCGGCACTCACGGACCTCCGGCCCATCCGCTGTAACGACGGTCGTCGATCCTGGCCATGGCGGATTATTCGCGGAGG
>CAYSSA010000144.1:3310-12787 GCA_964433485.1 uncultured Tepidisphaeraceae bacterium | reverse complement strand
GTTAGGATCGGTCTGAGCATGTAGTCGCGACGCGTCTTGGCAGAATCGGTAGCATGGCTTGCGGCAGCATCATGACAGGTCGTGCAAGTTATTTTGCCTTCGCTAGTTAGAGGTAGTGAGTCGGGAACTGAAATGGCCGACGATGGAACGACATCCACTGGATGTGAGAAACTCTGGTCGATGCGATGGCAGGCGATGCAGCCGTTGCCGTTGCCGGCCGGGGCATTTGTTCGAACGGGATTGGCGGCATGAGTGGGTCTCCCGACCGAGAACAGGCAGGCGATGGCCATCGCCAAAGTGATCGAAGAGCTCATCGGGGACAAAAACTGGGTGGTTTCCGGCCGGTAGGAAGCGAGCCTCATAATCAGCCCTCCGGCCGTGCTATCCACGGCCTCGTGGGTATCGGCGTGGCACAATACACAACGCGAACGCGTGCGGCACCACATGCGAGCGCACTGACCGCTGAGGCGTATGCAAACCGCGAACCAGAACGTCTTTACTATTTCCCCTGAACCGCCGGTGTTTTCAACCACGGTGGCAGCTTAGACAGAGCCGGCTGCCTTGGTTTGACATGATGAGACGACTTTTCTCGGTCGAGTAGGGGTTGTGGCAGGAGTTGCATCCAATCCGACCGTCAAACAGCATAATCCGAGAGTCGAGCATCTGGACCGGACGGACCTGCATCTCCCGATCTGGACTACTGTTACGGTAGGCAATGCCAACGGGGTGGCCTTCGTGTTCTTCGCGTCCGACATCTCTGGCGATGGTCCCATCGTGGCAAGAGAGACAGTTGCGGCTGTCCGTGTCGAGCCCGGTGTTGGCCTGCGTGTAGGCGTAGACGACTGAGCGTGAACCGGGCTTGGATGACTTGAAGTAATGGGCACGTTCGGAAGCCAGAGCATGACTGACGCGGACGCCGCGTTGGCGGGTGGGCGCGGTTGCTCGATGACAAACAGCGCAAGTTGTTCCGAATGCGTCAGTTAGGGTTGCCCTGAGCATGTAGTTGCGACGCGCGCCACTGGTACCGGCGCCGTGGTTGGCAGCCGCATCATGACACGTTGTGCAAGTTATTTTTCCTTCGATAGTTAGAGGCAGTGAGTCGGGAATGGATATGGTCGACGAAGGAACGACATCGACCGGATGTGAGAAACCCTGGTCGATGCGATGGCAGGCGATGCAGCCGTTGCCGTTGCTGGCCGGGGCACCTGTTCGCACGGGATTGGCGCCGTGAGAGGGTCGCCCGATCCAGAACAGGCAGGCGATGGCAATCGCCAGAGCGATGGTAGACCTCAGCGAGGAGACAAGTCGGGTGGTTCCCAACGGTTTAAGAGCAAGCCTCATAATCAGCCCTCCGGCCGTACTGTCCACGGCCTCGGGGGCATCGGCGTGTAGGCCGGACGACTTTTGCGGGAAAAATGGATTCCAGCGCGAGATTGGGAAATAACGGGAGTCGGAATTCCCGGTTTTGGGAATTGAGCGGATTGTAGGGGCTATTCGGGCCCGGTTTCAGCCGATTTTTAGCTCTTTTGATCTTTGAAGCGTGGCACGCCGGTTGTTTGAGGGTTGCTCGTTCGGTGAGAGGGCGGGCGCCGGTGTAGGGCTCGCGTCAGTAACACTTGGTCTGAAAGGAGACCCGTATGAACCGTATTCTTGCTTCACTTGCTTTGCTGGCGTTCCTGGCGGTCGGCGCACAGGCTCAATTGCTGCCTGGAACCGATTACATCAAGAACACCGGCCACAACCTTGGCACGCATGCCGGCGGCGAAATCTGCAAGCCGTGCCACACGCCGCACAACGCGATGTACTCGGATGCCAGCGACCGGCTCTGGAACCATGCGTTGACGAATGCCACGTATGAATTCCCCAACGGCACCGGCAAGACGGCGACGGCCGACTTGGACCGCGTGAGCCGGCTTTGCCTGAGTTGCCACGACGGCACGGTGGCGATCGACTCCTTCGGCGAAATGGGCGTCGGCGCCGGCACGGGCACGATGTTCATGACCAACCAGAACAAGCTCGGGACCGACCTGAGCAACGACCACCCGATCGGCAGCGCGGCGATCATGGATCCCAACTACAGCCGCAACGGCGTGAACTACGCCTGGAAGCCGATCACGATCAACGCCAGCAACACGTCGGCAACGGTGGGCGCAGCCAAGCTGCGTCTGCAGAAGATGAGCGTTCCGGACGCGGCTAATCCCGGCACCAACAAGGACGTCTGGGTCGTCGGCTGCCGGACCTGCCACACGGCTCACGGCGCCGGATATCCCAGCCTGCTCAACACGAGCAACAACCAGAGCGCTATCTGTCTGAGCTGCCACTACAAGTAATCTCAGTGATGCGGAAGAGAGCGTAGAGAAGGCGGCGGGCCGGCACTTGGCCGGCCCGCCGCACACCCGAAGTCGCACACTTTCCGCAGCCGCCCGTCCGACGTCCGCCCTCTCACCGAAGCGCGGCCTTGGACAACAGGCAACCGCCAAGCCAAACCACGCGGATCAGCGAATGCAGGCTTCGGCCTGCATTCTTGTTGTGTGGGAAGCCGAGAAGGAAATCGGATCAGACTCTTGCGAAAAAGGGTCGATAATGACAAACTGACGGCGCTGACGACAAGAGATCGGGACAAGTCTCCTATCGCACGAGGTGAAAGGTCATGGCCGCATATCTCCGCCGCGTTGAAGGCAATTCCATAGGCGTTATGGCGATGTTGTTCAGGGTGCTGGCCGCCGCCGCGGCGGCGGGTGCTATCGCCGGGTGCGAGTCCGGCGGCTCGGCGGGGCCATCGGGCCAACCGCAGTATGCTTTCTGGCCGCCGGCGCCGGATCAGCCACGTGTGCAGTTCCTGACTTCGTACCAGAAGGCGTCGGACAATCGGATCAGCCACGATGGAGGGAAGCTGAATGAGTTCCTGTACGGCAAGGAGACGGTTGTAGACCTGCCGATCAACAAGCCGTACGGGCTGGCCTATTGGGACGGGCGGATTTATGTCACGGACCTGCGTGGAGCGGGCGTGATGGTGCTGGATCTGAAGAAGCGGGAAACCCGACTGATGGGATCGAAGGGCGCCGGGGCGGTGAAACGCGCGGTGGCGATTTGTGTGGGCGCGGACGGCACGAAGTACGTGGCTGATATTGTCCAGAATGCAATCCTGGTATTCGACGCCAATGAGCGATTCGTGAAGATGTTCACGGCGGCGAACCTGAACCCGACCGGGTTGGCGATCCGCGGCAACGAGTTGTTCGTCGCGGATCTTGCCGGCCATGTGGTGAAGGTTCTGGATGTGAACACCGGCAACCAGTTGCGGACCATCGGCACGCAGGGACATGAAGACGGGCAGTTTGAAAGCCCGCTGAGCGTGACGCTGGACTCACAGGGGAATCTGTATGTCGTGGATGTGCTGGCGTGCCGGGTGCAGAAGTTCAACGCGGCGGGCGAATTCGTCATGGGTTTCGGGCAGGTGGGCGCTCGGCCGGGCGATTTTGTGCGGCCCAAGCAGATGGCGGTGGCGGCGGACGGGACCATTTTCGTGGTGGACGCCTCGTTTAACAACGTACAGGTGTTCGATGAGAAGGGGCTGATCATGGGCTACTTTGGCGGACCGGGAAATTACGTCGGGGCGATGGATTTGCCGGCGGGGCTGGCTCTGGTGGAAAACCCGGCGGACATGCAGCTGTTCGCCCAGTACATTCACCCCGATTTCGAGGCCCAGCGCTTGGTGATTGTGTCGAATCAGTTCGGCGCTGACAAAGTTGCGGTGTACGCGCTGGGGCAGCTCAAGCCCGGGCGCACGGTGGCGGGGATCAACGCCAGCCGGATTGTGATCAAGGAAAGCGTGACCACCGACCGCAGCAAGTCGCCGGACGTGCTGACGACGCAGCCGATCGACCTGGGCTCGCCGGCCAAGCCATAAGACGGGCCCGAACCGATCGTGACCAACGTGACCGAGTCCTATCTGTGTTCCTGAGGAGACTATGACCGCCACAAGCCGAAGACAACTCCGGTGGCGGCGATTCCGGAAACAGGGGAATGGGAGAACACGGCGCGGCTGGGTGCTGGCGATCGCACTGCTGGGCGCGTGGAGCGGCCTGGCGATGGCCCAGGAGGGCCCGGTGGTGATCGGCGGCAAGACCGAGCGCAAGTTCCGGTTTCTGGACCTGGAACGACCGGAGGTGATCCTGGGAATGGAGGCCCAGTACTCCTCCAACAAGGTCAAGCAACGGGTGGGAGAATCGAGCGATGCGACCACGCTGGTATTCCAGGAACAGGTGGAGTTGAAGACCAAGGGGTATCTGGTCAGTCCGCAATTTTTTGACATGGGCCTGTACGGGCTGTTCGGGCTGGACCAGTCGCAGGCATCGGGCAGCGGCGTGGCCAACCTGCAGACGGGGGATGACAACGGTCATATCTACGCGTATGACGTTTTGGGAACGCTTCGCAAGGACAGCTCGCTGCCCGTGACGGCGTACGCCCGTCGCACGGAGCAACTGGTGAGCCGGACGTTCGGTTCGACGTTGAAGTCGATCTTCAACAGCTACGGGGTTGACGTGACGTACCAATCGGCGACGCTGCCGACGATGTTCCGGCTATTCCACGAGGACAACTCGCAGGCGGCGCTGACGGGCGAACAGGACTACTCGACGGACCTGAACGCCTTCGAGTGGCAGACGGAGTGGCGGCCAAGCAAGCGTCAGACGCTGAGCTGGAACTACCGCTACAACCAGTACGGTCAGAGTGAAGGCGGCGCTCCATCGGACAGCCTGGCGGCGAACATGAGCTACGACACGCAGGAGGCGAACCTTGTTCACAAGATTCAATTCGGGGACAAGGGCGATTCGGATCTGACGTCGAGTTTGAACTACCTTGACCAGACCGGGGACCTGACGCAGGAGCGCATCCAACTGGACGAGCGACTGCACTGGCAGCACAGCAAGAGCTTCGAGACCAACTACTATTACAGATATTTCGACTACACATTCGGCGACAATGAGCAGGTGCAGCACGAGGCCAGGGTGAACTTCATCCACCAGCTTTTCCAGAGCCTGACGACCACTGGGAATGCGGGCGTAAGGTCGCTGGAGTTCGGTTCCGGCGCGGGTCAGTCGGACGAGCAGTTCATGGATCTGGGCACGGTCTACACCAAGCATGTGCCGCTGGGGGTGATGTCGTTGCACGCGCGGGGGGCCTGGTCCAGGCAACAGAACGCCGCACAGCAGGAACCGGTGCAGATTGTGGATGAGCCGCACGTTTTTCAGAACTTCCAGCCGGTCATACTGGCCAGGCAATACATCAACCCCAAGTCGATCCGCGTGACCAGCAGCAACGGGCTGTTCACGTACCGCGAGAACGTGGACTACACGCTGCGAGCATTCGGAGACCGGGTGGAGATCTGGCCGACGCCGGGGGGGCTGCTGGGACCGGTGGCGTCGACGCTGATCGACTACGAGCTGGACCCGCAACCGGCCAACGACACAGATACGAATGTTTTCAGCTTCGGCGGGCGATACACCTTCACCGAGGGGATGTTCAAGGGGCTGGGGGTATACGCAAGCTATCTGATGCAGGACCAGACGGTCTCGGCGGCGGACCCGAGCCGGTTTACGCCGGATGACATCCGTGACCTGCTGTACGGGGTGGACTACCGCATCTGGAAACTGATGCTTTCGGCGGAGTACCGGGACCACGATTCGACCGTATCGCCATTTGCCGAGACTCGGTTCATCGCGCAATTCCTGCATCGCACAACGGGCGGGACGAGCCTTTCGCTGGACGCGCGATACCAGATGTACGACTACTCCGGCGGGACGGGCGACCAGGTTGACATTCTGACGCTCTCCGGGACGCTGGACCATTATTTCACGCGTAGCCTGCGAGGCTCGTTCAAGGCATCGTATTTGCAGCAGGAAAGTTCGCTGCGGGACAGTCTGACCGGCACGGACCTGGAGATGACCCTGGAATGGAAGCACCGGCAAACGGAGATTTACGGGACGATCCGACACAGCACTCTGACCACGGATGAGACCGACAGTTCGTTCCTGTTCTTTCAAATGGGAATCAAGAGGTCGTTTTAGCGAGAGGCAAGGTCATGGACAGCAATGGATCGCTTTTCGGGGTGCTTTGGCCCCTGATGGTCGGAATGCTGCTGGTGTCGGGATGCGCCAAGCCGGCCGGGGTGATCTTCGAGCCGACGGCGACGCCGCTGATCTGGCCGCCGCCGCCGCTGCCGGCGCGGATTTCGTATGTGGGTCAGATAGCGGCCAGTTCGGACCTGAAGCCGGCCAAGGGTGGCTTGCAGGCCTTTGGCGAGGCGTTGTTCGGGAAGAAGGACGAGTCGGTGGTGGTGTCGCCGTGCGCGGTTTGCACGGACGGGGGGCAGAGGGTGTTCGTGGCCGATCCGGGAGCACAGATGGTGCATGTGTTCGACATGGACACTCGCAAGTACTCACAATGGAAGCCGCCGGCGCCGGAACAGTTCACGCAGCCGGTGGGCGTGGCGTGGGATCCTGCGGGTCGGTTGCTGGTGGCGGATTCGATCGGCGGAGCCGTGTTCGTGTTCGGGGTCGACGGCGCGTTCAAGGGGAAGATGGGCGAGGGCGTGGTGCAGCGGCCGGCCGGGATGGCCGTGGAGCCGTCAACTCGACGGGTGTTTGTGGCGGATGTGTACGCGCACCAGGTTCTGGTGATGTCGCCGGAGGGACAACTGGTGGATCGATTCGGCGAGCGCGGGTCGGAGATGGGTCAGTTCAACTACCCAACGAACCTGGTTTTCGATCATGCCGGACGGTTGTATGTGAGCGATTCACTGAACTTCCGCATCCAGCAATTCACTCCATCGCCGGAGCTGAGGTTCTCGCGATACATCGGCAAACAGGGAGATGTGCCGGGGACCTTTTCGCAACCCAAAGGAGTGGCGGTGGACGGCGAGAACCACCTGTACGTGGTGGATTCAAGATTCGAAAACATTCAGATATTCGATTCCGACGGGCAGTTGCTGCTGTATTTCGGAGAGGAAGGCGTGGGGCCGGGACAATTCTGGCTGCCGGCGGGCGTGTACATTGACCCGCAGAACCGCGTGTGGGTGGCCGATACATACAACCGGCGGGTGCAGGTGTTTCAGTATCTGCCGGAGACGCTGGATCTGACACCGGCCGAACCGGCGACACAACCGGCAACGCAACCGGCGGCGCCTTCGCGCTGGGAACCGTCCAAGGGCGGCGCGGTGACGCTTCCGACAACGACAAGACCGAAGGAGAACCAGCCATGAAGCGCAACCACTGGTTTTTTGGGATTTTTCTTGGCCTGGCCGCGGCGGCGGGCGTATCGGCCCAGGTTCCGTTGAGCGTGGTGAATTCCGCGCACAATCTGTCATCCAGCGGACCGGGGGTGGTGCGGTCGTCGTCTGAACAGCAGGTATGCATTTTCTGTCACACGCCGCACCATGCGTCGCCGACGCAGCCTTTGTGGAACCGTCGTGTTCTGCCGCAGGCGTACAAGCCCTATGCCTCGACGTCGTTGCAGGCCAAGCCCGGACAACCGACGGGAACATCGAAGCTGTGTCTGTCGTGTCACGATGGGATGATCGCATTGGGGAACATCGTCTCGCGCAATCAACCGATTACGATGGCGCAGGGCATGACGGTGATGCCGGCGGGCAAGGGGAACCTGGGGACGGATCTGTCGGATGATCACCCGATTTCCTTCCGTTACGACACGACGCTGTTGTCCAAGAACGCGAAGCTCAAGGATCCTCGCGGATTGCCGGAACGTGTGCGGCTGGACAGCAACGCCGAATTGCAGTGTACAAGCTGCCACGACGCCCACGACAACAGTTTCGGCAAGTTTCTGGTGATGGGCAACGCCAATTCGGAATTGTGCGCCACCTGCCACATTCCCGGCGTGACGACGATCAGCGGCCATCAGCGTTGCGCCGGCTGCCACCAGCCGCACACGGCGCCGAGCGGCCCGTGGCTGCTGAAGAAGGCGAAGGTTGGGGAGACCTGCGGGCAGTGCCACAGCGGCGGGACCGGCGCCATGCAGGGGGAGAATGTGATGGCGGACATCGCCAAGACCTACAACCACGAGACGCAGCCGGCGGTGAACATTCCGGACCATGCGCCGTCGGCCACGGACTGCACGGACTGCCACGGTTCGCATACGATGACCAAGACGACCGCGACGGCGCCGCTGGTTTCGGGCAAGCTTGGCAAAGTCAGGGGCGTCAATTCAAGCGGCAGCACTGTGGCGGAAGCGCAGTACGAGTACGAGGTCTGTTTCCGGTGCCACGCCGATACGGAAGTGCGCACGCCCTACATCCAGCGGCAGTTTGTTCAGAACAACACGCGGCTGGAGTTCATCAGTTCGTCGGCGTCGTTCCACCCGGTCATCAACGCCGGCAAGAACACCGACGTTCCGACGCTGAAGCCGGGATGGACCGTGGGGAGCATGATGTACTGCTCGGACTGCCACGCTTCGGACTCGAGCAGGAAGGTGGGAGGCACCGGACCGGACGGGGTGCACGGATCGGCGAAGGCGGGCCTGCTCAATCTTGGCTACACCACAACGGACTACACGACCGAGAGCGAGAGCGCCTACGCGTTGTGCTACCGATGCCACGACCGCACCAAGATCATCGACACGGGATCGGCGTTCAAGCATCACAAGAAGCATGTGAAAGACAAGTCGACGCCGTGTTCGGTGTGCCATGATCCGCATGGAAGTCGAAACCCGCATCTGCTCAACTTCGATACGCGCGTGGTGACGCCGTCGTCGAGCGGGCGACTCGAGTACGTTCACAACGCCGCCAGTCGAAAAGGAAGCTGCTATATGACCTGCCACGGCAAGAACCACAATCCCCTGAACTATTAGCCGAGATCGCGTGTCCAATGAACCCATAGAACATCGAAGCCAGACAGGCCGGAATCCGGCTGCGCCGCCAGAGCGCGCCGGCGGCCTGGGGCGGGGCTTGGGGGTTCCGGCCATGGCGGCGCTGCTGTCGGCGATCCTGGCGCCGCTGTTCTGGGCGGGATGCGAAGTGAAAGTGACGCAGTCCAACTATCAGAAGCTGTCGTTCTGGTTTGACGGCGTTCCGGATCCGAACGCGCCGGCGGACTCCTTTGCCGGGGGCCGCCGCGGCAGTTCGACGCAACCGGCTCCGGCGAAGATCGTCTCGCAGCACAAGCCATACGCGGAGAACAAGTGCGGCGAATGCCACAAGATGGCGGGTGACAAGCCGGAATTCGCCATGGCGGTGGTGTCGTGCGTGAAGTGTCACGAGAAGGTTCCGACACAGTATCGGGTTATGCACGGGCCGGTGACATCGGGAGCGTGCCAGTGGTGTCATGCCCCACACCACTCGACACTGCCTGTTCTGTTGCGGACGGACTCGGCCCGGTTATGCACGCAATGCCATGATCGGAAGCTGCTGAGCCCGGAGACGGCGGAACACCAGTCGGAGAAGACCGGATGTCTGGAATGCCATGTAGG
>CAYSSA010000144.1:1427-3241 GCA_964433485.1 uncultured Tepidisphaeraceae bacterium | reverse complement strand
TGGTCGACTCCGCGAAGTCCCGCCGGCGACACGACCGGCGCCGGCCGGTGTGGTTTTGGAATATGCGCCGCGAACGGTTATCGGAGGGGCGGCAGGCTTGTATAAATAGAGGCTGCGGAACAGGCGAGGTGGCTGGCCGAGCCTGAGGTGTACATGCGGAAGATGCGAACAGTCAGGTTTCTTGCGGGAGGCTGCGTCGCGGCGGTGACGATGGCTTCGATCTGGCTTGCGTCGGGGGGCGCGATGGCGGCGCAGCCGGTCGCAAGAAAATCGACCGTGCCAAATCCGCACTGGAAGAACGACGGGTGTGTTGTATGCCATGAGGGAACCGGCGAGGGGCACCGCAAGATCGCGGCGGAGGCGGTGGATGATATTTGCCTGAAGTGTCATGATGGAGAGAAGGCGGCGGCGGAGTTTCATCCGGTGCATCGCAAGATGGAGGAGACGGCTTCCATCACGCGGCCCAGGGGCTGGCCGCTGATCAACGATCAGATGGTGTGCGCGACCTGTCACGACATGCGTTTGGCGTGCGAGATGAAACGGAACGTGGCGGGGCAGAACCGGATGTTCCTGCGCGATTACAGTGTGCGGCGAACACAGGGGCAGCCCTTCTGCCAGAACTGCCACATCGAGAAGGCCTATCGGAAGATCAATCCGCACGAGATGGTGCTGGATCCGACATCGCCGGTGCATGCGCGGCCGGCAACCCGGCCGACGACGGCGCCGGCGGAGGCCGCGGAAACGGCGAACGCGGCAGTGCCGGCCGGCGGGCGGGAGATCATTGAGGACAAGTGCCTGTTCTGCCACACCCAGCCTTTGGACCGGACGGCGATGAAGCGAACGGGCAAGTCGATGCTGAAGACGGATCAGGCGACACTGTGCCGGGACTGCCACGGCGCCCACAAGGATCCGATGGTGCAGGGACACATCGGGCTGACGATCAAGCCGGAGATGTTGGCGCTGATGTACATCCGCGAACAGGTCGGGCTGGCCGGCTCGCCGGCGCAGGCGACGATCGACGAGGTTGTGAAAGCCGGGCTGAAGCCGAGACTGATGATTCCGGCGGCCAACGGCACAATGATCTGCTCGACGTGCCACAATCCGCACCAGAGCGGCGTGTTTCCGTCGTCGAGCGAACTGGACTATCGCAGCATGAGGTTCAACCGGCAGCAGAAGCTGGTGTCGCCGGTGCATGAGCAGATCTGGTGCAGACAGTGCCACAGCATGTAAGGAACGGATATGAGGTTATGCCGACTCATGGCGTTGATGACGGGCGTGCTGGCGTCGCTGGCGGCGGCCGGGGCCGACACCGAGGGATGCCTGACGTGCCATCAGTATCGCGGGCTGGCGCGGATCGCGGGGAGGGAGGATCTGGCGGCGCGCAGACTGCCGGAGAGCGCGATCGGATCGCAGATTCTGGACTATTCGGTGGATCCCGCGTACTACACACGTGGGCTCGGACCACACGCGAGACTGAAATGCACGGATTGCCACGTTCGAGCGGAGGTGGAGGTTTTTCCGCACAAGCCGGCGACGGCGGTGAACTGCCTGAAGACATGCCACATCGAGGCGCAGTCGCAGGTCGAGGTGCGGTTCTCGCACGACCGGGTCGCGAAGATGCTGGCCGGGTCGGTTCACAAGCCCGAAGTGCTTCGCAAGGCCAACTCGCTGCTGGGGTCGCCGGTGTCGGATTCCCAGGCGGCATGCCTGCTCTGTCACGATGAGCCGACATTCCGCAAGACGCTGAGCTGGCTGGCCGAGGAAGAGTCGGTCCATCGGTGCAACACCTGCCACGACGAGGCCGTGCCCAAGGA
>CAYSSA010000144.1:798-1417 GCA_964433485.1 uncultured Tepidisphaeraceae bacterium | reverse complement strand
CACCAAGTTCGCGTTCTGGCATGTACATGCGCGGTCGGTGCAGGCGCGATCGAGCCGCGACGTGGTGAAGGTTTGCGGCGCCTGCCACAGCCATCCGGCCATCCAGAAGGAATTCAAACTGCCGGACGCGGCGGCAAGCTATCTGTTCAGTTTCCACGGGAAGGCGGTGATGCTGGGCTCGGAGACGGCCGCCAACTGCGTCCATTGCCACGTCGGCATGACTCAGAATGTCCACATGATGCTGTCGAAGAACGACCCGAGCTCTCCGACGAGCCCGGGGCGGGCGCCGGACACCTGCCGGACGGCGGACTGCCATCGGGCCGCGGGGGCGCAGATCAGTTCGGCGGCCATTCACCTGAATATCGCGACGACACGGGGGATCGAGCTGATCATCGCGGTGATCTTCGTGGGTATGATACTGTTCACGTTTGGCCCGTCGCTGATGATCACGGCGCTGGAGCTGCTGCACTACGTTGTGGGCAAGCACGATCCCCATCAGCACGACAACGAGGAACTGGCCAGGAAGCTGATGGCCAACGAGCAGGCCCGCAGGAAGCTGGTGCGGTTCAATGTGCATCAGCGGGTTCAGCACTGGGTGCTGGCGATATCATTCATCACG
>CAYSSA010000144.1:0-769 GCA_964433485.1 uncultured Tepidisphaeraceae bacterium | reverse complement strand
CGGACCGGGCCTGGGCCGGGTGGCTGATTGAGCGATTCGGCGGGCTGACGCCGGCGCGCATGACCCACCGGGTCGCGGGCGTGATGCTGATCGCGGGATTTGTTTATCATCTGTGCTATGTGATCTACCTGATCGTCCGGGCCAGGAAACGGACGGGCCAGGGCTGGATCAAGACGATCATGTATGCGCCGATGTGCGTCAGCCCGGCCGACGCGAAACACATGCTGCATCTGACGCTCTATCTGCTGTTCCTCCGCAGGACCAAGCCGGAGGCCGGGCATTTCAGCGCCGAGGAGAAGTTCGAATATTTCGGCGTGTTCTGGGGCACGTTCGTGCTGGGCACGACGGGGATGCTGATGTGGTTCAACGACTGGACAACCCGGCACCTGCCGGGAAGCGCTCTGACGATCTCGATGCTGCTGCACACTTTCGAGGCGTTCCTGGCGATGCTGCATGTGGGGATCGTCCATATGGCGACGGTCATCTTCAGTCCGGTGGTCTTCCCGGTTTCGCGGGCAATGTTCACGGGCGACACGCCGCTGGAGGAACTTGCGGAGGGACACTCGGCCATGCTCAAGGATGTCGCGGCCCAGGTTGGACTGGAGGGGAAAAAGGAGGCGGCCCATGTCTGAGACCATCAGCCGACATCCGCTGCATCCGCTGAGCATCCTGAAGTTGTTCGGGAAGTTCTTCACAAGAATTTATGCGTTGGCGCTGATGCTGGTGCTCTGCTATGCGGGGTACCTGGCGGTATCGTATCTGGTCGACA
>CAYSSA010000143.1:7917-12806 GCA_964433485.1 uncultured Tepidisphaeraceae bacterium | reverse complement strand
AGAAGGAACTGCAGCAGGCCCAGCTCGGCATGAATCTCATCGCCGTCTGCTGCCAGCGCCTGGCCAAGAAGCGCGAGGGCAAGGGCCGAGTTCCAGTCGTCGAGATCATGATGAATACGCCGCTGGTGAAGAAATACATCCTTGAAGGCGAGTTCGACAAGCTCAAGGGCTGTGTCGGCAACCGTGAGGCCGGATGCCAGAGCTTCGACCAGCACCTGGCGGAGTTGTTCCAGAAGCAGATCATCGACGTGGCCGAGGCGCGTCGCCTGGCCACCAACGCCGACGCGCTGAACCTCGCGCTGCGCGGCATCAGCAACAGTGACACACGTTTGCGGTGAACTCCAAGGAGATGCTCATGTTCTCATGGCCCAACATGGATTCGGCCGGGTTTCCCGGCGTGCGACTTTCACGTCGCGCCGTTCTGCTTGGCGCGGCCGGCGGCCTGCTGGCCGGCGCGGCGCAAGAAATCCTGGCGGCTCAGCCGCCCGTCACTTTCGACCTGGACAAAATCGAGAAGGCGGTGGTGAATGGGCGAATCAAACAGGGTATTTGTGGCGTAGGGTTGCGCGGGGTGTCGATGGATCAGAAATGCGCCCTGGCCGCGAAGCTCGGCATCCAGAGCATCGACTTCGCCGGACCGAATGACTGGCCGACTCTGAAGAAGCACGGCTTGGTCTGTTCCCTGGCCGCCGGCGCCGGCAGCATCGCCAGCGGCTGGAACCGCAAGGAGAACCACGAGAAGCTCATCGCGGATATCCGCAAGAACATCGACCTGGCCAGTGAAGCGGGCTGGCCCAATGTCATCACCATGTCGGGCAACCGGCACAAGGGCAAGGACGACAAAGAGGGTATCTCCGATGAGGAAGGCGTCCGCAACTGCGTCGAAGGACTCAAGCAGGTCGCCGGCTACGCCGAGCAGAAAAAAGTCAACATCTGCATGGAATTGCTGAACTCCAAACGCAACCATCCCGACTACCAGTGCGATCATACGTCGTGGGGCGTGCAGGTATGCAGGGGCGTGGGCAGCGAACGGATGAAACTGCTCTACGACATCTACCACATGCAGATCATGGAGGGTGATATCATCGCGTCGATCCGCGAGTTCAAGGACTACATAGGCCACTACCACACCGCCGGAAACCCCGGTCGCAACGAACTCGACGAGAACCAGGAGATCGCCTATCCGGCCGTCATGCGCGCCATTCTCGCCACCGGCTACACCGGCTATGTCTCCCACGAATACAACCCCAAGGGCGATCCCATCAAGGCGCTGATTCAGGCCGTCAAAGTCTGCGATGTCTGAATAGCCAAGGGCAACGCGGTCTCCGGTGCGGGCCGCCCCGAAGCAAGCTTCGCCGCACCGCTTATTTCCGTTTCATTCCCAGTATCGAGATGAAAAAGCTCGACAATACCGTCTGAAAGCCCAGGGCCGTCAACGCGGCGCCGGGGATTACCCATCGCATCGTCCGGCTATAGTCCATGCGGCCGAAATGCTCCAACCGCCAGATGTTGACGGCCACAAGCAGCAATGCCAGCCCCCCCACCAGCGACAGAGCGCCCGCGATGACTCCGCGTTCCAGGTTGAACACGCTGAATACCCGCTCCATGCGAGGATCGCGCGGCATCAATCCCTCGCTGATGGCGAATGCTTTGGTGAACACGGCAAACAGCACCGACTGATATCCGCAGAGAATCGCCAGCGTTGCGAACAGCAGCGTGTGAGCATCGAACGTGATCCGGCCAATGGTCACACCCGGCATGGCAACCGCATAACCCAGCAACCCCAGAAGGATCAACAGCAACCCCGGCATGAGGAACAGCCAGCGCGGGGAGTACATCATGAAAAAACGGAGTGTCCGCCAGCCGTCTCGGAAGGTCTTCAGGTGCGGAGCGTGGGCCTTGCGGCCATCGGGGTGAAGTGTGACGGGCACTTCGGCAATCTTCGCCCCATACAGTGACGCCTTGATGATCATCTCGGTGGCGAACTCCATCCCGGTGCAACGCTGGTCCAGGGTGTTGTACCATTCACGGCGAAAACCGCGCAAGCCACAGTAGACGTCGTGGATCGGCGCCCGAAACCACCAGCGCACCAGCACCGAAAACATCGGATTACCCCACCAGCGATGCAGAAAGGGCATCGCTCCCGGCATGACCGTGCCGCCGCCCCACGGTAAACGGCAACCCTGAACGATATCGAAACCCTCTCGCAGTTTCTCGACAAACTTGAAAACGTCGAGGAAGTCATAGGAATCGTCGGCATCGCCCATGATCACGAAACGCCCCCGGGCGGCCGCGATGCCGCCCATCAGGGCGCTGCCATACCCCTTGGCCTCCACGGGCACCACTCGGGCGCCGTTTTCCAGCGCCAGCCGTGGCGAGCCATCTGTCGAGCCGTTGTCGGCCACAATCACCTCGCCGACGATGCCGTGCTCACGCATCGCCCGCAGGGCCTTTGTCACACAGGTGGCCAGCGTGTCAGCCTCGTTGAGGCAGGGCATGACAATTGACAACTCAACGGATCCAGGTTGTTCGGTCGGTGCACTCATGGCGTGGACACAGTATACGGGATCGGGTCAATTCGCTCACCTTCCGGTTCCACCAGCCACGCCTGGCGATCGGGGAACGCGGCCAGTAGTTTCCGGTTGGCCTTATCGCCCAAATCGCGCGCCCAGATCACCTTTGCCTCGTTCAGATCGGCTCCGTTGTACACCCATTCGTTGTGAACGAAGTGCGTGGGCGAATATCGCACAATGGCCAGATGCCTGCCCGGCCGCTCCCCCAGGAAATCGCGCATGACATAGTCTCGCCACGCGGTCCATGCTTTGCGGTCCTCGCGCCAGTTGGCTGGAACCTGCATCCAGCCCCAGAAACCTATCCACCAGAACACGCTCCACAACATGGCCACCGAAGCCGTTACCCGCACCAGCAACCGCCCGCCAGGCCCGCCCCAACACCACATCCAGCGCGTCGCCATCAACACCACCAGCAACACCAGCGCGCCCGCCGGCGCGACATAGTGGCCGTGCATGTATGTCTCCACCAGCAACAGAAGCGAGAACAGCACCACGATCGCCAACAACCCCCTCAGCCGACGATCCGCCCGCACCACCGTCGGCAACAGCAACAGCGGCAATGCCATCGGCCAAACGTTGCCGAACGCCGTGATCGCCATGCCCGCGAGTTGCTCGCTCAGCGCCCATCGCCATACCTTCGGCCAGTTGTCCCTGCGGGCGTAGTCGTAGTGCTGATCGTGGGCGAACTGCTGCATCTGCGGGTTGCGATATGTCGGCCACTGCTCCGGTGGCCGAGCCTTTTGAAAAATGAACAGTGGCGCTGATCCGTACTGGGCGTGATGTTCCGCGTACGGCAGACGCAATGCCGACCCGGTGACGCGATAGTTGTAGTATCCCAGCCAGGCAAGACCCGACAGGACAACAAGGCTCAAGGGGATAAGCGTGGTTGAAATCGGGCGACTAGTCCCGATCTCAAAGGGCCTCTGCAATCGCCCCGATACGAGCCTGCGCGCTATCCAGACCGCCACCAGCAACGTGAACAACGATCCCTCAAACGGACGGCTCCAGGCCAGCAATACAATTCCCAGCCCCCCAAGGGCCGATGATACACGGCTTGGGGATCTCAACACGCGTCCGGCCGCCCCAAGCACCAGCGCCCCGGCCCCCAGCGCGATGCTTCCGCCCCAATAACGCTGGCCCCATTCGAGTATCTGTGGATGCACCGCCGCGACAATGCCACCCCAGAGCGCCCATCGCGCCGTTACAAAGCCCCGCAGCGCCCACCATATCGCCACCACGGCCCCGGCCGTGCTGATCCAAACGCCCGTAATTGGATGACCGAACAACACCTGACCCAGCGCCATGATCAAGCCCTGGGCCGGCGGGTATTTCGACTGATAGGTCGGCCGGACCAGAATGTGCATGCTCTCGAAATGCTCCCAAGCCGGCGGAACGGGGTTAGTCAACCGCCCGTGCGCAAAGGTGTCCGCCGCCAGGAGATAGGAGAATTCGTCATGCACGTAGGGCATCGGCAGCCCGCGCCGGCTGGCCAGAAGCGCGACAACAGTCAATGAAAATACGAACAGCGCCAGGCCACAAAACATTGGCCTCCGTCCAAATCGATCCAACCCCTTTGCCAGCCGGGCCAGGATTCCCCCGCCAACCGGCAACGCCGCCGTCAACGCCACCAGCACCGTCATGGCGAGTTGCCACTCCGGAAACGACCGAAAGACAAGATAAGCCGGCGAACCGTGCATTGCCCGGTTGTATACCAGATTACACCATGGGTTTCATTGGGGAGGCAAGGGCGCGCGAATCATGCCGCTTCCAGCAGCAGCCCGAGTTTCTCGCCCCAGCGCAGACGGCGGTAGGTCTGAATCTGCACCGTATTCAACGCAAAGAGCGGTTGCAACAGGTCGGCATGAGCGTCGGCATGATCCACCAGCAGACGCAACCCCGGCATTTGCCGCTCATCCAGTGAGAACTGCGGCAACGCCATCGCCAGCAGCGAACGGTTCTCTGACAACCAGCGAAATGCCTGGCCGATTGCCCGGAGGTCGGCCAATCCCTGCCCGGCCACCGCCAACATCAACACCCGGCGGTCACGAGTGATGGCAAGTCGTGCCTGCGGGCACATGGGTGGCCGCAAGGGACACTCGATCAGTTCATTACCGGCGTTTCGCAGTACGGCCAGCATCACCCCCTGGGCATCGCCGTCGTTTCCGACAAGCTCGATCACGGTGGCGGATGAATCCACTGGAGCGGAATCGGCAAGCCTCGGGCCGGTCGCGGGAATATTCATTGGCAGCTCCGGTTCGATCCTGGACGAGGCGGCAATGACAGGCTCCTCGACGACGGACGCCGCCTCGGCTTCCG
>CAYSSA010000143.1:0-7907 GCA_964433485.1 uncultured Tepidisphaeraceae bacterium | reverse complement strand
CTCAGTATTGGCCTCCGCCGACACAGGCCTGATCGGGGCCGGGGGAATCGCGGCGGCTTCGCGCTCCTGCGACGGCATAGCTGCCGGAGGCTTCCGCTCGATCACCGGCCTACTCGTCGCCACCTCGACCGGCGGTGTGAACTTGGCCTGGTCGAGGAGTTCCTCGACGATCTGCCAGTGGATTCCCGAGGGCGTGTAGGCCACATCGGGCGGTACCGAGACCCGCATCACCTCGCACCGGCAGATGTCGCCGGTTTCCTGCGGGGTGGGCTCATTGTCCGCCTGCCATTCCAGGAACTGCGAGGCGACTCCGGCCAGTCGGCGAAACGTGGCATCAGCCTCGCTGGGATCGCTCGCCGAGACCGTCGCCAGCGACAGTCGCGGGCGGGCAATATCCTCAACGCTCTTGAGCGTTCGGTACGCGGAAACGACGGCTTCATGGTTGCAGGCCGTCACCAGCGTCCAGTGTTTGATCTTTCGCAGAAGATTCCGCGATTCCGGTAACCGCGGATTGAGGGCGACCAGCAGCCAGAGGTCCAGGTCGCAGTTCAGTTCGTTGATGGCATCGCGAATGGCCCGTTGCTCGAAGCGGTGAGACTCCGCGGCTTCGGTGGCGACAACCTCGCCGGATTCGAAGGTTTCAATACGCAATTCGGCGGTATCGATAACGATCAATCCGACCCGAAGCCCCGCAGCCGCCAAGCCGGCGGCGTACTTGTGCACGGCCTCAAGCTGCCCGGCGCCAAAGTGCGACGCCAGCAGGGCCTTCACCGGCGGAACCGGCGCTTCGGCCGCATCCTGGGACGGCTTGATGACCTGCTCAAACTCCTCGGGGGTCAGATCGACGCTGGGTTCCTTGCGCGGCGGTATGCGCTTGGGACGCGGAGCACCGCCGGTCTGCCGGCTCCTGAGCGAGCTCAGAAATAGATGGCTGATCTCCGACAATGATGCGGGATGACTGGCGGCGCTGGACATTTTCCCTACTCGACTTCGATCACGTTATTCAGGTCGCCGAACTGGTTGGTTTCGACGTACTGGTTGTTGGGGTCCGTGATCCATTTACCGTCCACAACCAGACGATACCGATAGCGGCCACGCGGCAGTGTCACCGCCATGCCAAACTCGCCCGAACGCGCCCCGGGCTCCATGGGATGTGTCTCGGCCGACCAGCCGTTGAAATCGCCGGCCACGCACACCCGGCTGGCGGATTCGAACCGCGTGGCGAACACTGTCTCGGTCCCGACCTGTTTCACACCGTAAAACGCCCGGATCTTCTCCTGCGTGGCCTGCTCTCGCGCTTCTTCGGCGGCAACCGCCGCTTCCGCCAGCGCCGGGGAATCCGGCAGGGATTCAACTTCCGTGTCGCCATCCTCCTGCGCCAACGCCACGCCACCCTCTTCATATTCGGCGGCCTGGGGCACGACGGTTCGCCCGAACTGAACATTGGTCAACTGCGCCAGTTGCTTGGCGCGCTGCACCAGCTCGGCCGGACGAGACAGTCGATCGGGCGAAGCCGTCTCCGGCTCGGCCGGGCAATTGCCCATCAGCTCGCGGGCGAGAGTAATGAAATCCTTGTATCCGCGCGAGGCGGGATCGTACTCGGTGATGGGCTGGCCGAAACTAGCCGCCTCTTTCAACTTGGTGTTGAAATTGATCGTGCAGACCATGAGCCGGTCGCGGAACTTGCTGCGTAACTCCGACAGCACCTCGCGAGCCAGCTTGGTGCGCGTGTCATACTGGGTGGGCAAAACGCGGACGGGAATCTCCCGACCGCACTTCTGGCGCATCACGTCCAGCGTCTCCATCATCCTGGCCAGTCCATGCAGCGAGAAGAACCCCGTCTCCACAGGCACGATGACCTCGTCGCACGCCTGCAGGGCATTAAACGTCAGCAGCCCCACCGATGGCGGGCAATCGATAATGCACCATTTGTATGTTGACGCAACCACTTCCAGCGCCGAGCGCAGACGGTTCTCGCGACCGGGCCGTCCTGAGAACACCTGCTCGAACGCCGCAAGCTGGATATTTGCCGGCGCCAGATCGAAGTCCGAGGCGATCTGCCAGACCACGTCGGGAATCCGGCACACCTTGCCGTCCGATGGCTCGATCAGACAGTTGTAGATGGTGCGCTCGATCTGTTCCTCCGGCACGGCCAACCCCACGCCGCAGTGACCCTGCGGGTCCATATCGGCCAGCAGGGTCTTATAGCCCATCCGGGCCAGACACGCGGCAAGATTGATGCTCGTGGTGGTCTTTCCGCAACCGCCCTTTTGATTGATGATCGCGATCGTACGCATGAGTGACCTCTTCCGTGGTCCACAAAGCGACCCTTCCCATGGTCGCCGGTGCAATGGAGATGCACTGTTTCGGATTACCTCATCGGCCAGACGGTATTGATATCTTGAGATTTATAAGACGAGTTGTCGGGTGATATTGGGCTTGATTACATTAGAATAGGCATTTCTGACCGGCATGTGTATGCCTGACGATCCCGGTAGAAGCGACGTTTTCGTCGTTTTTTGGCCGTCCAAGCGACGGCGCCACGTTCACATGAGGCTGCTCGCAAGATACTCGGCCCCTATGCAATAGACAATAGACAGTGCAATAGCCATTGCCTTTCTCTTCGCTCGGATACTCGGTACAATAATCCCGCGTGATTTTGCATGATTTCACGTTGCCATGACGTCGGGGCAGCGCAGTCAGGATTACCGAGGGAATCGCCCTGCCACTCACCGGCCGGGCTGGACGGGTGATCGTCAAGGAGACGATGGATGTCCCCCATTCTGCCGCCTTATCCGAATCCATCGCCACTGGAGGGACACTGCCCCGGCTGCGGCGCACACTGGCACGTTCGCCCCGGTCAGGCCGGTGGGCGTTTTCGCTGCCGCAAATGTGGGCAGATCTTCATGGCCGGTGCGGCGGCATCAGGCGATTCCTCTGTCCAACCGGAGAAAGCT
Organism: uncultured Tepidisphaeraceae bacterium; assembly: GCA_964433485.1. GTDB lineage: Bacteria > Planctomycetota > Phycisphaerae > Tepidisphaerales > Tepidisphaeraceae > JANYKD01. The sequence continues at coordinate 4,950 of CAYSSA010000143.1, read as the reverse complement.
CCCGAGAGCATTCCTGGGTTCCAGATCGAGTCCGAGTTGGGGCGTGGCGGCATGGGGCGGGTTTATCTTGCTTTCGAACTGTCCACCAAGCGCAAGGTGGCGCTCAAGGTGCTGCTGGCGGGCCGGGAGGCCAAGGACAAGCAGCGGCGGCGGTTCGAGCGCGAGGTGGAGATCGCGGCCGGGCTGGAACACCCCAACATCGCGCGTCTGTATTCCTCGGGCCTGCATGACCAGCATTACTGGTTCGCCATGGAATACGTGCAGGGGGAGCGCCTGGATAAGTATGTGCATAAGGCCGGGCTGGGTATTCGGGAAATCCTGGTGCTGTTCGGCCGGGTTTGCAGCGCCATTGGGTATGCGCATCAGCAGGGTGTCATTCACCGGGATCTCAAGCCGGGGAACATCCTGGTGGGGGCCAATGGTCAGCCCCGCGTGCTGGATTTCGGGCTGGCCAAGCTGGCCGATTCGACGTCGGAGACAGAGCAGACGATCTCGGTGCCGGGCGAGGTGCTGGGCACGCCCGCCTACATGTCGCCCGAGCAAACCCACAACGATGCCAACGCCGTCGATGTGCGGAGCGATGTCTATTCGCTGGGGGTGATTCTGTACCGGCTGTTGACCCGGCAATCGCCTTATGGCGAGGAGACGGGCCTGACGGCGACGTTGCTGGCGATTCATCAGGTGCAGCCCCCGCCGCCGCGCCAGGTTCGGCCGGAGATCGACGACGACGTGAGTTGCATCGTCATGAAGGCATTGGAGAAGGATCCGGCGAAGCGCTATCAGAACGCGGGAGAGATGGGGCGAGACATTGCCGCGTACTTGGCAGGGGAAGCCGTGTCGGCCAAACAGAACAGCCAGGCGTATCTGCTTTGGAAACGTGTGGCCCGTCATAAAGCGGCATTGGTCGGAGTCGCGGCGGGGGCCATCATCGTGCTGGTGCTGGTGATGCCGATGCTGCGATCTTCGCCGTCGCCAGTTGCGGATCGCGGCAATAATCACGAGCAGACTCCGCCGGCGGCGCCGAGCAATCCGCCCAAGGACTTGAATGTCAACGTGCTCGGTCCGGCGGAATCCGCGGCTGGCTGGCGGCTGTTGTTCGACGGGCAAACCACCAGCGGCTGGCAGGGGTATGGCGGCAAGCCCATCCCACCGTCCTGGCGAGTCGCCGACGGAGCATTGCAGTGGAGTGGCGGAACGGGATCCTACCTTAGCAGCGTTGACTCATTCGACAGTTTTGAGCTGAGCCTGGAATGGCGCGTGATGAAAGGGGGCAATGGGGGTGTTCTCTACCGTTGCGGTGGAGGGAACAACCCGATTGGGAGCGCCCCTGAGATCCAGTTGATTGACGATGCCAGTCCCGACGCCCGGGAACTCATGAGCGCGACGGGTGCAGTATACGGCCTGATGCCGGTCAAGGAGAAGGCGACAGCACCGGCTGGCGAGTGGAACAAGCTGCGGCTGCTTGTATCCGGCAATCACGTTGAACACTGGATCAACGATCGCCAGGTGCTGGAATACGAGTTGGGAAGCGCGGAGTGGAACCGTAGTGTGCAGTCGGGCAAGAGACTGGGAATCGGCCCGGACTTCAAGCTGTCACCCCGAGGCCCCATCGCGTTGCAGGGCTGGTCCCGCGAGGTCGCCTACCGCAACATCAAGATCCGCGCACTGGCTGACCCGGGCGATGTGACACCCCGGCCGACAACACAGTCCGCTGCAGCCGGACCAGCAGCCGTGTCAACGCCGTCTCTCCGCGAGGGCAGGGAGCGCTCGCTGGACCTTGGCAACGGCGTGAGTATGAAGCTGGTGCAGATTCCGGCGGGGAAGTTCTGGATGGGCAGCCCCGAGACGGAGCAAGGGCGTGGGGATGACGAAGCCCGGCACGAGGTGACGATCAGCAAGCCGTTTTATATGGGTGTGACGCATGTGACGGTGGATCAGTTCGCGGCGTTTGTGATGGAGAGCGGCTACAAGACTGACGCGGAACAGGAAGGGCGGTCGACCGGGTTTGAGATCAAGGACGGCAAGTTCAGATTCAGCGACACGGCCGGCGTGTCGTGGCGATCGCCGAGTTTCGAACAGAAGGGCGATCATCCGGTGGTGCAGGTGAGTTGGAACGATGCCAGGGCGTTTTGTGACTGGCTGTCGAAGAAGAGCGGCAAGGCAGTGGCGCTGCCGACGGAGGCGCAGTGGGAGTACGCATGCCGGGCGGGTACGACGACGGCGTATCTGTGGGGCGATAACCCTGATGATGGCAAGGGCTGGGCGAACTGCACGGACCAGAGCTTCAGGAAGCAGCTTCCCAACGCCGACGGGACGTCCTTCAACTGGGATGACGGCTTTGTGTTCACCTCGCCCGTGGGGAGTTTCAAGGCCAATGCGTTCGGGCTGCATGACATGACGGGCAACGCCTGGCAGTGGTGCCAGGATCGCTATGGGGCCTACGACGATGGCGCGGCCACGGACCCGACGGGATCGATCACGGGCCGCTTTCGCGTGTTGCGCGGCGGGTCCTTCGCCCACACGTCGCTTTGCCGCGTGGCGCTTCGCAACAGGTTCGAGCCGCGCAGCCGATATGATTTCTTCGGCTTTCGTGTCGTCCTGGATGCTCCATAAATATGTCCCCTTATCTGGCAATGATTGCCGAAGCGGGTGTTGATATGCCGGAAACCACACTCGTTGTCACACGCAGGGATCAGACCGCTGAATACGCGGTGGATCCAGGCGGCATCCTCATTGGCCGCAGTTCCGCGTGCAGCGTGGTGCTGGATAGCTCGCGCGTCTCGCGGCAGCACGCCCGCATCTTCCAGGATCCGTTCGGGCGGTGGATCGTCGAGGACCTTGGCAGCAGCCACGGCGTGCTGGTGGGCGGGCGGCGCATTCGCGCGCACGCGCTGATGCCGGGCGAGCAGATGGTCATGGGGCCATTCACCCTCGTGCTCCGGCAGGCGGTGGAGCAGAGCATCGATCCGGATCCAACGCTGTCGGATTCGGCCACCCGGTTCATCGAATCCGACAGCGACATGCAGTTGGTCCACTCCGCATCGGGACAGAAACAGGCGCTTCCGGACAGCCGCCTGAAGGAACTGCGCCGCATCACCTCGCGACTGGAGTCACTGACCAGCCCGACCGAACTGTATCCCGAGGTCTGCCGCTGCCTGGCCGACAGCCCGGACATGGCGGCGCTGGTGGTGCGTTTGCCGTCGGACGCCGCGGCGCCATCCGCGAGTTGGCAGATTCTCGCCCGCCGCATCGGCGTTGGACCGGAATCGGCGTCGTCGGCTGACGCGGGAAACCTCTGCCTTTCGCGGCGCGTGCTCGATGCGGTGCGGGGATCGGCCGATCTGGTGATGGCCAAGAGCGTCTCGACGGACGATGCACAGTTGACGCTGACCATTACCGATGCCTGCAATCCCCGAGCGGTGCTTTGTGCGGCTCTGGGCGAGGCCGGGACCGGCGTTGATGCGCTCTATCTCGACGTACCATTGCCCCGGGCCGACGCGAGCTACTTCGAGCTGATCCAGGCCGTCGTCCTTCAGATGCGCATCATCCGCAAGTACCTGTTTCTGATTGAGGCCAAGTCGCAGCGGCGGGTGCTGGACGAGCAACTGTCGATGGCCCGGCGGATACAGGACAAACTCACGCCCACGGAGATTCCCAACCTGCCGGCCGTGGATGTGGCGTTTTACTACAACCCCGCACTCTGGGTTGGCGGCGACTATTGCGACCTTTGGCTGCTGCCCGACGGGCGGCTGGCTTTTGCCGTGGGCGATGTCTCGGGCAAAGGGCTGCCGGCGGCGATGGTGATGTCCAATCTCCATGCCGCCCTCCGCACGGCCACGCTGTTTTGTCCAAGTCCATCGCAGACGATCGACCAGGTGAATCGGCATCTTGTTCAGCATTTGCCCGATGGGATGTTCGTGACGATGTTCCTGGGGTTCTTTGATTCGGCCAAAGGCGTGCTCGAGTACGTCAACGCCGGCCACGTTCCGCCGCTGCTGATCGTTCCGAAGACGGGCGTAGTAACCATCGGCGATGCGCAGAACACGGTGCTTGGCATCACGGAGACTGCTTCTGTAAGCGATGTGGTTCAGATGACACCCGGGACAGCGCTGCTGGCCGTCACCGATGGCATTACCGAGAGTCGTTCGCCTGATGGTGGCTTTCTGGGGATCGAGCCGATCGAGCAGATGCTGGCTGGGACTGAGATTGCATCCGCGCAGGCAGTCGTCGACCTGGCCACGCAGGCGGGCGTGCGATTCCGCGGAACCTGCCCTCAGCAGGATGACGTCACGGTGCTGTGCGTGCTCTGGCAGCGGAATGGGTAGACCTGATTATGGTGCAATCGGCGACGCTTATGCGGCCGCGGACTCGCGCACGACCCGCATCGGGGCCACCGGCAGCGCGGGCGACTGGTATTCGGGCACAAACCGCTTCAGCGCCAGCCGCACCTCATCCCCGGATGCGTCGGTTACGGCCGACAGCTCGCGGATCATCTCGTGCGCCTGCTCAGCCGAGGCGGCCGGCAACTCCCACACCCTGATCTTCTCGTGGCTCGTAGGCGCTGTGCGATCGGTGTCGTTGGCCAATTCCTCGTACAGTTTTTCCCCAGGCCGCATCCCCGTAAACACGATCTGAATGTCCTCATCCTCACGCAATCCGTTGCGATGAATCATCTCCCTGGCCAGATCCAGAATCCGCACGGGCTGTCCCATGTCCAGTACGAAGATCTCGCCGCCTTTGGCGATCGCGGCCGCCTGCATCACAAGCTGGGCCGCCTCGGGAATGGTCATGAAGAACCGCTTCATCTCCGGATGAGTCACCGTCACCGGCCCGCCGGCCGCGATCTGTTTCTGAAAGATCGGCACCACAGACCCGGATGAACCGAGCACATTGCCGAAGCGGACGGCCACGAACCGGGTGCGTATCGCTGGAGAATGCCGGGTGTTGACC
>CAYSSA010000142.1:12380-12846 GCA_964433485.1 uncultured Tepidisphaeraceae bacterium | reverse complement strand
CAGCGGATCGCCTTGGGCCTCAAGCAGATGCAGGAAGACCCCTGGCAGACGGTCATCCCGGCCAACTATCGCCCGGGCATGGTCGTCAAGGGCCACGTCACCAAGATCGCCAATTTCGGCGTCTTCGTGGAACTGGAACCGGGTCTGGAAGGTCTGTTGCATATCTCCGAAATCTCCGACCAGAAGGTGGAGAAGCCGGAAGAAGTGCTCAAGATCGGTCAGGAAGTGGACGTCAAGATCCTGCGGGTCGATTCCGACGAACGGAAGATCGGCCTGTCCCTCAAGCGGGCCTTGTGGGCACAGGAAGAGGAGAAGCGCGAGGTCGAACGCTCCGAGCGTGCCAAGATCAAGGGCCTGCGCGGCGGCCTCGAAGGCGGCGAGTCCACCACTGGACTCGGCGACCTCCGCTTGGGGCGATGAATCCTGGACTGACCTTTTCAGGGCAGGCGAAACTCTACTGGTAATG
>CAYSSA010000142.1:9944-12357 GCA_964433485.1 uncultured Tepidisphaeraceae bacterium | reverse complement strand
GGTAATGGACATAGAATCGGGGTCGTCACTACGGACGACCCCGATTCTTCTTATTTGGAGCATGAGAAGATCGGTAAAACAGGCCAGGCCGGGCGTGCCTGGCGGCGTCAAAACCGTCATAAACGGACTTCTGAGGCGAATCTGAGCCAGAGTTTCGCAACATTATCGGATTTCCCACTTGAAATTCCTCGCGAGTGTGCTCAAACTGGTGTCCATCACGCTCGGAGGGCCGGCTGTACGGGACCGGGTGTGTTACACGTTTTTGTTGTTCGAAAGTGACGCCTGTTTCAATCCGATAGCACTTCTGGCCGACGATGGCGGTCGGCTCGCCTCGATTCGAGGTTTTGCGCGGTCGTGGCTGACGCTTTAGAACCGAGTCAACTGTTCTGTGAGGGCAACGACGCCTTTGGGCCCAAGCCATGCTTGCGGCCCGACGCGCCGCCGGACGGGATTAGAGAAATGCCAAGTGCCGCTGTCCAATCAGGCCTCCAGCTTTATCTGAAACAGATAAACGAGAACCCTCTGCTCTCGGCCGACGAGGAAAAGGCTCTGGCGCGCCGGATCATCAAGCATAATGACATGCGCGCCCGCGAAACCATGGTGCGCTGTAATTTGCGCCTGGTTGTCAACTTGGCCAAGCACTATGTCAATCGTGGGCTTTCACTGCCGGACCTCATCGAGGAAGGAAACATCGGGTTGCTCAAGGCCGTTGAGGGCTTTGACCCCGAGAACGGCTCCCGCTTCTCCACCTATGCGTCCTGGTGGATCAAGCAGGCAATCAAGCGAGCGCTTATCAACGCCGCTCAGCCGATCCACATCCCGGCCTACATGGTCGAGATGATGTCGAAGATGAAGCAGGCCATGCGACAACTCGAGGACGACCTCGGACGCCTGCCCAACACGGATGAACTGGCCCATCAGATGCAGCTTTCTCCCAAGAAGCTGCGCATCATTCGCAAGGCCATTCGCGCCGTCAACACGCCGACACAATCCGGCTCGGCCGATGGAGAACTGTCGCTCAGCGATATGGTTGCCGATCGAGCCAATCCGACACCGGCCGAGGCGGTCATCTGGGATGACGACATTCGTCACCTCATGGACCTTCTGGCTTCCATCGACGAACGCGAGGCGATGATCCTTCGGATGCGCTACGGCCTCGACGGCGAGAATCCCATGACCCTCAAGCAGGCGCCCGCATCGGCCTCACTCGCGAGCGGGTCCGACAGATCGAACACGAAGCCCTCCAGAAACTCCGCGACAGCATGGCCGGAAAACGCTGATTCAGATCGCCCCGCCGGCCGCTTCCGTCATTCATACCTCGCCAGCGCGCATTCCCGGATGTGGGAACTGCGTCCGGTTTTTTCAGCCGGGCGCTCGGCCCGTTATAATCACCGATATGAATGGAGTCTTGACCAACCGTGCAGGGATGTCGGCAGTCCCCACCGAAGCTCATGTCGCTGCTGGTCCGTCGCTCGAACCGGGCGACCGCATCGAGTGCGCGCCTGTTGCCGGACCGGGAGATTGCCTGAGACTGACCCCGTTTCCGGAATGGCGCGAGTTCCTGGACGAGATTCATTCTCTTGAAGCGGACAACGGCCGGACCCTGGAAATCCAGCGAAGGGACGGCGACCTGATCGTTGTGTGGCCTGGTTTGTCGGGAGGACCGACGATCGAAGCGGCCTGGCTGGAGATGCAGGCACCGCGAAGGTTTCGGTTGATCCTGGAGCGGGCACGGCACGGGACCTTGCCGGAAACCTCGGCTGTTGGTTGGGGACTTGAGTTGGCGCAGTCGGATGGTCGGCTTTGGGCGGGTGGCCAAGCGGGGGCGTCGGCGCATGAGTTTGAGCTTGGCCTGCGAGCGGCCCGCCTGGCGACGCACGGCGGCTTTGACAAGCTCATCTGCCTGCCGACGCTGCGCGACATGGAGATTCTCGATCACCAGGTGCGGGCATCCATCACGGCCCTGCGCCGCATGCGCGGTCGGGCGATGTTGTGTGACGAGGTGGGCCTGGGCAAGACCGTGGAGGCCGGGATCATCGTCTCCGAACTGCTCATGCGCGGATTGGCGAGGTCGATACTGGTGCTCACGCCGCCGTCGCTCATCACCCAGTGGCAGGGTGAGATGCGCCGCAAATTCGGCGTCGATCTCGTCAGCCATGACGACCCGGCCTTCGGGAAGACCGGCTGGGCCGACCACAACCGCGTCATCGCCTCGATCCACACCGCCAAGCGCGACCCGCACCGTTCGGCCATCCTGTCTCGGAAGTGGGATGTCGTGGTGATTGATGAGGCGCATCACCTTCGCAACCGCACCACGCAACTGTGGAAGTTTGCCAGCGAGTTGCGCAAGCAGTTCATCCTGTTGCTGACGGCCACGCCGGTGCAGAACAATCTCGAGGAACTGTTCAACCTG
>CAYSSA010000142.1:4201-9928 GCA_964433485.1 uncultured Tepidisphaeraceae bacterium | reverse complement strand
TGACGCTGCTCGATCCCGGTCTGCTCAGTACGCAACGGGACTTTCAGAAGCGATTCGTGGACCGCGTTGACAAACTGACTCCGAGAAATGTCGATGAGCTGCACAACCTGCTGGCCGAGGTGATGGTGCGCAATCGGCGCAGCACGGTGGGTCTTCAGTTCACCAGCCGCCACGCCCGCACGCTGGCGGTGCCGCTGTCGGCCGGGGAGCGCGAGTTGTACGACTCGGCCGCCCGGTTCATTCGCGACGGCCTGCGTCAGGACGGCGCGAAACACGACCTGTCGCGGATGGCGCTGATCACGCTTCAGATGGCGCTGGGAAGTTCCAGCAGTGCGGCTGCGGCGATGCTGGGCAATCTACTGGCCAAGCCCGAAACGCCCAGGCAACTGCGAGAGCGACTGAGCGAATTGCATCGCGCGGCCGTTGCCCAGCAGGAGTCCGCCAAGACCGGTCGGCTGCTGCGGCTGCTGGCGGATTTTCCGGACAAGATGGTGGTGTTCACGCAGTTCCGGGCGACGCAGGACATGTTGACTCGGCAACTGCGCGAGGCGGGGATCGAGACAGCCGTATTTCACGGCGGGCTGTCGCGGCTGGAGAAGGAGGCGTCCATCGAGCAGTTCCGCGAGTCGGCCCGCGTGTTGTTGGCGACGGAATCGGGCAGCGAGGGGCGAAACCTGCAATTTGCCCACGGCTTGTGCAATTTCGACCTGCCTTGGAACCCGATGAAGATCGAGCAGCGGATTGGCCGCCTGAGCCGCATCGGGCAGAAGCACGATGTCGAAGTCTTCAACCTCGCCGCCTCCGGCACCATCGAGGCGGCCGTGCTGCATCTGCTCGAGGCCAAGCTCAACATGTTCGAGCTGGTCATCGGCGAGGTGGACATGATCCTGGGCAATCTCGAGGAAGACCGCGAATTTGAGGATGTGGTGGCCGATCTCTGGGCCGAGTCGGCCAACACCGATGAGTTCGCCGCGCGCATGGAACTGCTTGGCAACCGTCTGCTGGCCGCCAAGCTGGCGTACTTCCGCCAGAAAATGCAGGATGAAAAACTCTTCGGCGATCGTTTTACTCCGGAAGGTTGAAGGCGCCTATGAGCCGTTTTCTAACGCAACTGACCGAACTGCCGCCGCTGGAACGATTCTTGCGCGATTATACCGATCTGCGCCAGGGTGCATGGGATGAGATCGAGCCGCAGGTTTATGATGTGCTCATGGAGGAGGAGGTCTTGAGGGTCACTTTTGACCCGGAAGCGCTGGCCGAGCACGCCACGGCGCAACTGGCAAGCGCCGGCTCGCCGCTGGTCGATCGTCTGCTGGCCGACGCACGGCAGCGCTGGAGTTTCGCGCGTCTGCACCGTCTGGGGCTGAACCTGCACCCGCACAATCTGGAGTCGCGATTGCGGCGGGCGATCGTTCTGGCCGAAAAGCAGACACTGCACCTGGAACGAGTCCGTCCGATGAATTTCACGCAGGCGGTGTACTGGTTCACGGCCGAATTCATCAGCGATCAGCGCGAGCAGGAGGTGTTGTGCGTCGGCATTGATCTGCACCATCTGCGCGAGGTTCGGCACCTCGACCGGCTGCTCGATCTGAACCAGTTGTCGGATTTGCCTGCGGAACTACATGCCGACGCTCACCGCGCAAGCGTTTCGGCCGGGCATCGGCTGGCGAGGGACAGCGCGGTGCGGACTCTGGCCACGCTGGCCAACGCCCGCGTCCGCGAGATTTCCGCGCGGGTCGACCGGCAGGTCGGACGTATGCAACGATACTACGACCAGTTGCTCACCGAACTCGACGAGCGGGCCCGACGCGAGTCGCGCCAGGAGCAAACCCTCGATGTGTTGTCGCGGCTGGAGTCCCGAAAGGATGCGGTTGAGCGCGAGCGGCAGATGCGTATCGCCGAGGTGCGCCAGAAGGGCGAGTTGCGCGTGCGGCTGGAGCTGTCCAACCTGCTGCTGATCCAGCAGCCGAAGTTGCTGTTGCGGGCCATGTTGGCCGAGCGGCAACAGGCCGCGCCGATCGAGGTTGTCTGGGATCCGCTGACGGATGCGATGGAGGCGGTCGCTTGTCCACGATGCCGGCGTCCGGGTTTCTCGTTTCGCTTCGAACCGCGCGCTGGGCTGGGTTGTGCCGACTGCGTGGGAACACCTGTGCGCGGACGGTAACGGCCGCCGGTCGTTGCGGACTCGGATCAGAAACGATAGGTGATGCTCAACATCAACTCGGTTTCCGGGTGGTTCAGCGTGGGTTGGAGGTGGATGTTGTCGCTGTTTCTCGGCCAGCGGGCCTCGTCGGCGAACAGATTGTAGAGCCCGAGTTGCACCTCCAGCCCCTTGACGCGTGCGAAGTCGCGCGAGGTCAGGACGATGTTGGTGATGAATGTCGCATCGGTCGACTCGCCCAGGTCGGACTTCATCGGCCCGACGAACTGCGGCTCGATGGCCAGGAACGTCTTGCTGTTGAACACGGGTATTGCCAGCGACGCGCCGATGATCCACTCCGGCGAGTGCGTGAGCCGCTCGCCGTCGTCGTTCTCCGCCCTTGTCAATGCCGCATGCACTCGGGCGACTGCGCCGCTCGACCAGTGCCGCTGCGCCTCAGCTTCGGCGCCGTAGGCCCGCAGGGGTTCGCCGTTTTGCACCTGGGACGCGCCCTTGCCTATGGACACATCGCTCATCGGATCATCCATGATCCAGTAGAACCCGCCCAGCGAGGTGCGCCAGCCGTTCTTGAACTGTCTCTCCCAGATCAGCTCGAACGTGTCGATGATCTCCGGGTCCAGGTCCGGATTGGGGGCATTGAAACCCGGCGCGCCATAGAACATCTCGTAAAGGTTTGGCGGGCGAAACGCCCGGCCATAGAGCAGCTTGAACGTGTCCTCTTCGGTGGGCGCGATAACGGCGGCCAGCCGCGGGCATACCTGTGGATCAATACGCTGCACCTTGTCCAAACGTACGCCGGCAATGAGTGTCAGCCATTTGGCAACCTTCCACTCGCCTTCGGCGAAGAGTCCCCAGGTGTTGAAGGACTTGGCCTCATTGAGAAACTCCCCGGAGAGGTCGTCGCGGTCACGCTGTATGGTATACAGAGCCTGCGTCGCATCCGCGCCCACCAGCACGTGGAACCGGTCGTTCATCTGCCAGTCATAATGGATTTCCTGTCCGAGCCAGTCGTCGCCTCCCAGGGTCTCGTATCCATACGCCGGCGTGCCCGAGGCCGGGTCCGCGGCGTAGTTGATATCCTGTCGATACGAGTAGTGCCCGTACCACAGTTTGGCGTGAAGCTTCTGCCCTTTGGTGATCTCGCGATCATAGCTCAGCGTGATATTGTTCCGGTCCTCGTGCATGCTGCCCGGATCAAAAAAGGATGCCAGATAGGTTGCCGAGCGATCGTCCCGATAGCGGTTTTCCAGGTCGAACGCAGCCGTGAAATCACCTTTGCGGACCTTGAGGAAACCGGCCAAAGCGCTCTCGTCATCCGAATCGCGAATGTGGCCATGATTCAGCGAGGCGCCGTGAACGCCGTCATAGCTGATGTCGCCGTCGCCGTGACTTGAGTATGCCGAAACCGCGCCAATGAAATCCCAGCCGTCGGCGGTCCGGGTACCGTACATCAGCGAGGTTCGGGCGCTGCCGCTGGTGCCTCCCTGCACCGTGACTTGGCCGCCGCGAAGATCCGCGCCGTCTTTGGTGACCACGTTGACCACCCCGAATACCGCGTTGCCTCCATAAAGCGACGACCCGGGACCGCGGATGATCTCGACGCCCCTGACCAGTTCCATCGGCACGACGAAGTCCTGGTCCAGATGCGTCTGGTTGTAAACGTTCTCCCGTGTTGGCCGGCCATCTACCAGCACCAGCATTCGGGCATTCCATTCGCCCGGACGCAGAAAGCCGCGTACTCCGGCCATCCAGTTCAATCCGTCGGTGTACAGATAGAAACTACGCTGTGACCGCAGGACTTCGGCGATGTTCCTATAACCAAAGAGGCTGATTTCTTCTTCCGTCACGACGCTCACCGAAGCCGCCGCCTGCCGCTGTGTCTGTTCTCGCCTGCCGGCGGCCTGCACCAGGGGCACGGACATCAGCTCCTCGATGCTCAATTTGCTGAGATCATCCGGCATGTCCGCGGCCACCGCGGGCGCCAGTGGACACAATCCCATGGACGCCGCGGCCAACAGCCAACGTCGCCAATGCCTCAGGGCCATCTGAATAAGACCAGGTGTGGACATGGACAAACAACATCGAAGCCAAGTAGACCGCGTCAGAATAGACCAAACACCTACCGTGGCTATCGACAGGTTGGGATCATGGCTTGATGCAATTGGCCGTTGGCCCGGACCGGAACTCATCGCGACCGCAGGAACAGCAGCCACACCACCCCATAAACCGGCAGCAGCACCGGCAGCGTGTAACAGAGGATATATCCGAAAAAGCCGGGCATCTTCAGTCCGCTGGATTCCGCAATCGATTTGACCATGAAGTTCGGACCGTTGCCGATGTAGGTGCAGGCGCCGAACAGCACCGCGCCGGCAGAGATGGCAATAACGGCCAACCTCAGCCGGCTGTCTCCCAACAGCAAAGCCACCGCCACATGCTCACGGTCAATACGATCGTGCAAGACCTCCCGACCGTGATATTTCAGCATCGTGGAAACCGCCGATCGAACCGATGGATCCGTGATCTCCGAATTGGTCTGGTCTGTCTTGCCCGCCTGCATTCGCCGTAATTCGGCCCAGGCGGCATCGACGCGGTCGGGATCGAGCGTTCCCAGCGTCGTCTCAAGGAAGGTGAGGTAGGTCGGAGCGTTGTCGAGCACTGATGAGAGGGCTCCGGTGGTGAAATAGTACTGTCCCGGAGTCTTTAGCGGCAGACTGCGGGCATGCTGGTTGAGCCACTGCAACGCGGGAACCATCGTGGCGAAAATGCCAATGAACAACACGGCCACCTCGCGAATAGGCGCATAGGTGAATGCGTGCCGCTCGTGGCCGGGCTGGTGATGCATCTCGATGCCACCGTCGCGGCGATCATCAGCAGTTCGCGGCTGCACAAGAAAGCGCCGAAGCGACGAAATGTGAAGCCGTTGCGGAGCAGTTCGTTGATGGTCTCAAACACGCTCGGCCGGAACACCGCGGCGAGAATTACACCGATGAACAGAACATTGTGCAGACCGGCCAACTCGAAGCCGTTGCTTTCATTGACCGCCGGCGCGGAAGCCGGTTGTTCCGATGCAACCCGGTTGCGCGAATCGAAAAAGGCGAAGATGACCAGCAACAGAGCAATGGTCGTTGCCCAGATGGGCCAGAGGTACTCGGCCACCCACCAGAAGGGAACGCCACGAAGATAACCAAGAAACAGGGGCGGGTCGCCGATCGGCGTGAGGCATCCCCCGGTGTTGGCGATGATGAATATGAAGAAGATGATGTGGTAGGGCCTGAGCCGGTGCCGGTTGGCTCGAAGGAAGGGTCGGATCAGGAGCATCGAGGCGCCGGTGGTGCCGATAATGTTGGCCAGCACGGCCCCGAAAGCGAGAATCAGGAGGTTGCCCCTGACGGAAGCCCGGCGGCCGAACTCGATCACGATGCCGCCGGACACGACGAAAAGCGAGCCCAGCAGAACGATGAAACTGATATATTCCTGACCCGAGTGGAGGATGGGCGCGTACTCGTGACGAAACAGCAGATAATACCCCACCGGCAGCGCGCCGATGGCAAGCGCCACCGGCAACT
>CAYSSA010000142.1:3942-4181 GCA_964433485.1 uncultured Tepidisphaeraceae bacterium | reverse complement strand
ATTTCTCTCCCACCAGTGCAGGTTGATGAACGGCATGACCGCGATACAGGCAAGCATCGCGACAAAAGGGATGGACCAAAGCGCCGAGATCGAATTGCCGGCTGCTTCGCCATGCGTCGCCGCGCCGCTGCCCAGCACCTGGCACACGCCCGCCCCGATGCCGTCAAATGGATTGGCGTCGGCTTGCGGCCAAAAGCAGGACAATCCGCCCAACAACAGACAGAACACTAAGGTAATCG
>CAYSSA010000142.1:0-3915 GCA_964433485.1 uncultured Tepidisphaeraceae bacterium | reverse complement strand
CTCCAGCGTTGGCAGAGGCCGCTTCCGATGGTCACCCGTCTGGCAGTGGCTCTCATCTGCATGTCGCGCACAATGAAGACAAGGGTCTCACTGCGGCATCATCTTACAGCGCCGACTCGTCTGTTTCACCTGTGCGAATGCGAATGATTTTCGACACCGGGTAGACGAAGATCTTCCCGTCGCCAACTTCGCCGGTCTTGGCCGCCTCGACAATAGTAGCCAGAGCCTTCTGGAGATCCGCGGACTTGACGCAGATCTTCAGCAGCACTTTGGGAACAAACCCCACGTCCATCTTGGCGCCGCGATATCGCTCCGTGTGCCCGAGCTGACGGCCAAAGCCTTTGCATTCGATGGCGGTCACGCCAACAATCCCGACTTTGGCCAGCGCGGTCTTGATGGCGTCCAGTCGGCTCGGCTTCACAACAGCTTCGATCATCTCCATGGAAGACTCCTTCAATTTATCGACAAGAGGCAGGCACGATGCCTGCGTGCCGCGCAAACAAGCAAACCCAATGCCATGTGTCGCCGGGACGATTCCTGGCGATTCCCGCCGAGCCGAAGTCCATCAGAATCCTCGCAACTCGCGGAAAATACCGACCAAACAGGCACGGAGACCCATAATGAACCGAGTCCTGTCCGTTCCGCGGGCCTTTCTGACGATATGGATGGCCTCTATTCTTGGCGGTCGGGCCGCGGCAGGAAATCTGTGAGGGCCACTGCCTACTCTCTCCGCACGTTCAATGGGAACCGTATTCCTCGCCTAGGAACTAGGCAATCATCCGACATCGAACCAACCCGTTGCCCCGAAAAAACGCCACTTGGAGTCTGGCACATATTTCGCTTTCGGCACTCCATACCGACTCAACAGAATCGTCCTGTTGGGCGGAACAAGAGGAACTCGTACCGGGATTACGATTATGAGTATTGTCATGTCACGCAAAGCCAGATGGTGTCTTGGAATGGCGCTTGGGGTCATGGTGGCCGCGCCGATGGTGATGGCGGCCGACGCCCCCAAGCCGGTTGAAATGGCCCTGTTGAATGAATCGGATACGGCGGTGATCGCCAACTCCGTCTGGACCCTGATCGGCGGCATGCTGGTGTTCTTCATGAACGCCGGCTTTGCCACGCTCGAGGCCGGCCTCTGCCGGCGCAAGAACGCGGTGAACATCCTGGCGAAAAACTTCGTCGTGTTCGCCATCAGCTCGATTGCGTTCTGGGTGCTGGGCTTTGGCCTGATGTTCGGCAACGGCAACAACTTCGTCGGCACGAGCGGCTTCGCGCCGGACCTCATGGTCACAGCCGCCCCTCCGCCCACCGTGCCGGAGAAAGCAACGGATGTCGAGAAGGCCGCCGTGCAGGCGCAGATTGACAAGCAGGGCGAATTCACGTTCTCGAGCCTGAACTGGGCCGCGGTGCCGATTTCGATCAAGTTCTTCTTCCAGCTGGTGTTTGCCGGAACGGCCGCCACGATCGTGTCCGGGGCCGTGGCCGAGCGTATCAAGTTCGGCTCGTTCATGGTGTTCAGCTTCATCATTGTCGCCGTGATCTATCCGGTGACGGGCCACTGGGTATGGGGCGGCGGCTGGCTCAGCCAGAAGCTGTTCCACGACTTCGCCGGCTCGGGCGTGGTTCACTCGGTCGGCGGCTGGGCGGCACTGGTGGGTGTGCTGCTGCTGGGTCCGCGCCTGGGCAAGTACAACGCCGACGGCTCGGCGAACCCCATCCCCGGCCACTCCATGGCCCTGGCCTCGATCGGCTGCCTGATCCTCTGGCTCGGATGGTTCGGCTTCAATCCCGGTTCCACGATGACCGCCTCGACGCAGATCGGCCACATCGCGGTGACGACGAACACGGCGGCCGCCTTCGGCGCTGTCGCCGCGACGATCACCGCGTGGTGGATGCTGGGCAAGCCCGACCTGTCGATGATTCTCAACGGCTGTCTGGCGGGTCTGGTCGCGGTGACCGCTCCGTGTGCTGTGGTGTCGGTGCCGGCCTCTGCGGTGATCGGACTGGTCGCCGGCGTCCTGGTGGTGCTGTCGGTCCTCTTCTGGGACAAGATCAATATTGACGATCCGGTCGGCGCCCTGTCGGTTCACCTGGTCAACGGCACCTGGGGCCTGATCGCAGTCGGCCTGTTCGCAAGCCCGGCGGTGATCGAAAAGTACGCCATGGGCGCCTACTGCAACGCGGGATTGTTTTACGGCGGCGGCTTCGGACAGCTCGGCACGCAGCTCCTGGGCATCGTCGCCATCGCGGGCTATGTGCTGGTGACAAGCCTGATTGGCTGGGCGGCGCTGAAGTACACGGTCGGCATCCGCGTCAAGGCCAGCGAAGAACTCGAAGGCCTGGACATCGGCGAACACGGCATGGAGGCCTACCCCGGCTTCGCCGGCGAGAATGTCGGTCCCGCCGAGACCAGCGTGATCGAGACGTCCGGAACAGGCAGTCCGGCTTTTGCGAAGGCCTGATCGCGAGCATCACAACAGAGAACCGCGGGCTGATCTCGGAGCCCGCGGTTCTCTTTTTTCCGGCGTCGTCCGGGAATTGGACACTTCACATCCATCTGCACAATGGCTCATGCGATTCGATGATCGCCATGGACCCCGTGTTTGCTCATGCAACTGAAGCTCAATCGGGCCGGTTGTCCACGACGCGGCCTTTCGCGCTGCCCAGCATAGCCAGCGACCGCGGTTCGGCGAAGCTGACCTTGGCGTCAAGATCGAGTGTCGCCTTGATGCGTCTGGACAACTGGTTGCGCAGGTTCTCCAGGGTCTTGACCTCGTCGAGGGAGGGAATGCTTTCGGAAATTTCGACCTTAATCTCCAGTGTGTCGGCGCCTGCCTCGCGACGCAGGATGATCTGGTAGTGCGGGCTGGTGCCCTCGATGTCCAGCAGTGCTTCGATCTGCGCAGGAAAGAAGCTCCGTTCGCCGAAAAGAATCAGGTCGTCGGTTCGGCCGGTGACGCGGCTCATGCGCGCGAACGTCCGCCCGCAACTGCACGGAGTCTGTTCGAGCGAAGTGATGTCGCCGGTGCGGTAGCGAATCAGCGGAAAGCCCTCCTTGGTGATTGTCGTCAGAACCAGTTCGCCCTCCTGCCCCACGGGAACCGGCTGGAGCGTCTTGGGGTCGATGATCTCGGCTATGAAATGGTCCTCGTTGATGTGCAGCCCGGCGTGAATGTGACATTCTCCGGCCACGCCCGGGCCCATGATCTCGGTCAGGCCGTAGATGTCGGCCGACGTAACACGCAAACGCTGCTCCAGTTGTCGGCGAAGCTTCTCGCCCCAGCGCTCGCCGCCGAAGAGCCCCAACCGCAGGTGCAGCCGTTCGGGATGAATCTGCATCTCCTCGATTCCCGAGGCGATGCTCCCGGCGTAGCCGGGCGTGGTGATCAGCACCGTGGTCTTGAAGTCGCGGATGATGGCCACCTGTTTCTCGATCGCCAGGCTCGAGGAGGTGGGGACGACGGTGGCGCCAATCTGTTCGGCGCCCTGGTGGAAACCGAAGCCGCCGGCGACGATGTTGTAGTCCAGCGCAATCTGGACGACGTCGTGGTCACTCACGCCGACGGCCGCCAGCACGCGGGCGGTGCATTCAGTCCAGTTACGCAGGTCGTTTCGCGTGTAGCCTACCACGGTTGGCTTGCCCGTCGTGCCGGAAGTGGAGTGTATGCGGACAATGTCCTTCAGCGGCACGGCGAACATGTCGTAGGGATAACTCCGCTGAAGGTCTTCCTTGGTGGTCAGGGGCAGGTCGCGCATCGCTCGAAGCTCGCCCAGCCGCTCGAGATTGACGTGGTGCTGGTCGAAGGCCGCGCGATAGAACGCCACGTTGCGATAGGCGCGGTTCAGCGTGCTCTGAAGGCGTTCGATCTGCAACTGCTCGAGCTCATCGCGGGAAATGGCTTCGTACTT
>CAYSSA010000141.1:9119-13030 GCA_964433485.1 uncultured Tepidisphaeraceae bacterium | reverse complement strand
GTAGCGCCGACACTTCCGAGCCCGCCTGCGTGAAGCGGAAGATGTTGTCAATGAACAGCAGCGTGTCGGCGCCGGTCTCATCGCGGAAGTACTCCGCCATGGTCAGGGCGCTAAGAGCGACGCGCAGACGTGCGCCCGGCGGTTCGTTCATCTGCCCGAACACCATGACCGTCTGGTCGATGACGCGCTTGCCGGTGTTGCCGATCTTGGCTTCCTGCATTTCCAGCCAGAGGTCGGTGCCTTCGCGGGTGCGTTCTCCGACGCCGGCGAAGACGGAGTAGCCGCCGTGCTGCTGGGCGATGCGGGCGATGAGTTCCTGGATGACGACGGTCTTGCCGAGGCCGGCGCCGCCGAACAGGCCGGCCTTGCCACCGCGGAGGAAGGGCGTCAGCAGGTCGATAACCTTGATGCCCGTCTCGAAAACCTCTGCCTTGGGCGTGAGGTCCACGAACTTCGGGGGTTCACGGTGAATGGGCCGCCGCTGCTCGCACTTAACGGGCCCGCCGTTGTCCACCGGGTCGCCCAGGAGATTGAACACGCGGCCGAGAGTCTCCTTGCCGACCGGCACGGAAACGGCCGCCCCGGTATCCACTACGTCCAGCCCGCGCGAAAGACCGTCGGTGGAACCCAAGGCCACGGCGCGAACGCGTCCGCCGCCAAGGTGCTGCTGGATTTCGCCCACGAGTCGGCTCTTTTGTCCATAAGCTTCCCACTTGACTTCGACAGCATTGTAGATCGCCGGGAGAGCTTCTTCCGGGAACTCCGCGTCGAATGTAGAGCCAATGACCTGGGTGATCTTTCCGGTGGCAGGCATGATGAGATTTCCTCGCTCAATATCGGTGGCCGCAGAGTGTGCTTCGGCACACGGTCAGCGCGCAAGTGATGCAACCACTGTCAGTTCCGGGGCGGATTCAATTGCCGAGAGCCTCGGAGAACGGGGGATTGTATTGAAAGAGGATCGGCTGGCAAGAGTCAGATTTGACAAGCTCATCCGGCGAGTTTCTTCCAGCGGGCCTCGTGCCGAGCAAGCTGCGTGACCACTCGCGACAGGAATGCCATGTTCTGCCTTGTTGCGGGAGACGCCGCGTTCTGCACAAATTGAACACCGACATGCACTTGCATATTCGGAAGTGTCTTGAAGTGCCGGACTCGTCCTTCGAAGATGGTTTCCTGAGATTCGAATTTCACGGCCACGCGCAGCCGCTGGTTGACCTTGATCTCAAACGGCCTTCCGTTTGCGGGGCTGACCGAGAAGCCGAAGCCGCCCTCGCTGATGTCACGGATCTCCATGGGCAGTGCCAGCGAAGAGGATATCTTCCTGTCCAGCCGCTGCTCTTCGGTGATGGGCCAGGCTTGAATTGTGCAGTCGGCGGCGGGTGTGACGCTGACGCGATAGCCGATACGGCGCTGGACGGTCTTGAGCGAGGTGGGGCGCTGCACTCTCACCCGCAGCATATCATCTGTTCGGAGCGTATCAGGATGCCGAACCTCGGTGGCTATGGTGGCGAAGATGAACTTGGTCTGTTCGAGGCGGAATGCCATGCCCACGGTGGTTTTGCAGTCGATGATCTGATTCAGGAGCAACTCCTGCTCGGGGCTGGCATCCAGCCAGAGCGATTCAGCGTCGAGCGATGCCAGGCGCACCTTGAAATGGCGCAGGGTGCCGCTCAAGGGGATCGAAATAACGGCCGCCAGATGCTGGCCGACCGCCACGCCAAGAGGGTCTTGTTTGGGCGAAGCCATAGTGCCGCCGACCGAATCAGTCGACGGTTTTGTCATCGGCGCGTAAGCCTCAGCACTGAAGTTGCCGTGTTATCAGACGGAAATAGTCTTGCGCACAGGGCCTGATCGTTGTTCCGACGCAGCCTCCTCGACTTCGGGCAAGCTGACCATCAGCCGCGGCAGGCGTGGGGCGTGATAGGCCCGTCGGCGCGCGAGATAAAGCAGTTCTTCTGTGATTCGTCGATGGCGGCCCATCATGTCCGCCAGCAGTGCCAGCACTCCAAGAATGAAAGAGAGCATCACAAAGACGCCCGAGATGATAATGAGGGACTGGTATGGGGTTGTGTGGCGGTGCCAGAGGTACCATCCAGAAACAAAGCCGCCGGTAAGAACGCCGATGAGGCCGAAAAACAGCGCAATGCCCCCGAAGAACTTGAGTGGCTGAATGTCGCGCATGGCCCGCAGAATGATGGGCAGCGCGCTGCTGCCGTACTTAAGAATCGAGCGGGCGACTCGGCTTTGTCCGTGTTCGCGGACGCCACGGACCTTCAGCGGCACCTCGATGATGCGCAACCCCTTGGAGAACAAGTCGATAAAGGTCTCCTGGGTGTAGGTGAACCTGCCGAAAAGCGTCAGGCGATACGCGGCTTCGCGGTTGAATGCCCTGAAACCGCAGGCGACGTCGGAAAACTCGGTGCCGCCGCAAATCCAGTTGATGATTCGGGCCACAATCATGTTGCCGTAATACTTCACCGGAGGCATGACCGGGCGCAATGCCGGATCTCCAAATCGCGTGCAGGTGACGAAATCGGCCCGGTCGTCGAGGATGGGCTGGATCAGTTGTCGGATGTCGGCGGGGTTGAACTGACCGTCTCCGTCAATATTGACGATAATATCGGCCCCTCGACGCATGGCGTGTTCAAACCCCGTACGAAAGACGATGCCAAGTCCACCGCCGCCAGGGAGTGAGATGACGGTGGCTCCGGCCTGGGCGGCCACAACGGGCGTGGCATCTGTCGAGCCGTCGTTGACGACAATGACCTCGACTTCGGCGATCCCCGGGACATCGCGTGGAACACCGCGCACAACCTGGGCGATGGTCTTTTCCTCATTAAGGGCAGGGATGGTAACAATAAGTTTCATGCATCTCGAGCCGCTATGGAGACGGCGCACGTACGCTCCATTCAGCTTCCCATATTGACGAATCTACCCGCTAAACCTTGTGAGAACAAGCGAATCCATCGAAACGCGACGGCACGGGCTGTTGTTTCGAGCATGGGGACTATCGTGTCATGCCGCCGAACTCGAACTTCACTGGTCCGAGAAGCCCTGAAGCTGGCGAGCCGCGATAACGTGTGGGAATTGTCGCGTAATGATTAGCCAGAGTATTGTAAACCAGGATGGCCAGATGATTTTCTCCGGCCTTCAATCGGCCGGTAAGTTCCAATCGCCACGGCGGGGCAAAACGAACGCCGGCGGGTTGCCCGTTGATATGTATTTCGACACTGCCTGCCACCTTGCCCAAGTCCAGGACAGCGCTCCCGGAAGCCTGTTCTGGAGTCAGGGAGACGGTCTTTCGATACCAGGCGCCGCCGGAGTAGCACGCCAGACCATCGATCTGTGACCAGTCACCCACCTTCGCCGAACCCTTGTCGCAATCCAGCAGAATTGGCTCCGATAGAGCCGCGCCTCCGTAGCAGCCCCGGTCCTGTTCAATACGCAGGACAATCTTGGCGCATCCCCTGGAGATCTTCGGCAGTTCGGCGCGATATGCCGCTGCTTTCAGGTCGGTCCGCCGAGCCGGGTCCAGGACACAGGCCGTGACTTTCAACTCAGCGCCGTCTGCCCAGGCGCGAACCTTGCCACGAGCAACAATGGTCATCGCGCGCCGGGAGCGGCCGTGAATCGGTACCATCCGGCCGGGCTGGCCTCGCCCGGGCGAGTGTCAAATGGCAGCACGCCGGGGTGGTTGTACCAACTCATTGCGAGCGATCCGATGCGCGATTCGTCGGAGGCAACAGCGGCCGTTTCCAGCAGTGGCGGACCGTTCTGATGCTTGAACCAGAGGCTGTCTTCGAAGCCTGCAATGACCTCGACGGCCGGCCATTTTCCGTCGTCAAACGCAACCTCCGTCCATTTCGGCGAATCCTTGTCCGCGCAGCGCCAGGTGGCGTCTGTCGCCACAACCG
>CAYSSA010000141.1:5954-8978 GCA_964433485.1 uncultured Tepidisphaeraceae bacterium | reverse complement strand
TTCGGATCCATTGACATACACCGTGTATGCGTTGTCGCAGGTGATTCGCAGTGACGCCTTTGCCGGCTGCTCGCGGAGTTTGAACGAACGGCGGAAACAGCGGTCGGCGGCCGCCTTGTCTCCGGGATACCAGATGTACTTTGCATCGGCTGAGAAGACTTGGCCGCCGTCGCCGCCGGCCAATGACACATTGCCCACGACGATGGAGGCTCGGACGGGCATGTCGTACCTTGCCAGCAGGGGGTTGGCTCCAGCGCGAAGGCTCAGTGCTTCGGAGGGTCGCGTGAGCCTTGCGTGGTTGAGCCATAGCCCCGCGGGGCGACCTCCACCCAGGGCAATTCGAGCGTTCATGTTGTCTGGAGACAGAACTGACGTAAACAAATAGTACCGTGAGCCCTCGGCTTCCTTCACATAGGAAGTGCCTGTGGCTGACGGCTGCAACCTGCCGAGTCCGATGAATTCGTTGGACGTCTCCTGCTTGAGCCCGTGGTATCCCTGATGTCCCGGGTCGCCCTCGATTCCCCATCGCCAGGAGAAGCTGTAAGGCCTCCAGGAAAAAGCCATTCCGCCGAACCGCACGGGAATCGCAGGGTCGACACGGTCGAGTTTCGTCAGCTCCGCCTCGATGGCCGCGGGATCGACGTTGTCCGGCAACGGGCCGAGTTTCCAGAACTTCGGGCCGAAGGAGCATGTGGTCACTGGCCACTTGCTGTCGTCGAAGTCGGGATTTTCCCAGCCGGGGTTCGGGGTGGTTTCGTCCGCGTAGCGTACTCGCCGTGCCTCGGCGGCGATGAAACCGTTGAACGCAGGCCAGTGGTAGTCTCCAAAACGGTTGTCCAACGTGGGCTTAAGCTCGAATTCCCAGTCGCCATCCAGCAACAACTCGCTCGGCGCCGGGGTCGTCGAGTTTGGTTTCTCATTCGTTGCGACGCCGGGAGAAAACACGATCAACTGTGGCTCGGTTTCGCCAAGTGGCAGACGGAGTGTCGTGATGCCATCACTCTGTGAGACGACGGGCAGGTCGCGTGTGGATCCGTTCCATGGGTTCCAGAGCGCAACGTGTCCGGTGGTGCGGAAAGCGCACCTGGCTCCCTTGGGAGCTCCGTACAAGAAGTAGACATCACGCGAACCGACTCGTCGATGCATGATGTTCGGCGTCTTGTCGCCGGCGATTGCGAAGTCGCGGGGGAAGATCCGGTCCATTTCCGCGATGATTGGACCGGCCCCGGCGGCCAACAGTGCGGTTCCGCCACCATCGGTCCTGCGGACGCGTGTCATGCCGATCACTGGCGTTTCCTGCGCGGTGGTTCCGAAAACCTCCCTCACGCGCGCATTCAACTCAGGGTCGCCGGCGCCGATGCGGTCGCTGGCCTCGGGCAGCGACCGCACTGCCGCCACCATGCCGTTGGCGCGCAAGAACTCGGCCGCCTTCTGGATAGTCGAGAATCGCACCGCTCGCATCGCAGGCAACACGAGCACCCGGTATTCTTCGCCGCTGACGTGGAGCTTTCCATCCTTGACGTGGGCTCTGGCGAGCGACTCAAAGTCAATGAAGTCGAAGTCTACGCCGCGTGTGTACAGTTCCCGGCCAACCGAAAACGCCGCGTCGACCGCCTCGCGCCCGCCCATGCCGGCCTCCGCCGGCGCGACCGGGTACAACACCGCCACGTCGCAGCGATGGTGTCCCTGGCTCAGCACGTAACTCAACCGTTCCACGCATCTCAGGAACTCGCCCATGTGCGCCCAATAGGGCATGCGGAAGTGGTTGCAGGGCGGGGCCCACTCCCACCAGCCTCCGTGCGTGGTGTAGTAGAGCCCGTGCAAGGTCAGGAGGTTCTGGCCCATGGCGAAGTTGGCAAAGGTCGCGTCCGCCAGACTCTCCGGTGTCGTACCCCATCCGCTGCCATAGAATCCTTCGAGCCATGTTCGAGGGCGAAGATAGAGATGGGCAATCGAACTGGCCACTTTGTTCTTGATTACATCGCGGCCAAGGCCTGGCTGGTCACAGCCCGGGCCGCTGTTCCATCGCTGGGTGCGGAAGTAGTCGCCAAACTCAACGACATCGCGGCCTCGGCCTCCGTGATCGCACCCGTAGATCATGCCGTTCTTGTGATGCCAGTCGAATACGGTACGGAAGAAGCCCTCCTCGCTGAGTGCCACCATCACATCGCGATAATCCAGCCGCACTTTGCTGGTGCGCGGACCGACCTCGGCAAAAAGCGCCGGTAGTTCCGGCACGATGTCATATCCCTTGCGCCGCTTGAACTCCTCGGCGAAGCCGGGTGTCCAGAGATTGCCACGGACGCCGAATTCCAGCTCATCGGAAAAGAAGAAGTTCAGCCCCTTGCCGCCCTCGCCGGGAATGCGGTCCAGGAAACGTCCAAAGAACTTGTCCGTGTATTTCCGGCCGGTCAACGGATTCAGCGGGTCGACCGACCATGCGTTAACCCTGGCGGCAACGGCGATCGCGTGCCATTGCCCCGCAGGCGCAGTCCATCGCAGAATGCGCCCATGAAGTCTGCCGCGCAAGTCCACAGCGCTGGCGCCATCGAACTTACCGGCATCCTCGCGAAAAGCCGTAACACTGATGGTCCCTGGCGGGACTTCCCACGATAACTCCCGGCCGCCTTCGAAGTCCTTGCCGACCGGCGCCAGCGTCGACCCACACAGGCTCGGATCCTCACGAATGATCTCATCCATGATGAAGCCCTGGCCGATGCCCAGCGTGTAGTCACTCAGGCTGACGGCCATGCCGCGCGAACGAGCTTCCTTGACAAACCACCGCACCAGTTCCCACCATGCTTCGGAGAACACCGGCGGGTTGCTGGGTATGCTGAGCCCGTAAGACCGGCCGCCACGATCGCTGTGGGCATAATTGATCTGCAATCCCATGACACCCTTGCCGGCAAGTTGGTCCAACTGCCAGGTCAGGCGCTCCTTGGTCAGGGGATCGCCAACCCACCAGTAGAACGCGACTTCACCATATCCCGCAGGCGGCGTGCGAAACCCGGGCAAGACGTCCAG
>CAYSSA010000141.1:5654-5917 GCA_964433485.1 uncultured Tepidisphaeraceae bacterium | reverse complement strand
GGCGGGGGAAGCCTCGCCGGATCGCTGGAGTCGGAATTCCCGGCCATCGCGGCCGCCGAC
Organism: uncultured Tepidisphaeraceae bacterium; assembly: GCA_964433485.1. Lineage (GTDB taxonomy): Bacteria > Planctomycetota > Phycisphaerae > Tepidisphaerales > Tepidisphaeraceae > JANYKD01. The sequence goes on along the minus strand of CAYSSA010000141.1, from coordinate 5,857 downwards.
AGTGCGACCAGGATCACTCCAGCGATAGACCGCCGTAATGGGTGGACGGTATTCCTTTGCCGACGCTCACCGGAAAACGGGCTGCTGGCATCAGGTTTTCTGGCCATGGCGCGAACCTCTCTGAAGGAAACGCAATCAGAAGTTGGCAAACCAAGGACCCCATGGGGAATGAACATCACAACTGACAACCGGGCGTCATAAGC
>CAYSSA010000141.1:4537-5609 GCA_964433485.1 uncultured Tepidisphaeraceae bacterium | reverse complement strand
AAACCCGAAATGTGGCCTGCGCGGTTGGTCACAGGCTATAGCGGCTGCCGCGTTCGCCCTTGAGTTTGGTTCGCTTGAGCGCGCCTTCTTTCACCATCCGGCTCAGCGTGTTGTCGGCCTTGCCTCCGCGTCCGGCTGCCTTCCAAGCCTGATTGATCTGGCCGCTGGTATTGGCCTTGCGGCTCTTGATCAGCGACCGGATGAACGCCTCGGCGGTCTGCTGATAGACGCCGCGCTTGGATTGGGCCGACACTCCGAGCATCTCCAGACGCTTGAGGGCTTCGCGCTTGCCAATGCCGCGCACGCCGACAAGTTTGGACACCTGTTCCTTCCGCGGGCGGGAATAGCCCAGTTCCCAGTCGTAGATCGTCTGCCCGGTGACCCCGATGAGCTTTCCATACGATTCGGCGGATATGCCCAGTTTGGCGCGGTGACTCTTGAGACCGTCGGCGCGGAAACGGACATCGGCGGACTCGGGGAGCGGCGTCGGCAGTTCAGCAACGCGTTTCTTCTCCTGGGTCTCAAGGAAATTCACAATTTTCCGCAGACGGGCCACCTCACGTTTCAGATCGGCGATGTCGCTGCGATATCGAACGGTGGCCTTCTTCGTGGCGCCGGTCTGTCGTTTGATCTCCCTGCGCGCAACGCGGGCGATCCGGTCATTAAGTACGGTGTTGAGGTTGATCACGCTCAAGTCTCCTTGTCCCCGCCGCCATTGTTCCCTGCAAAATCATCGCGGTGACGAAGAAATCCATGGCTTTGTGAAGCTGTCATCATCGGTCGCGATACATAAAACAACACATTGTCCAAAAGGACGAAAAAACGAGGTCTTTACAATATCTTAGCGGTTGATCGCCCTGATTCAAATGGCGGGATTCGCAAGGCGTGCCGTTCCAGATCGGATTGCTGAAAGACTCTTGAGCAAGGGGTATATATCCGTTCGGCCATGCGGCACGCCGGGGTGGCCGTTGAATCCCACCGCCGGCTTGCCTGGGTCCTGCCGGTTTGATGATGCTGGCTGCTCCGTCGCGACGCCGGGGGCGGAGGATTTGCTCAATGCGCCAGCACCTTT
>CAYSSA010000141.1:1183-4527 GCA_964433485.1 uncultured Tepidisphaeraceae bacterium | reverse complement strand
GATCGGAAGCAGCATGGCCATGGAGACACCACCAACGATTATGCCCATGATGCTGATCATGGCCGGCTCGATGTAGCGGGTGAGCGAGGCAATCTGTTCCTTCAATTCTTCCTCGCTGTATCCCGCGACCTGCTCCATGACTGCGGCGAGCTTACCACTCTTTTCGGCGGAGGCAATCATCTGAGCGACCGCGCGGGGAACCAGCGGGCTTTCGAACAGCGGGTCGGAAAACGCTCGCCCGGATTGGATCTGTTCGCGTATGCGGTCCCAGAGACTGCGGAAGTGGACGTTTTCGCAGAGATCCTGCGCGGTCGCGACGCAGTCCAGGAGCGCCGCGCCGGCGCCGACCATGGTGCCGACCATGCGGAGGCTCCGGGCCAGATGCAGTTTGCGGTACATGCCGCCGAGCAGGGGTACGCCCAGCTGAATTGAATGCCAGAGTCGTCGTCCCGAGTTGGTACGAATACCGAAGAACACGCCGATGACCAACATGACGAGAATGCTGAGGATTCCGACCCAGTGTTGAACCAGGAGGTCGGAGAGGGTCATGAGGAACTGGGTGGGTCCCGGCAGCGCGGCGCGCTTGTTGGCGTAGATGACTGTGAACCGCGGCAGCACGAAGGCCAGCAGAAAGGCGGTGGTTCCCAGGGCGAACAGGGCCATGATGGCCGGGTAGGTCAGCGCGCCCTTGACGCTGCGGCGGATGTCCTGTTCGTTCTTGAGATACTGGGTGGCTCGAACCAGGAGACGGGGAAGCATGCCGGTCTTTTCTGATGCCCGCACGAGCGAGATATAGAGTCGCGGGAACGAGCGCGGGTGGCGTGAGAGCGCGTCGGAGAGGCTGACGCCGTTTTGCAACTGATCGAAAAGATCGTTGACCATGGCCTGAAAGGCCGGTTTGTCGCTCTGGCGGGAGATGCAGTCCAGGGCGTCGGTGAGCGTGACGCCGGTTTCCAGCATCGTCGCCAGTTGCGTGGAAAACTGGATGACCTGGGCGCGAGGGACGCGGACTCCGGCCGCCGAGGCCGCGGGAACGGACTCGGCGGCGAGTTGGACGGAAACGGGATAGCGGCCGTCGCCGCGGAGCTGGCGGAGCACCTCAGCCGCGGAATCGCCCGCCAGGACGCCGCTGATTGACTGGCCGGTCTTGTCGCGGGCTGTGAAGGTGTACGTGGGCATGGGATAATGCTCAGGCGGTGACGCGATGTACCTCGTCCAGCGTTGTGAGGCCGGCCTTGACCTTTTCGATGCCGTCAACCCGCAGGGGGATCATGCCCCCCTTGAGAGCCAGTGTCTTGACTTCATTGAGGCTGGCGCCGGAGGAGATGCGATCGACCAGGTTGTCGTCGGGAATGAGCAGTTCGTAGATGCCGATGCGGCCGGCGTAGCCGCGGTTGTGGCATCGGGGGCAGCCCTTGGCGCGGTAGAGCGTGTCGGCGCCGCCGGTGAGCCGCTCGATCAGGCGTTTCTCGTTTGCCGAGGGGTCGCAGGGCTCTCGACACGTCTGGCAGAGTTTGCGGACCAGCCGTTGCGCCAGAACGCCGCAGAGCGTGGCGCCCACGAGGTAAGGCTCGATGCCCAGGTTGAACAGTCGGGTGATGGCCGACGGGGCGTCGTTTGTGTGCAGTGTGGAGAGCACCAGGTGGCCGGTGAGTGCGGCCTGCGTGGCGATGCGGGCGGTTTCGCCGTCGCGGATCTCGCCGACCATGATGATGTCGGGATCCTGCCTGAGAAGTGTGCGAAGCGCATTGGCGAAACTGAATCCGATCTTGTCGTTGACCTGGAACTGGTTGACACCGGTCATCGCGTATTCAATGGGATCCTCGACGGTGCAGATATTGACGTCGTTGGCGTTGAGTTCGGTCAGCGAGGCATACAGCGTGGTGCTCTTGCCGGATCCTGTCGGTCCGGTGACCAGAAGGATGCCGTTGGGCAGACGGATGAGCTTGCGCCACTGCTTGAGAGTGTCATAGGCGAAGCCGATGCGCTCGAGGTTGACCGAGGCCCGGTCGTTGTCGATGACGCGTAATACCACCTTCTCTCCCCATTTGCCCGGGAGCGTGGAGACTCGCAGGTCGATGGGGCGTTTGTCCATCATGACGTGGATCGAGCCGTCCTGGGGCAACCGACGCTCGGCGATATCCAGACCGGCCATGATCTTAATGCGGGAGACTACCGCCGCATGCATCTGAAAGGGGGGGTGCAGACGCTCGATGAGACGGCCGTCGATGCGGAAGCGGGCGCGAAGAGAGTGGTCGCCGGGCTCGATGTGGATGTCGGAAGCGTGCTCCTTGACCGCGCTGTAAATGCAGTAGTTGACGAGTTTGATCACGGGAGAATTTCCCGCGGCCTCGGTCAGGTCGTTGATATCCAATGCCTGCTGTTCGACGAAGCTGAGGTCCTGAATGTTGACCTCGTCGATGATGTCGTCGATGACGAAGACCGACTCGTTGGGCAGATACGCCTGAAGTGTGGCGCGGATGTCGTGGGCGGTCGCGGCCACAACCTGAACGGGGTGGCCGGCGACGCGCTCGATCTCCTCGACAAGGAACACATTGGCCGGCTCGGCCACGGCCACGGTGAGCGTACCCTCGACGAGGAACAACGGCAGCACCTGGTGTTTTTCCAGAAATTCGCGCGGCAGGGAGGAGATGACCTTGGGATCGGCGACTCGCGGCGAGATTCTGGCGTAGGGCACGCCATAGACCTCGGCGAGCGTCTCGGTGATCTGGTCCTCCGTGCAGAACCCGAGGTCGACGAGGATTTCGCCGAGGAGCTTCTGGTTGTTCTGCCGTCTCTGCTCCTCCAGCGCGCGCTCAACCTGCTCGGGCCGCAGCACGGACCGCTCCAGCAGCAACTGGCCCAGAGGTTTTCGCTCGATGGCGGCAACCATTGGTCATCCCATCAGTTTCAGCGCGCCGGCCAGGTCGGGCTGTATCTCGAAGCATTGATGCAGCCTGGTAATGTCAAGGATTTTGCGAATATTGTCCGACACGCAGGCGAGCTTGGCTTGCCCGAAGAGGTCCTCGCATCGCCGCTTGAGCCAGAGCAGGGTTTCAAGGCCATCGGAATCGACGAAATCGCATCGCTCCAGGTCCACGATGAAATCTGCGATGTGAAGCGATTCAATTTTCGATTCGGCCTCGCGGCGGAGCGATTCGGTGTTCTCGGCGGCGAGGTCGCCTTCGACGGCGAGCACCGCGACGTTGTTGTATTGATCGCAGCGGACGGGCACGGTTCTCCCCTTTCTCAGGCGGCGCGCAGCACTTCCTGCAGCGAGAGCAGGTTGCGGGCGCGTTGCTGGTGGTCGCGGAGCAGCGACTGGATCTGCTCCGGGTGCAGCC
>CAYSSA010000141.1:320-1109 GCA_964433485.1 uncultured Tepidisphaeraceae bacterium | reverse complement strand
CGGTATGTCCGGCTCGATGTCATGGCGTCGAAGCAGTCCGCCAGGCAGATGATACGCCCCATAAGCGGAATATCGCGGCCGGCCAGCCCGTGTGGATAGCCCCGTCCGTCGAAGCGCTCGTGGTGATGAAGGACGCCCGGAATGATGTCCTCGAGTTGTCTCACGTCGGCGAGGATACGCGCGCCGATCTCGGGGTGCTTCTTGATCTGCTCGAACTCCTCGGGTGTGAGCCGGCCGGGTTTCTGGAGGACGGCTTCGGGTACGCCGATCTTGCCGACGTCGTGGAGCAGGCCGGACATGTAGATGCGGTCCACCAGGGCGTCGTCCAGCCCGTATTCCGCGGCAAGGTGGCGGGCCAGCAGGGCCACGCGCTCACTATGACCGCATGTATAAGCATCCTTGGCATCGATAGCGGAGGTGAGGGAGTGCATGAGTCCCATCATCAGGGCATGGAGATCGCCGAAGAGCACGGCGTTTTCGACATAAATGGCGGCTTCGTTGGCAATCGAGGTCAGCAGCTTGGAGGCCACGGAGTCGAACTCGCCTGCGTGCCGGTCCAGCCCGAAGAAGCAACCCAGGGTCTCGCTGCCGCGCTGCAGTGGCACCGCGATCAGTTGCCGGGCGAACGGCGAGAGCCAGTTGAATCGCGGATCGTTGCCGACGCTGTTGACGAGCAGGGCCTGGTGAGTGCCCGCCAGCGCCGCCGATAGTTCCCCGCCGAGTCGCCGTATCTGTTGAGCGTCGAGGCGGTGTTCTCCATAGAGAACAGGTTCCTGCCGCGCCGAATCG
>CAYSSA010000141.1:0-266 GCA_964433485.1 uncultured Tepidisphaeraceae bacterium | reverse complement strand
GCGGAAAAACTCGGCCGGCTTGCGGTTCAGCCGCATGCCGCCGGATACCAGTTCGATCAGGCTCAGTTCCTCATACGCGTTGGCCAACTGTGCCGAGAGGGTGTTGACCTCGGTCTCAAGTCGGCAGACACGGGCCCGGTCACAGAGCGCCGACCGGAACAGCTGCGCCAGGTGTGCGGCGTTTTCGCCCGCGTGAGCCGGGACGGCAAGGGCGTGTCTACGGATTCGCTCAACGTCCGTTCCGAGATCGGCGCAGAGGGCTTCCA
>CAYSSA010000140.1:12615-13052 GCA_964433485.1 uncultured Tepidisphaeraceae bacterium | reverse complement strand
GTATCAGAGAATCGCCTCACGATCTTCGATTGCGGCGATGCCTTGGTGTGCATTACTATTGCGCCATGTCCACTCGCCCCTCGCTGCCCGATTTGCTTTCAGTTGCCCAAGAGGCCGCTTATCTGGCCGGCCGACGGACGCTCGCGTATTTCAACGCCGGCGTACCCGTGGAGATCAAGTCGGATCAGACCCCGGTGACGATCGCCGACCGAGAAGCCGAACAGTTGATTCGCACCCACATCGCCCGGCACTTTCCCGATCACTCGATCCTCGGCGAAGAAGGTGGCGAGTTGCGCGCAAACCCTGACTTTCGCTGGATCATCGACCCCATAGACGGCACCAAGACCTTTATTCGCGGCGTCCCATTTTACGGCGTCATGATCGGCGTCGAGGTGTGCGGAAAACCCGATGTCGGCGTGGTTTACATCCCCGCGCTG
>CAYSSA010000140.1:9025-12605 GCA_964433485.1 uncultured Tepidisphaeraceae bacterium | reverse complement strand
CGATCGGGGACGTTGGAGACAGGCTCGGCCTCGGCCATGGCGTGCCCGCGCGCTAGTCCAGGTAGTGTACTTCCACCGTTGGCCGGCCGGCGCGGGTATCCTCGATTCAGCGTCTGGCGGACGCCGCGCTGTGCGTCAGCGATGTGCCCATGGCCGTCGCGCGTGGCGAGGGCTATCGCCGTCTGTCTTCAGGCGTGAAGTTCCAGCGCACCTGGGGCGACTGCTATGGCTACGTCCTGGCCGCCACGGGTCGAATCGAGATCATGGCCGACCCCGCCATGAACCCATGGGACTGCGCCCCGCTGCTGATTATCATGGAAGAAGCCGGCGGCCGGTTTACGAACTGGAAGGGTGAAGCGACCATCTGGGGCAAGGACGCTGTGGCGAGCAACGGCGTGCTGCATGCGAGCGTGATCGAGATGTTATCATTGCCCTCGTAGGCGTGCCGGACATCGGTGGACTGGCTGTGCGACCGCGTCGAAAGAAACGGTCGCTCTGGCGAGGCGATCGAACCTTGTTGGCCTGCCCACGGCGCCAGTGTCGGAGATCACTTCTCCAGGACCACGTCGCCATTGCCTTCGTCAAAGTATGCGTGCTTGCCAAGCCTGGTGAGTTTGAGGTACTGGCGCCAGACCCGATCACCCTCCTTTGCACGAGCTTCCAGAGTCGTGGTTTCGGGTTTGGCTTCAGGCGCGGGGCCGTCAACAAGGGCTTCGCCCAGCACCCGACCATCCATCTGTTTCGGGGGTTGGATGCCTAGAAGCCAGAGCACTGTCGGAGCGATGTCGACATTACCGCTGGGGAGCCTGCTCACCATTGCGCTCTTGAAATCAGGTCCGGCGGCAATCAACGTATTGCGCATGTCATACCGGCCGAGGCCGGCATGGATTCCCTGGCCTGCGAGATACTTGGTTCCCTGGCTGTACACCAAACCGGGCAGGCCCGATGCACTGGTCTGGGGATTCCAACGAAGCGAGAGCGGGACATCGGGAGCATCGGGGGTGTCCAGATTGGCAACTGACAGCGGAAACGTGCCGGGCGCTTCCCTGCGGGTGAATATGACCCCGGCATAGGCCGTCTTCTGGAGTGTCCGCACCAACTTCCGCGTTACGGTTTCGTCGTCGCCGGCCCCATAGAAGGTCACAACAGCCCCAAGACTTGCGACCAGAATTTCGGCCGCGACCGGCTCGGTGGCGAAACTCGTGCTCGCCTTCAGATCCGCCTTTCGCAGGTCATCCAAGACCTCGATGTTAATCGCGACGGTTGAGAAGCCGTGATCCGAGACAAGCATCAGATCCGCTTTGTCGCGCCCCGCGGCCTCGTCGAGGGCGGAAAGCACTCTTGCCAGGTTGTCGTCACTGCTCTTGAGAGCGGCCTTGGCAACCTTACTGCCGGGCCCGGAGCCGTGCTGGGCAAAATCGGGTTCACTGAGCCAGAGCACGCTGAATGCGGGGACACCTTTGGCCCAGAGTCGCTTGGTAAGCACCTGAGTGGTCCACCGGTCCTGCTGGGCGTTGGCCGACTTCTTCGCGTCAGCTATGGGCACCATCGGCCCATCGGCCTTTCGGACCGTATTCAGATACGGCCGTGGGCAGGGTATTGCCTTCGAAGACAGCAACGCCATTTTCGGCACTGGCGGCATCGCGTCCCCCACGATCCCAGAGCAGAGTTACGCCCTTGGTACCGGCAACTGCCGTGCGGCGGCCGGACTGGCGCACGATCTCCGCCAGTGTCGGCACTTGCATATAGAGCCCGCCGCGAAGTCGGTCGCCCTCCCTGGCCGCAAGATCCGACTTGGTTTCGATCGCCCGAAGCAGCTCAATTTCCGGGCGATACTCCTGATTGGCGATGATTCCCGTCCGGCGGGGGTGACTGCCGGTGGCGAGGGCCGCGCCGTTGACCTCGGTGGAGGAAAACAGGACAGGGTGATGGCTTTCAAAGAAGACCCCCGACCTGGACAACTTCCAGAGCGTCGGCATATCTTTTTCCGTAACACAACCGGGACGGAGCCCGTCCCATACGATAACGACGACATGCTCGGCCTTGGCGGCCAGGGCTTGCGGGTAAACAAGCCACTGCGTCGCGCAAGCCGCGACGCACAGGACGAGGCAATTGGCAAGTCAATTCACTGTGCGTGAGCTCATACGCGTGATGAACGGGAGGCGACCGACGTCTGTCAACGCGCCGAATCCGCCTCAGGGCAATTCTCGCCGCCACTTCACGAAATCTTCAACAATCCATCGGCGGGGAGGCACACATCTCTGCATACCCCGCCCGCTTCGCCGCAAACAAGGTCGCAAATAGTTTGGGCCAGATCGTTGTATTTTGGATATATTTGATGCTCTTTTGGCTATAACTGTTCACGGTACCGCCGGTAACACGCTGAAGCCATGTCCGATGGTCGCCGGCATGGTGTTGATCCGACGCGGCATCGGTTTGACACTACCGCCCCGTCGCCTTAGATTGAGTCGAACAAGTCGGCCTCCCGGGTAGCTTGCTCTTTTTCTTGCGGGAGGCAAAAGGAGAACACTATGGCCGACCTCAAGGCTCTTGCGGACGCCGTTCGAACGGGGAAGCGCGCCGACGCGGCGAATCTAACCAGACAGGCGATTGCCGATAACGCACCGCCGCGTCAGATTCTGGACGCGATGGTCGGAGCGATGGACGAGTTGGGCAGGAAATTCCAATGCCAGGAGGTCTTTGTGCCGGAAATGCTGATTGCCTCGCGAGCGATGAAGGAGGCGATCGCGATACTCGAGCCGATACTGGTCAAGGCCGGCATTAAGCCTCTGCTCACCGCGGTCATCGGCACGGTGCAGGGCGATCTTCATGATATTGGCAAGAACCTGGTGGCGATGATGTGGCGCGGCGCCAACTTCAACGTGGTGGACCTGGGCTTCAATGTTCCGGCCGAGAAGTTCGTGGCCGCCGCCCGCGAACACAACGCGACTGTGGTTGGGCTTTCGTCGCTGCTGACGACTACAATGCCGGCGATGAAGGAAGCCGTGGCGGCGCTCAAGGCGGCCGGCATACCAAACTTGAAGGTGGTCATCGGCGGCGCGCCGGTAACCGAGGACTTCGCGCGACAGATCGGCGCCGACGGCTATGCCCCGGATGCCGCCAGCGCGGTGGACGCCGTGCGCAAGCTCGCAGCAGTCTGATTCTCCAACCGGAGTCGATCATGCCACGAAGCGACCTGTTGTCCGCGCTCAAGGAACGTCCGCTTCTGTGCGATGGCGCCATGGGAACGCAGCTCATTGCAGCCTGCTCGAGCAAAATCCGGTGCCGCGCGGCGGCGATCGACATCAGGTACATCAACCGGATCCGCTCGCTGCCTTCCTGCGGTGAACTGTGGAACATCGAGCGAGCCGAGGCCGTTGTATCCATTCACCGTCGTTACCGGTCCGCCGGCTGCGACCTGATTACCACCAATACCTTCGGGGCCTCGCGCCCCAATCTCGATCGTCACGGCCTGGCGCCGCAGCTGCAACAGATCAACGCCGCCGCGGTGCATAACGCGAGAATCGCGGCCGGTAGCGATGGATACGTTCTGGCGGATATCGGACCCTTCGGCGGGTTT
>CAYSSA010000140.1:0-8962 GCA_964433485.1 uncultured Tepidisphaeraceae bacterium | reverse complement strand
GAAGCACTGGCCGGGGCCGGCGCCGACGCCTTCATCATTGAGACCATGTCCGATCCGGCGGAGATGTCGCTGGCCATCCGCGCCGCGCGCAGGGCCTCCAGCATGCCCATCATCGCAACCTACGCATTCTCCAAATCGCCGACGACGTTTCGGACCATGATGGGTGTGCCGACAACGATCGCGATCAGGGCGGCCATCGACGCCGGAGCCGATGTCGTCGGAGCCAACTGCGGAACGGGCCTGGATTTACCCGACTACATTCGGCTCGCACATGAGCTTGTGGCGGCCGCCGGCCGAACACCCGTGATTCTGCAACCCAACGCCGGCGCGCCAAAACATGAGGGCGGCCGGTTGATCTATGATGCGCTGCCTCAACAAATGGCAATGACCGTGCCGCAACTGCGCATGGCCGGTTTACAAATCATCGGCGGTTGCTGCGGCACGACCCCGGATCATCTGGCTGCGATGAGCAAGGCGCTCTCGCAGACGGAAGACGCTCCGCTCAGTTGGCGAGGTCAACATGTCCCAGTCGATGGAAGATCTGTATCAGCAAAGGCTCAAACGCTACACGACCGCACTGCGGAACGAAAAGCCGGACCGCGTGCCGATTCGTCCGTTCGCCGCGGAGTTGTGCGCCAAATACTGCGGCTTCAACTGCCAGCAGGTGACACAGGACATCGGTCTGGCTTTTGAAGCGGTTATCCGCATGTGCCGCGACTTTGACTGGGACGCCGCGGTCGCCAACATGGTGTGGGTCTGGGGCGGAATCCCACAGGCCGCCAATCTGCGCGACTACGCCATCCCGGGCGTAGGACTTTCGCCGGAGACGGGTTTCCAGTATCTCGAACCACCCGAGGGCGAAGCCTGGATGCGACCGGAAGACTACGATCCATTCGCCGCCGATCCCACCGGCTGGCTCTTCAATGTCTGGCTGCCGCGCGTCTCGCGCGACGTCCCGCGCCCCGGAGAACCTGCCTCCTTCAAACAGAACCTCTCGCTGCTCAAGGGCGGAATGGCGCTGATGACCTACTTCAGTTCCTTCGGCCCGCATATCCAGCGAATGCGCGCCGAATGCGGGACGGTGTCCGCCATCGCCGGCATCCTCAAGGCGCCGCTGGACATTCTCGCCGACAAGTTCCGCGGCTACATGGGCCTCTGCGACGACCTCGTGGACCGTCCCGAGAAGGTCAAGAAGATGTGCGAGGCGCTCATGCCCCACATGCTTCACATCGCCAAGACCTCCGCCGACCCGAGCAAAACCGTTCCCATCGGCTTCTGGATGCACCGAAGTTGCGTCCCCTTCATCTCCTTCGAGCACTTCAACAACATCTTCTGGCCCACGCTCAAGCCGATTATCCTGGAACTGCACAAACTCGGTCACCAGGTGATGTTCTACGCCGAGGGCAAGTGGGGCCCGCATCTCAAGACCTTCGCCGAACTTCCCGACCGCTCGATCCTGTTCCATTGCGACCGCGACGACATCTTCGAAGTGCATCGAATTCTCGGCCACAAATTCTGCATATCCGGCGGCGTGCCCAACGCCATGCTCTCCTTCGGCAAACCCGAGGACGTCAAAGCCTGCTGCAAGAAGATCATCGACGAGGTCGCCCGCGACGGCGGTTACATCATGGATGCCTCGGCAATCATGCAGAACGACACCTCCATCGAGAACGTCAAGGCCATGACCGAATTCACCCGTGAGTACGGCGTCTATTGAGGACCATTCCCATGAACTCGCAACCTACCGAGCAGCCCGTGAACCGTCCCCCCGGCACCTGCATTCCCTGGGAAGAAAAGAAGAAGGAACTTCCCCCCATCACGGGAGACGAACAGCTTGTCAAGAATGCCTGGGAGTCCATCGACGGTCTGGCCTACACCTATATCTGGCAACTGGTGGTCTCCTTTTAGACGGGAGCCGCTGACCGGACCACGTTGCCTTCGCCTGGCCGCCCCACCATCCCGGTGGCCGGCGATAATCAGGCGCCGTTTTCGTCCGTTTGCATAAGTCATGCGGGGACGATAGATTGATCGCGTGTCCGGTTCGGCCATGGCTCTCGGTCGCAGTGCGGCGGAACCGGTGTTGATGTGTGGGAACCGGCGATGTCAACCTCTCGGCCATCGAAGTCTTCCGCATGCAGGCATTCAGCCCCGAGGAAACTGATGAAGTCCTCCTGTATTCTTACCGGGATAGGCGTGCTCGCCATCGGCGTGCCGTCGCTGGCACAGAGCAACGTGGAGCGGTTTTCGCGACAACTCCAGTTGATGCAGCAGCAGACGCGCGAACGAGTCAATCCCGATGTTCCGGCGGGCCAGCGTGCTCGCATTGACTACGGCGGATACGTCGCCACGAGTTTTCTGGCGATTGACGATACGGAGCAGAACACACATCTGCTGTTCCAGCCGGACCTGATCACCTACTTTCGCCTGAATTTCGACGGGGCTCATGAGTTCCTGCGTGCCCGCGCCAGCGCCCAGATATTCGAGGGCGGAGATTCGTTCGACGACCGCGGCAACACCGAAATGGCGGTCGTTGAACAAGCCTACTATCGTTTTAATCTCGCCAGGCACCTTGCCAGCCGAGGCGAGAAGCCATCGAACACCGACATCACCGTCACCGGCGGCCGGCAATTCGTCCTGTGGGCCAACGGGCTCGTGCTGGCGCAGTACCTCGACGGCATCGCAACGGATATCTCCTTTGGAAACGTGGACATCTCGCTCCTTGCGGGAGTGACGGTCGGACAGTTGACCGTTGACTTCGACACCAGCCGTCGCAGTTTCAATGACCACACGCACCGCGGGTTTTATGGCGGCATGGTGTCGACGCAGATCGGAAACCACAAGCCGTTCCTCTACGGCTTGATCCAACGCGATTACAACAACGATGACACGCTTGCGCTGGGATCCACGCGCACCGACTTCGAATACAATTCGTGGTATATCGGCGCCGGCTCCAACGGCAACTTCGGCGATCACTTCCTCTATGCTTTGGAACTGGTGTACGAAGGCGGCAACACGCTCTCCAACTCCTTCGATCCAGGCAGCCCGACTCCAACCCCCATCGACCAGAAAACCGAGGACATCTCGGCCGTCGCCGCCGACCTTCGACTTGATTATGTTTTTGGCGATCCGGGCCGGTCCCGGTTGTCGTTCGAGACGATCCTCGCCAGCGGATCGAACCGGCGATTCTCAACCAGTTCCGGAACCTTCGGCGGCATTGCGCCGGGTCACACGGACCACGCATTCAACGCGCTTGGACTGCTTAACACCGGCCTGGCGTTCGCCCCGTCGGTGTCCAATCTTACCGCCTTCCGGGTCGGCGCCAGCACCTTCCCGTTCAGCAATCGTGCGCTTCGCAGGCTTCAGATCGGCGCGGACTTCTTTGTCTTCGGCAAGTTCAACACCGACGCCCCGGCCGACGAACTGACCACGGACGACTGGTTCCTGGGCGTCGAGCCCGATATCTACCTCAACTGGCAGATCAACTCGGATGTCACCTTCGCGTTTCGATATGGCGTGTTTTTCCCAGGCGCCGCAATCGTACAGGATGAGCATCCGCGAAACTTCGTTTTTGCGGGCTTTACCTTCTCGTTCTAAGCAGGGAATCTCATGAACGGCTCTCAACTCCGTTTTCCGCATTTGTCCCTCGCCGCGGCGATTTGCCTGGCTCTGGCGGCTTGTGGCTGCCAGTCGGCCAAAGTCGGCAAACCCCTGCCGCCGCAACTATTGGGCAACGAACCCGAACAGCAGATGGCCTTCTGGCACTCCATGGCCGAACGAACCCTCGTATCCAACGACGAGGCGTTTCACGGCCTGCTGCTCTTCGCTGACAACAGGGAAGAATGCAAGACCTACGAGGAGCGGGTGTCGCTGCTGAAGTCACGGAAGATGCTGCCGGGTGATTTCAACGCTCCTGCCGACCAGGCCGTCACCCGCGGCGCCATGGCTGTGGCCATCTGCCGCATCATCGCTCATCGCGGCGGTCTGATGTATTCGCTGCTGCCGACGAGCCCCCGATACGCGGTGCGCGAGTTGGAATTCCTGGACCTCTACCCTCCCTCAAGTCCGCAGCAGACTTTCTCAGGCCCTGAATTCCTTGGAATCATCGGCCGTGTTGAAGACTACCAGCGGGGAAATCCCGCCAATGTTCCGGCAACGGTTCTCCCGTCGGAGATGGCGGCCCCGGCCAAGTGATCGCCAACCAAAGCCATGGGCGACTGATCGCCCGGCTGCGTCAAAGCCTCGCCAGTTCCGCATACAACGCAACCGCCGTGCGCATCCCCTTGAAGAAGCAATCCAGGTCGAACTTCTCATTGGGCGAATGAATGCGGTCGTCCGGCAGGCCAAAGCCCACCAGTAGTGTGTCGATGCCGAGGATAGTCTTGATCTGTCCTACAACCGGAATGCTGCCTCCTTCTCGCATGAAGACCGGATCGGCACCAAACCCGGTTTTCATGGCGGCGCCGGCCAACTGCATCGCCTTGCCATTCACGGGAACAACAATGCCGGGCGAAGCGCCGTACTGCCGAAATTCCAGCCCCACGGTACTGGGGCACCTCGATCGCATCGCGTGCTCAAACGCCGCCTGGATTTTCTTCGGATCCTGGTTCGGCACCAGCCGCATGGACACCTTCGCAGATGCCTGGGATGGAATTATCGTCTTGGCCCCGGGCCCCTGGTAACCGCTGGTCAAACCGTTGATATCGCACGTCGGCCGAGCCCATCGCCGTTCCAACGTGCTGAAGCCTGTCTCTCCGGCAAGACCGGACAGCCCCAAGTCCTGCATCGCCTTTTTGTCATCAAACCCGAGCCTCGCCCAAGCCTCTCGCTCAGCCTTGGTCAATGCGGCCACATCGTCGTAGAAACCCGGAATATGCACCCGCCCCTCGCGATCGTGCAACGTGGCCAGCATTTCACACAGAATGTTCGCCGGATTGGGCACCGAACCGCCGAACATGCCCGAATGCAGGTCATGGCTGGGTCCGGTGACAATGACTTCCATATAAACCAGTCCGCGGAGACCATAGGTGATGGCCGGCACACCGCGAGCAAACTGGTTGGTGTCGGAGATGACGGCGATATCGGCCTTGAGCTGCGGGGCATGCTCCCGCAGGAACGACTCCAGGTGCTCCGAACCAATCTCCTCTTCGCCTTCGATGACCATGATGAGGTTCACCGGAAGGCCCCCGGCCCGCTGCCAGGCGCGAACCGCCTCAATATGACACCACACCTGGCCCTTGTCGTCGCAGGCACCCCGGGCATAAAGCGCACCCTCCCGCTCGGTTGGCTCAAAGGGTGGCGAGAGCCACTGGTCCAGTGGCTCGGGTGGCTGAACGTCATAGTGACCATAGAGCAGTACCGTCGGTCGACCGGGCAGCGGCTGGTTTCCGGCCAGCACCACGGGATGTTTCCCTGTCGCTACAAGTTTGGCCCAAAGGCCCATGGAACGGATCTCCTCAGCCAGCCGTTCGGCACAGCGAGCGCAATCCGCAGCATGTTCCGGCTTAGCGCTGACCGACGGTATGCGGAGAAAGTCCTTGAGCCGCGAGAGAGCATCCAGGCGATTGTCATCGACGATTTGAAGGGCCGTTTGCGACATGCCCCGCATTATGCCCCATTATGCCTCACCAAAAAAGGCCGGAATTCCTTTACCCATTGTGTTTTGTGTTCCAGCACCAGTGCAGTTCTGTCGGCGACGGATACAATTCCAAGAATGCGCGGCCAGGAGATCATCTGCGGAACCGGGTGTATCGCCATATTGTTGGTGTGTTTCGCCGAAGCGACGGTACATGCCGAGCTGTCGTGACGGATTGCCGATGTCGCAGAGCCAGACGCAACAGCCGAATCGCGAGCGGCACGACGACTGGTGGAATGGGGGGACTCGGCCGTATTGGCCCTTGCAGAGCTGGCGCGCAACGACAAGACGCTTGCACCCCGCCTCACGCCGTGGAACTTCTGGGCCGGATCGCCATTGCACAGGGCATGGCGTATTTCGGCAACCGCGATGGCCACCCTTATTGCGTGGACGCTGACACTGGTCAACCGCGCTGGGCCTTCGACACGCAAGAACCCATCGTCTCGTCTCCAGCGGTCGTTGATGGCCGAGTCTACTTCGGCTGCAACGACGGCCTGGTCTACGCTGTCGATGCCCTGACCGGGAAGAAGCTGTGGACCTACGACACCTCGCGGGCCGCCTTCAGCAGCGATGCGCAGGTTGTGGCCTCCCCCGCCATCGGCGCCGGCCGGCTCTACATCGGCTCGGCCAATGGGCACTTCTTCTGTCTCGGTGATGCCCAGGCGCCGGCAACGCGCCGGTCGGATTCACAGTGACGCGACGAATGGTGTATAATCCGCCCTCATGCTCTGCTTGATGGAGTGCCTTGAAAGCCGCCAGTTGCTGAGCGCTACGACAACCGTGCTGCTGCGGGACGACTTCAGTGGCGGCAGCGTCAACGCGAAGAACTGGCATATTCCCTACTGGACTCCCGATGGGAGCACTTTCCTGGGTCGGACGCAACTGGCCGTTTCGCAGAATGCCTCGCCGCCGCGCGTCAGTGGCGGGGCGGTTCACCTGACCCTGGATACCTTCAACCCCACGGGCTTCTCGTTCTACGGAACGGAACTGATCAGTAACCGGACTTTCAAAATCGGCACTGGACTGGATGTGAAGATCCGGGCGAAGCTTAACGCGCCCATTCCCGGCGGCATCGTCGGCGGGTTGTTTCTTTACATGGTCAAACCAGACGGAACAAACCACGACGAGGTGGACACCGAACTGCTGAGCAACCAGATTGCCAACGGCGGAAACAAAGTCCACACCAATGTTTTTGCCAACGAACCTCTCGGCGCCGGTTCGCCGCTGCTGGCGCCGCTGCCTCGCGGGGGCAAGCTCGCGGGCTATCACACCTACCAGATGAAATGCGAGCCGGGGCGGGTGACGTGGTATGTGGACGGTGTGCGCGTGCGGATTGAGCGGCACAGAATCCCGGCCGGCCCGGTCAGACTCCGCCTGAACATCTGGGCGCCCGCCCGGGAATGGACGGCGGCATACAATGGCCGGATTCAGCCAACCAGCACACCGGCAAACAATAAGCGATACGGCATGGATGTGGACAGCGTGCTCGTCAAGACAGTGCAACCGGGGAAGTAGCAGGATCAGGTCCGGTAATCCTGCCATCAGCCAGCGTCTCCAACGCCCGGCCGACAATTAGTACAGAACCAAGACCGTATTGTCCGAAATTGGGGTCAAGGCCCACTGCGTTGTGGGTCCATATCCGTGGAGGATCCGATTCCCCCGGTTGATGCAAACTTTGAAGGAGACGAACGATGACTGGGAAGACTGGAAAACTATTGGCGGTCGCGGCAACCATGGCGGTTCTGGGCGCTGCGCGGGTGAACGCCGACGAAGCATCTGATGCGCGGATCCGCGAACTCGAAAACAAGGTCGCGGCGTTGGAGAATCGGACAACGCTGTCCAGCAAGGAAACCGCCGCCGTCGTCGAGGGAGTGCTGCGTGACGCCGAGCGCCGCTCAACGCTGCTGGCGGCGGCCGACTCCGGGGCCGGATTCGACAACGGCTTTTACATTCGCAGCGGCGACTTCTCCTTGCAACCCGGTATTCTCTTTCAGTTCCGCAACATCACCGACTACCGTGACGACGCCAAGGGCTCCGACGACTCGGATACTCAGAACGGATTCGAGGTCCGGCGACTCCGCTTCATTCTCGCCGGGAACGCGTTCTCCAAGGACCTGACCTATCGCTTCGCCTGGGACACCAACCGCGAAGGTGGAGGTCTCTACCTTCTCGACGCCTGGGTGAACTACAAGTTCAACCCGTGCTGGGGAGTCCGCCTCGGCCAGATCGTCGATCCCCTGTCTCACGAACACCAGATGTTCCCCGGCAAAGTGCTCGCCACCGAAGTGTCCGTGGCCAACGAACTTGTGGGCGGTGGTTTAACCGAACGGGTGCAGGCCGTCGAACTGCGCTACGGCATGTACGGAAAGGACAACCCGGTCAACGTCGAACTCGCCTTCCATGATGGGGGCAATTCAAAGAACACTGATTTCGCCGACACCAAGATCGATCCCGTTTCCGGGAAGGATGTTCGCCCCGACTGGGGCGTCGCCGGCCGCATCGAGGCGAAAGCCATGGGCAACTGGGCCAGCTACCAGGACTTCACCGCCGTCGGCAACAAGGAAGATCTTCTGGTCTTCGGCGCCGCCTTTGACATCACCGGCACCACCGACATGAATGTGATCTACGGCTCGGCCGACGTTCAGGGAGAGTTCGGCGGGCTCGCGGTCTATGGAGCGCTGTATGTCCGCCACCGGGATATGCGGCACGCGGATGACCAGACGGACTGGGGCGGCCTGGTGCAGGCGGCGTATGCTTTCAACCCCAACATCGAGGTCTTCGCCCGCTACAGCGTCGTCAAATTTGATTCGGACTTCGTGCCCGGCGAGGACACCGTTCACGAAATCACCGTCGGCGGCAACTACTACTTCTTCCCGTCGCTGCCGCATGGCGTCAAGTTCACGCTCGACCTCAACTACCTGCCGAACGGAACTCCGCCACTGACGGGCCTGGGCTACCTCGGTGGCACCGGCGAGGATGAATGGGTGCTGCGCGGCCAGTTCCAGCTTTCGATCTGATCCATCGTTACGGGATGCGCGCCGATCGGCACCCGGCCCGCCGTGCCGTCGCGGGCCGATCCACGGGAGGCAATCGAACGCGAACTTCCCGCATGATTGATGGGTTTGACTCCTGATCCTCGCCAGCGCCGGCTTGTGGCGCGGCGAGGATCAGGTGCTTTCGGAGGTTGTGACTCGCTTGGAGGGTATTGCCGGCGGAATGGGCGTCATCGGCGACTGTCCGCCTGCGATGCATCGACAGGCCCAAGACATCCAATGGCCCGAAGCTGCGCGCCCTCCCAGCCATCCCCCTGTTGTTCAATCCAGCCCAGCA
>CAYSSA010000139.1:12129-13222 GCA_964433485.1 uncultured Tepidisphaeraceae bacterium | reverse complement strand
CGTCTCGCGAATCTCAACGTCGTATTCCTCGATGTGGATGGACGTGAACACATCGTCCTTGACCAGCCGCTGGCTGATGACGATCGCGTCCTCAAAGTTGTAGCCGTCGAAAGTCATGAACGCGACCAGCACGTTCCGACCCAGTGAAAGCTCGCCGAGATGCG
Source organism: uncultured Tepidisphaeraceae bacterium (assembly GCA_964433485.1). GTDB lineage: Bacteria > Planctomycetota > Phycisphaerae > Tepidisphaerales > Tepidisphaeraceae > JANYKD01. The sequence goes on along the minus strand of CAYSSA010000139.1, from coordinate 13,058 downwards.
TGGCCGGACCATCCGCGATGATCTGCCCCTTCTTGACCCGCTGGCCCTTCTTCACGATGGGACGTTGATTCAGGCAGGTGCGTTCGTTGAGCCCGTGGAACTTCCTCAGCACATATTCGTCGGCATTGTCCACCAGAATGCGGAGGCAGTCGACGTAGGTGACCACGCCGCCGCGCTCGGCGCGGACGACCATGCCCGAGTTCTGGGCAACCGGCTTTTCCATGCCTGTGGACACTACGGCCGGATCCGTGATCAACAGCGGCACCGCCTGCCGCTGCATGTTCGATCCCATCAGCGCGCGGTTGGCGTCGTCGTGTTCCAGGAACGGAATCAGCGACGCCGAAACCGAAACCGTCTGGCGCGGGCTGATGTCGATGTACTGCACTTCCTTCGAGGGCACGCTTGAAAGGTCGCCCTTCACCCGGGCCAGAACCAGCCCCTTGGTCAGGTTGCCGTCGCGATCCACCGCATCGGGCGGCGCCAGCACCGACTTCATCTCCTCGTCCGCGCGAAGATACTTGTGCTGATCCACGGCCCGGGTGTCCTTGACCACGCGATACGGAGTGATCAGGAAACCGTAATCGTCGATGTCGGCGTAGATGGCCAGCGAGGCGATCAGGCCGATGTTCGTGCCTTCAGGCGTCTCGATCGGGCAGATTCGCCCATAGTGCGAGATATGCACGTCCCGGACTTCAAAACCCGCGCGCTTGCGGTTCAGCCCGCCAGGCCCCAGCGCCGACAAACGGCGCTCATGCGTGAGCTGCGACAATGGGTTGGTCTGGTCGACGACCTGCGACAACTCGCCTCGGCCGAAGAAGAAGTCGATGGCGCTGGAAATGCTCTTGGAATTCACCAATTCGGCGATGCGCTCCAGTTCATTCGGATCTTTCAGGCTCATGCGCTCCTGCACCGTTCGGCGAAGCTTCAGG
>CAYSSA010000139.1:8249-12059 GCA_964433485.1 uncultured Tepidisphaeraceae bacterium | reverse complement strand
CCACATAGCCTTCACCGCTGCGGAGCTTGAACATGTACTTCAGCGAGTTGACGAAGTCCTCGCTGCGCAGCGTCATCACCGCCTCCGGCACGTTCTGGTCGAACTTGCGGTTGATGCGAAACCGGCCGACGCGCCCAAGACGATAACGGTTGTCGTCAAAGAACTTCTCCTGGAACAGCGTCTTGGCCTTGTCCAACTGCGGCGGGTTGCCGGGACGCAGCCTCGCATAGATCTTCATGAGGGCTTCCTCATGAGATTTTGCAGTGTCCTCGGCCAGCGTATTGAGGATCAGGGGGTCGGAAACCTTCGTTACAACCTCGATGTTCTTCAGATTCGATGACTGCACTTTCGCCAGGGCTTCGCCGATCAGCCCGCCGGCTGGCACGACCTCTTCCCCCGACTCGCCGTCGATAATGGGCAGCGCGGCATAATGACTGGCTTGCACCTGACTGACCTTCAGGGTCTCGACGTTATAGAACTCGCGGATGATCGCGTCCGTCGAGCCGTACTTGGCATCAAGGGCACGCAGGAACGTCGTGGCGGGAATCTTGGAGGACTGGTCGATGCGAACCGCCAGCACATCCTTCTTGGTAACGGAGCATTCGATCCAGGATCCTCGCTCCGGGATGATGCGGCAACCGTGCAGCGGACGGTCGCCTTCCTGGACTTCAACCAGGAAATCCACGCCGGGCGAACGGTGGAGCTGGCTGACGATGACGCGTTCGGCGCCGTTGATGATGAACTCGCCGCCGCCGATCATGATCGGCACTTCACCCAGGTATATCGAATCCTCGATCACCTCGGCCCTGTCCTTGCGCTTGAGCCCGACCCGAATCCGGAAGGGCATGCCAAAGGTCAACCGCAGCGCGCGGCATTCATCCGGCGTGTAGCGAGCCTCCGACAGTTCATAACTGAGATACTCCAGCTTCAGATTCCCGTCATACGACTCGATCGGGAAGATCTCCCGAAGCAATGCTTCGAGGCCTTCGTTCTTGCGCTTGGTCGGATCAACTTCCTTCTGTAAAAACCGTTGATAAGACTCGATCTGGATGTCGATCAGATTCGGAATCGGCAGCGCGTCTCCGCGCTTGCTAAAGTCGCGGACTTCGGGGGCTCGCATCAGTACATCCTTCTTTCGTCTGGAGAGAGTCCTGTTTGGTGCAACACCGCCGGTCAGGCCAGCGCCGCACCCACCATCTGTCAAGTCCCATGCACCAAATCCGGCGAATCGGTTGCCTTCAACCACACCGCATCCGCCGACAAAAATAGCCGCCAAGACAAACGGTTTTCTAAGCGGCCTTACCTACCGGGGTTCCATGCGGACCCGATAAAAGCGATAAACATTTAATTATAAGCAAACCTTCACGTTACACAAGCGCAAAAACAACTCCAGAACCTCAGCCCTTTGCCTTGCTCAGGGGAGGTCCAGGAAGTCAAACGAACTTTGTTCTTACGCAAGTCAACTGACGTACAATAGGATAACCTCGGCCCGCGCCATGTCAAGCCATCCGCCTCATATTATTCGGCCACGACGCCCGTGCCATTATACAAAATCCTCGCGTGCCTTCTCGGCATACTGCGGGCGTCGCACGCCCCATGTTGTCACACACGAGGCCAGCGCCAGTTCGAAAAGCCGGGCTGTTCGTTGCAACAGAACAGGCGAAGCCCACGGATTGCCGCAGGCTTCGCCCGGATCTCTGTATGATGTCAAAATCGCTCGGCCTACTTCAATTCGACCGTCGCGCCCTGTTCCTGCAGCGACTTGGCCAACTTGTCCGCATCGGCCTTGGGGAGGGCTTCCTTGACGACCTTGGGAGCGCCTTCCACCAGATCCTTGGCTTCCTTCAGACCCAAACCGGTCGCTTCGCGGACGACCTTGATGACCTGGATCTTCTTCTCGCCGGCGCTCTTGAGCACCACGTCAAACGTGGTCTTCTCTTCCTCCTTGGCCGGAGCGGCTGCGCCACCGCCGGCGCCAGGAGCCGCGGCAACCGCAACGGCGCCGGCCGCGGGCTCGATCTTGTACGTGTCCTTCAGGTAGGCCGCGAGTTCCACGGCCTGCTTGAGGGTGAGGTTGGCGATGCTGTCGCCCAATGCCTTGATGTCAACTTCTGCCATGATGATTCCTTTGGGACGTCTCGTGTCCCTTTCCGTGTCGATACTCAGCTGCCGCTGATGCCAGAAGCCGCTGAGGGTGTCCCGGCTGAGAGTCCAACTCACATTGAGTCGATTTAACCCGAAAAGGGGCTGTCAGCTCCATCGGACGGTATTTCTGACCCGGACACCCAGCGGTATCCGGGAATTCCAATGCCAGGTCTTACGCCGCCGCGCCTTCCTTGGCCTTGGCGGCTTCCTCGACGGCCTTGATGAGCGAGCCGATCTTCCCGGACTGGCCCCGGAGAATTCCACCGAGATTGCGTCCGGGCGAGAGTGCGAGCGTGATGATGTTCCCAATGCCCTCTTCGCGGGTGGGGAAGGTGCTCACCTGCTTCACGCCGGCTTCGCCCTGGTAGACCTCGCCATCGAAGAAGATGCCGCGAAGCTCCAGTTTCTCGTTGGTCTTTTTCTCTTCGATCAACAGTCGCGCAATGGTCGAGATCGACGCCTTGCCGTAGATCATGGCGCTTGGACCGTCGAGCAGCTTGTCAAAGCCCTTGATCTTGCTGTCCGCCAGCGCCCGTTTGGCCAGCGAGTTCTTCACGACCGTCATACGCACGCCTTTGGCCCTTAGCCGATGCCGTTGTTCTTGGTTGCGTCGATGCCACGGGGGTTGATCACCGCCACGCCGTCAACTTCGGCGAATCGGCGGGTGATGTCTTTCATAATGAGGTTCTTAACGTATTTGCTCATGGTGGTGCCCTGCGTTCTTAAGGATGCTTGTCAGTTGGTGGACCTTCAATGGACGTCCAGAATGACGGCCGGGGTCATGGAGCCCTTTACAACGACCTTCTTGAAAAAGGCGCCCTTGGAAGTCTGGGGCTTGAGCTTCCGGATGTGGTTCACCATGGTGTTGATGTTGTCCACCAGCTTGGCCTTGTCGAAGCTCAGCTTGCCCACGACCGTATGAATGTTCCCGCCAGTGTCATTGCGGAATTCGATCTTGCCGGCCGCATATTCCTTGATCGCCGTCTGAATGTCCGTCGTCACCGTTCCGGCTTTGGGCGAGGGCATCAGCCCCTTCGGACCGAGCACCTTACCGAGTTTGCCGACGAACCGCATCATGTCAGGCGTGGAAATGGCCACGTCAAAGTCGGTGAAGTTGTCCTTCTCGATCTCCTGAACCAGCGCCTGCCCGCCGGCCTTGATGGCGCCGGCCGCCTTGGCCTGCTCGGCCAGATGGTCCGGGCAGAAGCAGACGACCTTCTTCATCGCGCCGCCAATGCCGTGCGGCAGGGAGATGGATCCGCGGATCATCTGGTCGGCCTGCTTGGCGTCAATCCCGAGCGAGAAGATGACCTCGATCGACTGATCGAACTTGGTGGCTTTGAATGTCTTGACGATGTCAACGGCATTCTCCACCGACAGGGCCTTGCCCTCCGGAACCTTCTTGACATCTTCCTTGTAACGTTTGGATCGTGTGATGACCAGAGCCATAAGCTCTTTCGCTCCTCTGGCGGAAGTAAGCCTCCGCCGAAGCTCCCACTGTTGCGGGCCGTGGTTAGCCCCTGGGACAATTTCGATCTTCGAACGCCGATTTTCACGGTCGGCGATCGCGTGGATACGTTTCTACGATGCTTTTAGTCGTCTGTCGCGACCGCGACGCTCCGCGGCGGGATCGGAACGCCATCGCCGCGAAGGCGCTGACGGCTC
>CAYSSA010000139.1:6941-8239 GCA_964433485.1 uncultured Tepidisphaeraceae bacterium | reverse complement strand
TAATCTTTGTGATCAGAAACACGTCCATGGTGTGGTCTGTAAAGTCGGCTTCGTCCTCAGCGCCTCGGAACTTCGGTTCGGCAATCATCAATGCCCGTTCCCCGGGATGCAGAAAGGCAGACTCCTTGGACAATACATCAACCACCTTGCCATCGCCTGTATGAACGGTGAACGGCATGAACGGTTGCTGATTGAGAATGGCTTTGATCCGATCCGGGCTCATTGGGTTCGTTCCCAGTTGCCAGTTGTTCGTTGCCGGCAACGGACGGCGGGCGGCACAGCCACCCTACTCCACATCAATACCCATCGACCGCGCCGTGCCCGCCAGAACCTTGGCGGCGGCGTCCTCATCCCAGCAGTTCAGGTCCTTGACCTTCTGCTTGGCCAGTTCCTTCACCTGCGCCATCGTCAGCTTACCGATCTTGTTCTTGTTCGGCTCGCCAGAACCTTTTTCGGCCTTCACCGCTTCCTTGAGGATCACGGAGGCAGGGGGGCTCTTGACTTCAAACGTGAAGGTGCGGTCCTTGTACACCGTCACCACCACGCCCACGACCTTGCCCTTGAGAGCCGCCGTTGCCGCGTTGAACTGCTGGATGAACTGTCCGGGGTTCACGCCATGCTGGCCCAGTGCCGGACCGATCGGGGGAGCCGGGGTCGCAGTGCCGCCGGGCGCCTGAAGCTTGAATACGCTGGTGATTTCCTTCTTGGCCATGGCTGTCAACCTTACTCAATAATTCGCACGTCAATCTGCCGTCTGGGTCTCGGTTGCCCGGAAACGACATCGGACGGGATGAACTCGTTCTGAGCCTCGATCTCCACATCCTGAACCGACCCCACTTCCGCAGCGATGATGTTGTCATCGCCGCAGCGGCCGGTTCCCGCGACCCACGAAACCAGCTTATAGACCGGCACCGTGAGGAGCGAAAGAACAGCAATACTAACAAGCGCGGCGAGGATTGACAAGACCAGCAGAAGAATTCCCGGAACCGCCGCCAGGAGAACCAACCCCTTCGCCCACGACGGGATTAAAACCCTCCACGGATGGACTGGTAGCGGCCGTAATATTGAAAAAGGCGTTCCACACCCGCATGGTATTGGGGATAGCTGGGGAATGCAATTTGGTCGATCCATGCAGCCCTGACGCGTTGCCGTCTGTCCGTGGGGTACGGGGTTGGCTCGCCCTGAAACGGCCTCCGCAGATGTGCGGTGCCCCAGGATGGCTGCATGCGTCGCTTGAAACGCCCTCCCGGCAAGGCTGTGAACAATCTGGGCTCACTCTGCGAGTTGAGGCTCATTCG
>CAYSSA010000139.1:4316-6925 GCA_964433485.1 uncultured Tepidisphaeraceae bacterium | reverse complement strand
ATTCTTGCAGCGCGCGGCAATCATTTCCTTAACCTTCGGGAAGTTCTGGGTCTTGCCACTCGTGTTCCACTCAGTTGAAAGGGGATGCTTCTAATGCAAGGGAGATTCACGCGAGCCTCGCTGCTTGTTGCGGTGGTGCCGGTTTGTTCGCTGGCGGCCGATCCGTCTCGGGATGAACTCAAGGCGTCTATTGTCACGCTCCGACGGCAGGTGGCCGACCTGGCAACGGGGTTGGCCGAAAGCCGACGGGCTGCCGAGACGGCGGACGCGGTGCTGCGCGACGCGGAACGGCGGACAGCGCTGCTGGGCGATTCCTCGACCGCGGCTGGCTACGACGACGGCTTCTTCATCCGTGCCGGCAGCTTCGAATTGTGTCCATCCATTGCGGTCATCTTCCGCAACACAACCAGTTGGATGGACAACGGCAAGGCTTCAGGAAACGACAGCCTGGAGAACGGATTCGAGGTCCGCCGGCTCGAGGTGGAGGTCGAAGGAACCGCGTTTTCAAGTGATCTGTACTACGACATCGTATGGAAGACCCCGGCGGAGGGGGGATCCCCGTTCCTGGACGAGGCGTTCATCCTCTACAGTTTCGGCGGAACCCCCTGGGGCATCAAGGCCGGGCAGTTCAAAGACGATGTGTATCACGAGGAGACCGTCAGCTTCAAGAAGCAGCTTGCGGCCGAGAAGTCGCTGATGAACGAACTGCTGATGGGCGGGTGCTACGACCGGGTGCAGGGCGTTGCGCTGTTGCATCGGCGGGACACGGACACGCTTCGCTTCAGCGTCGCTTTCAACGACGGCGCGGGCAGCGCCAACACCTCATACCTCGATTCTCCCGCCGACATCGCCGCGTCGGAGTATTTCGGCGCGTCCGGCCGGTTGGAACTGAAGGCCACCGGCAACTGGAAGGACTACTCGGACTTCTCCGCTCGGACAACGGAGCAGGACTTGCTGATCTTCGGCCTGGGCGCGAACTGGACCCAGGGGCGGTTTTCCGATGGGACCGACCCGGCGGTCGGTGGCGACCGGGTGCTGTCGGCGCTGGATATGCAGTGGGAGTTGGCCGGCCCCAAGGTCGGCATCTACGCCGCCCTGACCGCGGACTACACGACGTTCAGGAACGGCCGCGCGGGCGACGACCGACTGAACTGGGGCGCGCTGGTGCAGGCCGGCTGGGCGCTCAGCCGGCAATGGGAGATCTTCGCCCGGTACGACATGGTGCGTCTGGACGAAGATTTCCGCCCCGAAGGCGCCGAAGACACGTTTCATGAGATCACCACGGGCGTGACTTGCTTCCTTGGAAACAACGGCAGTGCCGGACACCGGGCCAAGGTCACCGTCGACTTCGGGTATCTGCCCAACGGTTCGCCGGCCAGGATCACCAACATCGGCATACCGGCGGCGACGGACGACCATGTGCTCTATGTCCGCGCCCAACTGCTGTTGGTGATTTGACACATCATTGACGACATTTGTCCGCAACAGAGAATGGATGCATCATGAAGACATGCGAATTCAGCAAATTGATGTTCGCGGGCGCGCTGGTGTGCATCGGATTGCTCGCTTCATGCAACCGAAGCGGTGCGAGGCAGGTGGTCCTGTATACCAGCGTGGACGAGCCGGTTGCCCGGCCGATTATTCAGGCTTTCGAGCGGAAGACCGGCATCAAGGTTGTCCTGAAGACCGACACCGAGGCCACACGCACGGCCGGTCTGGCCGAGCGGCTTCTGGCGGAAAAGGCCCGGTCGCAGGCCGACGTCTGGTGGGGCAACGAGATCTTCCACACCATCAATCTGGCGGAGCAGGGGGTGTTTGTCGAGGGCAAACTCTCGGCGCACGAGAAGATTCCCGCCGGTTTTCGCGACTCCAAAGGCCGCTGGGCGGCCACGGCCCTTCGGGCCCGCGTTATTGCCGTGTCGGACAACTTCAAGGGCAAGCCCATTACGTCAATCAACGACCTGATTGATCCGGCCCTGTCGGGCAAGATCGCGCTTGCCAGGCCCAGCGCGGGCACGACGGCAGGGCATGTGGCAGCGCTGTATGCCCTCTGGGGCAACGACCGTGCCGATGCCTTTTTCGCTGCCATCGCCGCAAACAAGCCGAAACTGCTGGGGGGCAACTCGGTTGTCGCCGAAGCCGTGGGACAGGGTACAGTGCTCGTGGGTCTGACGGACAACGACGACTGCGATGCCGTGCTGGCGCAGAACGGCAGGCTGCGCATGGTGATTCCCGATCAGGATGCCAACGGCATCGGCACGCTGGCCATTCCCTGCACGGTGGCGTTGGTGCGAGGCGGGCCAAACCCCGATCCGGCGAAGCAATTGGCCGAGTATCTGCTGTCGCCAGAGGTGGAAAAGATGCTGTTGGACGCGAAGTTCGCCCGCTATTCGGTGTTTGCCACCGAGGGCGCCATCGCCATCAAGACGATGGGCGTCGAATATGCCGCCGTATCGGCTCAACTCAAGACGGCCGTGGAGCGCGCGCTGAAGATCCTCGAAGGCCGGTGAGAACCCGGCTGAAAGAGGCGGCTTGGCCCCGCGTCTCTCTCGGAAAGATGGCACAAAGGCACGAAACGCAAGGCATACCGGGGCAGCCCCAATTTACCG
>CAYSSA010000139.1:505-4285 GCA_964433485.1 uncultured Tepidisphaeraceae bacterium | reverse complement strand
GTGACACAATAGGGGAAAAAGCGGGCGACGGGACTCGAACCCGCAACAGCCAGCTTGGAAGGCTGGCGCTCTGCCATTGAGCTACACCCGCGACAACGCCATTTAGGTTACCAGATTCGCCGGGATGCTCAAGCCCCGCCCCCGGATTTGCAGCGGGGGGCCGCACGGCCACCGGCCTCAGAAGCCGCCCTTGAAGACTTCCTGCTTCTTGGGGCGATTGAGCAGGGCCGCCTGAATCGGGTCCATGAAGTGTTCCCGCACGCGCAGACCCTGTTCCATTCCCAGCACCGGGCTGATGACCACGGATTCGCCGTCGGCCAGTCCCGAGACGATTTCCGTTCGCTCAACGCTGCGCAGGCCGATGGCGGCGTCGCTCAGTGCCAGCCGGCCGTGCTGCACCGCCTGGCTGGGCACGATCCTTGCCTTCTCCTTCTCCTGAACGATAAACGCCAGTTCCCCGGTCATTCCATGCGAAAACGCCGGATCCTTGTCGAGCATCTCCACGTCCACCTCGAACGTCCGACGGTCCGGGTCGGCTTTCTCGTAGATCTTCCTCACGCTTCCGGAAAACTGTCGGGCCTCGTAGGCATATAGCGTCAAACGCACTGCCCCTCCGATCTTGACGCGGGTGATGTCTTCCTCATCCACCTGCGCCCGCATGATCAGCTTTTCCGGCCGTACGTCCGCCAGCAGCATGATCTGGTCATTGACGTTCAGTCGCGTGCCAAGCGGCAGGGGGCGCGTCAGGATCGTGGCGTTGTCTATCGGGCAGCGCACGGTCTGACGGTCCAGATTCCACTGGGCGATCTTCAGGGCCGCCTCGGCTACCTCCAGATCCTTGTCCAGTTCAATTTTCCGGGTGGCTCGCTGGGCCTTGAGCGTTTCGAGCTCGCCGGTCAGAGTGCGCACCCGGTCAATGGCGCGGTCGAGGTCGGCTTCAGCGGCCGCCGCCCGTTCCATGGCATCGCTCAGTCGCTTCTGCTGCCGGCGGGCAATTTCCAGCAGTTCCCCGGTGACGCGAATCCGCGCGTCGAAATCGGCCAGCACAGGTGAGGTCGCGCCATCGGCAAGCTTGGCCTTCTGGTCTCGTTCCGCCTTGGCCTGACTGTGGCGGAACAGCACGCCGTCTTCGGCCACCACCGCCAGGGCCTCTCCCCGCGATGCGCGGTCCCCCTTGTCAACCTTCACCTCGATCAACGAGCCGGGATTGTTCGCCCGGATAGGGTACTCTCGATCCGGCTGCAGTGTGCCCGTGGCGTAAAAGGCCTGAACCACCGGACCCTCGACCACTCGGGTGACGTTCACCCGCGGTTGGAGATACTCCGGTCCCCAACGCCAGAGACCCCAACCGGCGCCGGCCACAAGCACCAGCACTACAATCCAACTCATCCAGGTTGAGACATTCCGTCTGCCCATGAATCGTCATTATAGACAAACAGGTTTTGCTTGACAGTTGAACGCGGCGGTTCTACGTTCTAACCGGTCTATTCACGCCAAGATGGAGTGTGCCATGCCGGTGCAGATGGAATTGTCCAAGATTGTCATCAGTGAGATGCAGGACCGGCAACTCATCTGGCTCAAAGAAGTTGACGGCGAACGGAAGTTCACCATCGTCATTGGTCCGGTTGAAGCCATGGCAATTGATCGTCGTCTCAAGGGCAACCCGATGCCGCGCCCCATGACCCACGATCTTCTGGCCAGCGTTATCGAAGCCATGGGCGGTGTCCTCGATCGCATCGAGATCAATGATCTTCAACAGGGCACGTTCTTCGCCAAACTGGTTATTCGACAGGGCGATCGGCTTGTCGAGGTGGACAGTCGGCCGAGCGATGCAATCGCGCTGGGGATCGCGACCATGGTGCCCATCTTCGTGGCGGACCAGGTGCTGAAAGACGTCGCAGTCTAATTCTTATGCATTTGGCGGCCACTCTTACAGGTTTGCCGCATAAATAGGCAGACATGTCTGTCGGATCCATCATGTCTGTTCGCATGGCTCCGGCGAATTGCGTTCAACGTGACCCGCATGCTGCCCACGATATATGGAGTTGGAAAGCAATGTCCATGTTTCTGGCATGTTTGTTGCATGAGGACGCGATGTCACGCCGTCGTCCAGCAGCATATCCGCCGAGGCGCAGTGCTTTGGGCAACTCTGTGCGGACGGGCAGCAGCGAATTCGAATAACCACAATAATTGGGAAGGAGCATCCCCATGCAGATGATCGAAGCCATCATAAAGCCCCACAAGCTCGACGCGGTCAAAACCGCCCTGGCCAAGCTGGGAATTCTGGGTGTCACGGCCATTGAATGCAAAGGCTTTGGCCGGCAGATGGGTCACACCGAGCGATACCGCGGGGCCAAGATGGATGTCGGATTTGTGCCCAAAGTCCTATTGAAGATTTGCGTGAAATCCTCGGACTGCGACAACGCCGTGGCCGCGATCGTCGAATCGGCCCGTACCGGCGAAGTGGGCGACGGCAAGATCTTCGTCTATCCGATCCAGCAGGTGGTGAGAATACGCACCGGCGAAAAGGACGAGGCCGCACTCTAGGCCACTTCCACATTGCGACAAACCCATGCGTCGGCCTGCCCGGCGCGTGGATGCTCAGCAGGCAATACCAACCGCGCGATGACCGCCCTGAACCCGCGGCATCGAATTGTCCCAGGCATCGACCAGCCGGTGTGGCAACCGGCGGCCGAGGAGGAACCATGTCTCTGCGCGCTCTCCGTGCGTCCCTATGGACGCTGGCAATTCCCCTGTTTCTGCTTGCAATGATGGCTCGTGATGTCGACGCCGGCCAATCATCGCCCACCACGCAGCCGGCCTCGGCCGATGTGCGCGAGGTCAAAATCTACGACAATCAGCGATTTGCCGTGGACGAGAAGGCCGGCCTCGGTGTGGTTGATTCCGGAGATACCGCCTGGATGCTCATTTCCAGCGGCCTTGTACTGATGATGACCGGACCTGGTCTGGCTCTGTTCTATTGCGGGCTGGTGCGACGGAAGAACGTGCTGGCCACCATGATGCAGTCGTTTGTGCTCATGGCGGTCGTCACCGTGGTCTGGGCGGTCATTGGCTATTCGCTGGCGTTTTCCGAAGGCAATGCGTTCATCGGCGGTTTCCGTTTCGCCTTCATGAATGACGTCGGCTCCGCGCCATGTGAATATGCGCCGACCATCCCTCACACCACTTGGATGGTCTTCCAGTTGATGTTCGCCATCATCACACCGGCGCTGATCAGCGGTGCCTACGCGGAACGTATGAAGTTCTCGGCCATGCTGATCTTCAGTGTGCTCTGGCTGCTGGTGATCTATTGTCCGCTGGCCCACATGGTGTGGGGCAAGGGCGGGTTGTTCAATGCCTTCTCCTCCGGCAGCATACCCGCTTTCGACTTTGCCGGCGGCACGGTCGTGCATATCAGTTCCGGCGTGTCGGCCCTCGTCGCCGCAATCGTGCTCGGCAAGCGATCCGGATATGGTCGCACACCTATGCCGCCGCATTCGGTCGTGCTTTCCGTCATCGGCGCGGCCCTGCTCTGGGTCGGCTGGTTCGGCTTCAATGGCGGCTCGGCCCTCGCGGCCAATGGGCTTGCCTCCAGCGCGCTGGTGGCCACACACTTCGCCGCCGCCGCCGCCGCCCTGGGATGGATGTTCGTCGAGTGGTTCAAGTCCGGAAAGCCGACCGTGCTCGGCGCCATTTCCGGGGCCGTGGCCGGGCTTGTTGTGATTACGCCCGCTTCCGGTTTTGTCGGTCCGATGGCGGCCATCCTCATGGGCTTCATCG
>CAYSSA010000139.1:257-480 GCA_964433485.1 uncultured Tepidisphaeraceae bacterium | reverse complement strand
GACGACCGTCAAGCACATTTTCGGCTACGACGATTCGCTCGACGCCTTCGGCGTGCATGGCGTCGGCGGCACCCTGGGCGCTGTGCTCACGGGCGTCTTCGCCACCAAGGCGATTAACTCCGCCATCGAGAGCGGCACTGCCGCAAACCTTGGCGGCCTTGTGGACGGCAACCCCGGCCAGCTTCTGAATCAGATCATCGCCACCTTAATCACCTGGACCATC
>CAYSSA010000139.1:0-210 GCA_964433485.1 uncultured Tepidisphaeraceae bacterium | reverse complement strand
TGCGCGTGACCGAGGAAGAGGAGTACGATGGCCTCGATATCACGCAGCACGGCGAGTCCGGCTACAACATTGAGGAGGCCATTGGCGGCGCCACGCTCATCCGTGATTCGGTCGATGTGACCGATCGCGAAAAGGCCATGACGGCCTGACCCGACAACAGGCCTGACGCCTCAAGCGAGTGCTCTTGTCCGTGCTGCACGGGCAGGAGCA
>CAYSSA010000138.1:12945-13222 GCA_964433485.1 uncultured Tepidisphaeraceae bacterium | reverse complement strand
CTTGTGCAATCCACCGGGCGACGGCGGATTACGCACGTCCAGCGGCCGGCCGATCACATCGGCTACGATCAATCCGAATATGGCGGCATCCATGAAAACCTCCTCTGAACAACGCCCCGCGGCTATTTCGGCTCGCTCCCGGCCTCGAGCACCCGCACCTGACTGTAATCGTCGAGGATCAGGGTCAGCAGTTCGCCGTCGTCGCGACGAATAACCAGCCGGTCCAGCCAGAGCCGGCCTTGAGCCGAGTGCGCGAACCAGCTTCCCGTCGGCCGCT
>CAYSSA010000138.1:2571-12920 GCA_964433485.1 uncultured Tepidisphaeraceae bacterium | reverse complement strand
CTGCTCAAACGAGACCACGGTTCCGCTGATCTGGTCGGTCCAGACCCGATTGCCACGCGGAATCTGTTGGGTGACCTGGACGAAAGCCCCGGGGACAAGCTGACTGCGAAGATCGTTCTGCATAAGGCCGGCGATTATATCCAAGCGTCGCCCCGTCGCCATTGAGGGCTCGTTCACGGCAAGACGAAGGGGCCGAGGCACCTGCCGAGGGCAGGAGCCTTACGGGCTCGAATGCCGATCCTGACGTGAAACCGGAGCCTCCTGGCGTTGGCGCCTGAGAGTCAGGCGGGCTTGGCGAGGGAAAGCAGAGATTTCTCGCTTCGCCCGAAATGACGCATGTGACGGTGACAGCAACGTCTTTGTGCGATGCGGGTGGACCGCGGGCCTGTGAGCGGTTCGGAATGACCCTCCAACGGCAGATGTTCGATATCTACGATCGCGGCCCCCGATCGCTCGTCCCCCTGTCTGCGGCGGCAGTGGTCGGCTATGATACGGATGTATCATGTGCGCGCTCGGCAAGTTGGCCAACGGACCGCAGTCTGCGGCCGTTGCTGTCGCGGCCGGACGATCGCTTCCTCCGCCCGATCGCGCACAGCAAAAGAAGGAGAGCCAGTGTCCAGCGAAGTCAAGATCACCACCAGCACGCTTGCGGGTCGCACCTGCGCCAGTTCAGGTTCCCGCTGGGAGCCCCTCATGGGTTACTCGCGCGCCGTCCGCAGCGGCAATATCATCGCCGTGACGGGCAGCGTCGGAATCAACGCCGACGGCACCTATTCCGCATCGCTCGGCGACCAGACGCGACGGTCGCTGCGGATCATCCGGGCGGCCATCGAGGCGCTGGGCGGACGGATCGATCAGGTGATCCGCACGCGGATGTACGTGGTCGATGTCTCGAAGTGGGAGGAGGTCGCCAAGGTGCATGGCGAGGTGTTCGGCGAGATTCGTCCGGCGACCACCATTGTGGAAGTCAGCCGCCTGATCGACAAAGAGGCCCAGATCGAGATAGAAGCCGACGTGGTGGTGGCGTGAATCAGGCCGCGCGCGCGGCGGTACAGCCGACGGCGGTTTCCACGCGATTGCGGCCCAGCGACTTGGCGCGATAGAGAGCCTCATCGGCGGCCTGCACGACATTCGCCGCGCGCGCGGGGTCAAGTTCCGCCACTCCGAAACTGCATGTCAGATGGCATCGCACGCCCCGGCAGATGAACTCGTGCGAACCGACCACTCGATTGAACCTGTTGGCAAGCTCGGCGGCGGCGACCGATGCGGAATTTGGCGCCAGGATGCCGATCTCCTCGCCGCCGTAGCGACAGACGACCTCTTCGGCGCGGCAGGTGTCCACCATCAGTTGGCCGATCGTTCGCAGAACCTCATCGCCGCAGGGATGGCCGAAGCGGTCGTTGATCTGTTTGAAATGGTCGATGTCGCCCATGATGACGGAGAGCGGGCGGCCGCTGCGGATGGACAACGAGGTTTCGGCCGCCAGCCGCTGGTCGAAATATCCGCGATTCCACAAGCCGGTCAGGCCGTCGATCATGGCTTTCTTACTAAGCAGATCGAGGAGGAATTTGGTACGCAGCCCGGCGCGCACACGCGCCCGCAATTCGGCGGCGTCGAAGGGCTTGGTGATGTAATCCACGGCGCCCGTGTCCAGGCCGCGGATCTTCTCCTCGGTGGAACTGGCCCCGGTGAGGAAGATCACCGGAATGCCCGCGGTGGCGGGGTTGCTCTTGAGCGCCTGACAGACGGCAAAGCCGTTGCACCCTGGCATCTCCACGTCCAATAAGATGAGGTCCGGCACGAGCCTGGCGGCGATTTCAATGCCCGAGGATCCGTCCATCGCCGAGGTCATCTCGAGAGGTTCGTCGCGGAGCCTCACCCGCAGCAGCGCGTGTATCGACTCGGAATCGTCAATGACCAGTAGCTTCTGCTGCATTGAGCTTCTCCTTGGTGCGGTCGTATCCCTCAATACATCGTAATAATTCCACAAGTCCTTCAACCTGCCGGCGGATCGAGTCAAGGGAAGCGGCCTCCTTGATTCCCGACTCGATCTCCGCGGCGCGGGCGCTGATAGCCGAGAAGCCATACCCCCCACCGCTGCCCTTAAGCTGGTGGGCAACGCGACGAAGCGAATCGAGATCGGCCGCTTCGATCAGTTGGCGCAATCGCGCCGTGTGCTCCGGCAGTCCGTTGACAAATTGCTCGACAATCTCCTTCATGACCGCGTCGTCGGCGAAGTCGCTGCGAATCAAGACCTGTTGCGGAGCCGCCCCGCCGGTCTTGCGGGAGTTGCGCATGTGGGAGGCCGCCACACTTACCAGCAGATCCGGGTTCACCGGTTTGGTGAGGTATTCGGTGCAGCCGGCCGCCAGGCATCGCTCGCGATCGCCCGACATCGCGTGGGCCGTCAAGGCGATGATGGGCACGACAATGCCCTTGTCGCGCAGCTGGGAAGTGGCGGCGTACCCGTCCAGTTCCGGCATCTGCATATCCATGAACACCAGGTCGAAGGGGCGTCCGTCGGCTTCCGCGGCGACGATCCGCTCGATTGCCAGGCGGCCATTCTCCACAACTTGGACTTCAGCTCCGGCGTGCGAGAGAATGAAGGAGATCAGACGCTGGTTGTCGACGCCATCCTCGGCCAGGAGAACGCGCCCACAAAGCGATGTTCCCTTCTGCGGAGCCGTCAACGTCACGCCGCCCGTGCCGAGCACCTCGCATCGCTGCACCAAGGGAACCCCGGCCAGCGACCCGGCATCCACGACAACGGTGAAAGTGCTGCCGCGACCCGGCTGGCTCTTGACGGAGATGGTTCCGCCCATCAGTTCCACAAGGCGTTTGGAAATGGCCAGCCCCAGGCCCGTGCCGCCAAACCGGCGGGTCATGGATTCGTCGGCCTGGGTGAATGGCGCGAAGAGGTGGTCGATGCTCGCGGGGTCGATACCGATGCCGGTATCAATCACCTGGAAGGCGATACGTGGACTTGGCGCGTCCGGCGGATCGACCATCGACACCACCAGGCGAACTTCACCGGATTCGGTGAATTTGACGGCGTTGCTGAGCAGGTTCATCAGAACCTGCCGAAGCCGCGTGGGGTCGGTGGTGATGGTTCTTGGAATTGGGCCGGCGTATTCCAGATCGAACCGCAGGTTCTTTTCGATGGCCCGGGCGCGAATGAGCGATGCGGCTTCGCCGGTCACCTGAAACGGAGAGACCGACATACGTTCGACGGTCATTTGTCCGGCCTCGATCTTGCTCAGGTCCAGGATATCGTTGATCAGGGCCATCAGATGCTGTCCGTTGCGTCGGATGGTCTGAATGTACTCGTGTCGCTGCTCGGGCGTCTGATCAGGATACGACAACAGGTCGGCGAAACCGATCATTGCGGTCATGGGCGTGCGGATTTCGTGGCTCATGTTGGCCAGGAATGCGCTCTTGGCTCGGCTGGCGGCCTCGGCGCGGTCCCTGGCCCGGGCCAGATCCGCGTTGCTGCGACGCAACTCTTCGGTGCGGATAGCAACCTCGGCCTCGAGCTGCTCCTTATGTTCGATCAATTGCAGGTCGCGCGCCTGGATTTGATCGAGCATTCCGTTGAGGGCGTCGGTCAGCATCGCGACCTCGTCATGCCCGCTCGGATTTGCACGAAGGGAGTAG
Source organism: uncultured Tepidisphaeraceae bacterium (assembly GCA_964433485.1). Classification (GTDB taxonomy): domain Bacteria; phylum Planctomycetota; class Phycisphaerae; order Tepidisphaerales; family Tepidisphaeraceae; genus JANYKD01. The sequence goes on along the minus strand of CAYSSA010000138.1, from coordinate 9,266 downwards.
TCGCCGCTGTTGGTGATTCTGCGGGCGGTTCCGGCCAGTTCCGATATCGGCGCTGTCATGGCCCGCGCCAGGGGGAACGCCAGCACGCCCGACACGGCGATGGCCAGAATGGCGACGCCCACTCCGATGCAGAGATAATTGCGAATCCGCCGATTGGTCTCGGCCAGGTCGCCCCGCAGATACACAGTGCCAACTCGCCGGCCATGGAGCATCACCGGTTGCCAGACGGATATGCCGCCGCCAGAGAAGGAGTATCCGCCGGCATCGGTCAACGGCGGGTTCTCCTTCGTCATCTTCGCGGACCGGATTTCAGCCAGTGGCCGGCCGTTGCAATCCAACACGGACGCCCCCACGATCTGGCGGTTGTTCCTGAGATTGGCGAGAATGCCGGCGGCCTCTTTGTCATCGCCGAACTGCAGGGACGCGGTGGCGCTGTCGGCGACCATGGAGGCGATAACCCGGAATTCCGCCGCGACCTCGCGACGTTCCTCGACGATGTCCATGATCAGGAAGCCGGCGCAGGACAATATCACCGCCAGGGCAATCACCAGCATGCTCGCACCGATGAACTTCCGCCGTATTGAGAAGCGACTGATCATGGTTGTTTTCCTCCCTCGTGAATCCTCGCGAGTTTCAGGAGCTTCGCGGCGACTTTGAGCCTTGCGCGTTCAGCGGCTTGCGTGTTGATCTCAAAACGCAACTTATTGTCTTCCGTGAACAGACGGATGATGCCTCCATCGTGACAGAAGTGAGCTCCCTCGCCGACCAGCAGAACGGGCGCGTCGCCCAGCCGCTGCCGAACGGTCCGCAGCGCCGCCGCGTCGGCGTTCGAAAACACCACCACATGGCATCCCTTTTCAATCTGGTTTGCCGTGGAGTAGCGGCGAAGGACCACATGGCGAGCGCCGATGGTCTTGCCTGAAAGAGCCTGCTCAAGCGCGGTCCCGAACCTCTCATCGCCAATGCACACAACTACCAGTGGTGAAGTCTCGTCCGCAAACGCGTCCACCGGCCATTCAACAAACTGCATGAAATTGAAGACGAAGGCCGCTTTCAACTGCTGTTCGTGCGAGGGGTCATCGTTGGCCATCGCGCCGCCCAGGGCCAGCAGTGACAAAAGCGACATCGTTGCGAAGATGAATCGGACTACCGGTACAAACAGGAACGCCGCGATGCCGCGTATTCGTTTGAGCAGCCTGGTTGACTGGCAGAATCGCGGCATACAGCAACAACAGAAGGTGAACCGGACCGCGGCGGAACGATACAACGCCGCTTATGTCACACATCGTGTTGTAGTAAGCAGAGGTTAAGTGACGAATGTACGCATTCTCGGGCTGTGAGTTTGGACCGATAATGGGCGAATGGGCGGACTGCCATCAAACCCGGAATATGGCGCCGAGCTTCTTTCCCAGCAGCACGCTGGCGCCGAGAATCGTCACCCCGAGGAAGGCCATCGCCCAAACCCCCAGCGCGGCCGCGATATAACGGCCGGTTCCGATAAGCTGGAACAGTTCGTAGATGGTCTTGGTGATGGGAAAGTAGTCGGCTCGCTGGGCCAGCATGATCGAGTCGCTGACCTCGAGCATCGAGAAGGCGAATGCCAGCATGGCGCCCGCGATAAGGTTGGCCAGGATCAACGGCAGCGTCACCCGCCGCAGGGTCATGGCGCCCGATGCTCCCAGGTTTGCGGCCGCTTCCTCAAGCGACACCGAAGTCTGTTGCAGTCCGGCGACCGCCGAGCGCACAACATAGGGAAGCCGGCGCATGGCGTAAGCGACCACCAGAAAGAGCGTGGGGTTGGTCTGCACATCCAGCAGGTTCGTCAGCGCGGGCGAGTCCTTCACGGCCGGAAGTTTGGAGAAGTACTGCGAAATGGCCAGGTATCCGAAGGCCATCACCAGTCCGGGAACGGCCAGGGGGATCATCGCCATGGCGTCGAGTATGCCGCGGACGCGGAGCGTGGAGCGAACGACAACAAAGGCGATGGCGACGCCCAGAACACAGTTGAGCATCACTGCCAGCGAGGAAAACACGAGCGAATTACGGATGGACGAAACGGTCATGGAATGGCCGAGAGCGTCGGCGTAGTTGGCGAAGGTGAACTCACCCGGCAGGATGGAGCGATACCAGGTGCCCGGGCGGGTCAGCGAGGTGAGCACGACGCCGAAGTGCGGCAACAGCGCCAGCGCCGTAAGCACAACAAACGGGGCCAGCACGAGCACGCCCTTGAATCCGCGAATCGGCTCGGCCGATGATCCCACCGAGGCTTTGGCCTGCATCGCATAGGCGTGTCGGCCGAAAAAGACCTTCGAGAGCGTGTACAAGGTCACCGAGGCAACCAGCATCACGAATACCAAAGCGTAGGGGAATCCGCTGGCGCCGATCTCCTTCAGCGCGTCGAAGACCTGCACCGGGGCGCATCGGTAATAGCCCAGCATCATGGGCGTGCCGAGTTCGGTGAAGGAAAAGATGAACACGATGGCACCGCCCGCGAACAGGCCGGGCATGATGAGCGGTAGCGTGATCCGGCGGAAACGATGCCAGTGGCCGCAACCGAGATTCCGGGCAGCCTGCTCCATCGCCGGGTCGATGTTGGCCAGAGCGGCCGAGACGTTGAGATAGACAATGGGGTACATCCCCAGCGCCTGCAGGAGCACGACGCCGAAGTATCGCGCCTGCCCGAGCCAATCGACCGGTCCCAGACCCAGCAGCGCGTTAAGGGCGCCGTACTGACCGAGGATCTGCTGGAACCCGATGGCGCCGACGAACGGCGGCAGAATCATGGGAACGAGCACCAACCCCGCAAAGAGCTTTTTGCCGGGGAAGTCATAGCGGTTATGCAGAACCGCAACCGGCAGGGCAAACGACGTAGCCAAGGCGGTCGTACCCAGTGCAATGCCGAGCGAATTGAGCAGCCCGCTCGAGTAGATTGGGTTCTGAAACACACCCAGAAGAAACTTGAGCGTGAATCGCCCATCCTCCACAAACCCGCCGGAGATCACCGTGTACAATGGGTATACAAACAGCACACAAAACATGGCGCTGCAAGTCAGGAAGATAAGCCAGGCGGAGGAGCGTCGCATACGTCAACGCTGAAATCTAACGGATCAAAGGCCGCGTGGGAACCACCGCTGGCGATGTTCATCTGTGGCGTTCGTCTTGCGGGCGCCATGGGTGCCACACGGTCTTCCCTTCATTGCTTCCCCGCCGCCTGCTTTTTCACCTTTTCCATGGCCGCATCCAACGGCAGCAGTTCCACATGCCCGTCGGCAAAGAGCACGGACAAGCGCCCGCCTCGGGCCCGTTCGGGCTTCTCGTGGGCCAGGATGGCGCCGACGCCTGCGTTGACGCTCAAGCCCGCCCCAAGGTAGGCATAGTCGGAGTTCGCGTTCACCCAGGCGGCCTGGGTCTCGGGTTTGGCCACCGTCACATCTATGGGAACCGATTTCCCGCCCGCGGGACTCAGAAATGCCTCGGGACCGACATAGCCGTTGAGGACAAGTTGCCCCAGATCGGCGGGGAACTTCCCCTGGTGATCGGCGCTGTAGGTGATCAGGCCGATGCCTACCTGCCTGAGGTCATTCGCGGCCTTCACATGGGCGGCGGCCTCGCGGGCCTTGCCGATCGCAGGCAACATCACGCCGGCCGACATGGCGCTGACCCCTAGCAACAACTCGCTTTGCGATGCCATCAGCGTTGCCCCGGGGAACGGTTCGACCGACTTGCTGTGCCAGCCGGCCTCATCGGTCCAGGAAACCGACCCCGCCGGCGCCAGATGTTCCTTGAGCCTGCTCAATGTGGGCAGAATCATCGGCGGCGATTTCACTCCCAGCACATCGCCGATCCCGCCGGCCGTCTGGGTGAGCATCAGGAAGAACGGATAGGTTTCCCCCGCGGTCTGCGGCAGGTTCGCAAACGACAGACTCTGGGGTTGCTCCACTCCCAGCCGCTTGCGAAGGGCAATGAACGCGGGATTGTCCAGAATGGACTTGCTCTGCGCCGGGGCCTGTGCCGCCGACACCACCACCTGCGGATAAAGGCCCAGGTAGAGATTGCCGTCCCTGATCGCCCACGACGGAGCGATGACCGGCAATGCGACATAATGGACCGTTGTTTCGCCGGCCTGCAGAACCTCGAAACCAACGTGAACCTTGGTCGCCGGATCGATGTTGCCGTTGATCAGGTTGTCGGCAAACAGCTCGAGTTTCTTCAGCGAACGATTGGTCTCGTCGGCGTCGCGCAGGCGATGGACAATGACCGTACCCAGCGGCCCGCTTCCGGCAATGTTGGGGTCACTGTACATCAACCAGGTGTCTCCCATCGCGCCGAGAAACGAGGGCAGGTTGATCCCGGTCGCCATCTGGACCCCGCCCAGTGCCTGATCCAGAACCAGAACGATGTTCGGATCCACCTGGCCCGCGGCCTCGCGCACCGTCCTCAGCAGTTTTCCCATGTCAAATCGGCCTACCGCAAACGAAGTCGCGCTTGCGGGCACCGTTCGCAGCACGTCGTCGGTCAGGGCGGCTGATTCCAGCATTGTCAGCAGGCCCCTGCGAGGCGCGGGCGCGGCCAGGAACATGGCGCTGCCGTAGTCCTGCCCGTCGAATCCGCCCGACCACGCGAATCGCTTGAGCCCGTCCAGACCCAGCGCGGCCTTGATGCGTGGAATGGCGATCTTGGCGCCCTCGTCATTGCCCATGTTGACCGCCTTCTCGAACAGCGCCATGGCGGCCTCGAAATCCACGTATATCATCGCGATGGGTTCCTTGACCACCCGCGACATCGCCTCCTTGAAAGCCGCCGTTGACGCCAGAGAGCGAGGGGCGTCCACCACCGCGTCCTCATCCTTGTCGTAGCCGATGGCAATCGCCAGCACGTCGCCTCGCCGAATCAGACGGATGGGCACGGCCGGCGGCGGTCCGGCCTTCATCGCCGCGTCGAGCTTGTCCGCCAGCGCTTCACATTCCTGACCGGCCTGGCACATCATCGCCAGCCGCGGCACCGGGCCGCCTGGATTGTCAAAACTCACGCCGGCGAAGTAAATGGCCGTCGGATGCCGAAACACGGGACTGATCAGTGAAGACACCAGCTTGAGCTGCTCGGAAGCCTTCTTGTCGTCCCGCCCCACGCGCGCAATCAGGCGGGGAATGAAATCATTGAACACCTGCCGCAGCGCCGAGGCATCCAGTACGCCCTTGAGGCGCGACCGTTCATACGCCTGCGGCATGTGCTCGGTTCCCTGCCAGGAGACCATCAGCATGGCATCGCCGGGCACCCGGTCCGCCAGCGGCTGGGCTCCGGCCAGCGCCGGAAACAACACTATCGCCAGTGCCAGTAGTCGTCGCATGTAAATCTCCTTTATCGATCTTATTGTATGCCGCCGGTGCATACGCGACGGATGCCGCGAAGGTGACGAAAAAGGCGAACGAGGCGATTCCAACCCGGCGGATACCGGCCAAGCTGTTATTCCGCCATCAACTTGGGCCGGAACTCCGGCCTGGACTGTTTGCCCGCCTTGGCCAGCAGTTCGCCCCGGCTGGAAACCTCAAATCGCTGGTGGAGCGCCTTGACGTAGTTGTGGACCGTGTGTTTGCTGAGCCGCAATCGCCCCGCGATCTCCTTCTCGCTGCATCCTTCCAGCAGCAGCGACAGTGTCTGCGACAGTCGAGGCGGTAGATCATTGTGCGGATCTTTGGCTTTGCGCAGGGCATCGACGCTCCACAACCGGCCAAGCTCAAGGTGGAGCAATCGCACCAGCCGATGCTGTGCGCGGGTAAAGGACTCTTCCCCCCACGCCCGATGCAGGCCAAGCTGATCCACAGCGCCCAGGTGCGGCAGCGGTATCTGTGAAAGAATGAATGCGGTTCCGCCGTAGACCTTCTTCTGCGGCATCACCGGAACCAGCGCATCGTTGCTTTCGGATTGTCCGGACGCGCTCCAATGCGCCGGTTGCCACACGCTCAACCAGTAATTCTCCGGCCGCTCGTCGTCCTGCTCCGTGAGAATGCGCCAGGTCCGCCCGGTTTCATCGCATCCCCATCCCGAATCCACCACGCGCATCGTATTCGGCTTGTCGGTGGCGCGGAAACGCACTTCCGAGGAAACAACCACCTGTGCCGATACAATGCGCCGCAGGCTGAGCACCATGTGCGGCCGCCAGACGTTTGGATCCGCCCCCAGTTCGCGCAGCTCCCCCACCAGCCGGAACACCGCCCGGACGTCACGAAGCTTCAATCGGTCTTCACTGCCCATGCGACGCTCCGTCAATGCCGGGTGGATTCCGCAGGCGCCGGCTGGCCGGCCTGCCGGACCTCCCTGGTTTTGTACCAGGTGCCGCCGCCCACCACGATCGTCGAGACAATCAGCGTGATGATGCCGCCGGCGATCAGGCCGTGGGCCTTGCGGCTGGCGCCCTTCCATTCATGGAAAATCCAGCCCCACATCGTGCTGAAAATGATGATGCTGGCCATATGGAGCGTCCAGCTCGCAAAGCCGAACTCGCCCATCTGTGTCTCACCCATGGTGTAGAAGAAGAACTGCATGTACCAGGTGGTGCCCGCCAGCGCGGAGAAGAAATAGTTGCCCGCCACCGGCACCTTCAATTCATCCTGAGTGTACACTCTCGATGCGACGCCGCCCGTTCCCGGCCCGCTGTGTTCTCCCCCGGATGCCGTCAGGCCGGCATGTTCCGGGCG
>CAYSSA010000138.1:0-2541 GCA_964433485.1 uncultured Tepidisphaeraceae bacterium | reverse complement strand
GCGGAGCGATTCTTCACATTCAACAGCACGCACCAGATGAAATTGGTCGTGAAACCGCCGGCCAGCACTACCACCAGCTTCGGCAGGCCCGTCCATAATTTCGTCGTCCCGGCCGCTTCCGAGGCGGCGGCAATGGGATTGCCCGCCGTCAGTGCGAAAGCGAAACACGCGCTCATGATTCCCGAAAACGTCGCCACCACAATTCCCTTGCCGAAGCTGAACTCGGCAATCGCCTTCTTCTTCTCGGCCTCCGGCATCTCGCGTTCCTTCGTCAATCCGGCCAATGCCGCCACGAAAATGCCTATCAAGCATATCACAACTCCTCCCAGCGTGATCTGCCCGGCCGTGGTGGAGAGAATCTGCCCAAACGTCGTATCAACGGGAATGCCGGGCGCGATGCTCTTGGCGATCGGCGGAACAAGCGTGCCAAACGCCGCGCAGTATCCCAAGGCCACACCCATGCCCAGTGACATTCCCAGGTAGCGCATCGTCAGACCGAATGTGAGGCCGCCCAACCCCCACATGGCGCCGAAGAAATAGGTCCACCAGAGCGTGGACACGGACTGCTGCCCAATGACGCCAAAGAGGTTCCTGGTCAGCAGCATCGCCAGAATCCACGGCGCGATGATCCACGAAAAGAACCCGCCGACCAGCCAGTAAGTCTCCCACGACCATTTCTTCACGCCCTTGTAAGGCACATAAAAACTGCCCGAGGCAAAGCCGCCAAGCCAGTGAAAGAACACGCCGAGAAAAGGATTTGCGACCATGTGTTAGACCATCCACCTTTGCGAAGTGACCGTGCGCCGTTCCGCATCACCGTGGCTCAGCGTTCGATGCTGTGCCAACAGGCTGAATGCCTGTTATGCGAAGAAGCTCACGCAGTCATCCAGAACCGGACCTCGAATATAGCGGACGGCCTTCGGTCTATCCAGCACGGCAGCCATTCGGCGGCGTGTGCCCAGGCCAGCAATTCCGCCACCCGATGATTTACGGAACATCTCCGTCGAGCAAGCAATGAACACCTCACAAGGCGGGTTTGGCGACGCCGGGGCGGGGACCGCTACATATTGATTTGCGACGGCGATCATGTCGTATATATGGTATACTTGGCTCCCTGTCGTACTGAGCCTGTTTCCACATGGGTTAACCGGCCGCTGCTGGCTGAGGTCTGCCGCCGACTAGACAAAGGCTCCAACCTAACACTTGCCATTATTAACATTTTTCTCTAAGCTATCATACTCAAGACGTCCATGGAGAAGCCGCAACCGCATGGGTCAGAAGATCCTGAATTACGATGTCATTGCACGCCTCGGGGAAGGTGCCGGGAGCGTCATCTATGCGGTCAGCGATCCGGTGACACACAACCTTTTCGCGCTCAAGCACGTTGTTCGCGAGGATGCCAAGGATATCCGCTTCGTCGAGCAGATGCAGCAGGAGTTCGAGATATCCAAGCAGTTCCAGCATCCGAATTTAAGGCGAACCTTTGAATTGAAAATCAACAAGCGGCTGTTGCTCAAAGTCACCGAGGCATTCCTGTTGATGGAACTTGTTGATGGAAAAGCACTTGACACCAGACCTCCCAAGAACATCATCGAGGCCGTCGATACGTTCATCCAAGCCGCCCAGGGATTGCACGCCATGCACAACATGGGCTATGTCCACTGCGACATCAAACCCAACAACATTCTTCGTACAGAAGATGGCGTTGTGAAGGTCATCGACTTTGGACAGTCCTGTAAAATCGGCACCATCAAGGAGCGCATTCAGGGCACCCCGGATTACATCGCCCCCGAGCAGGTCCACCGCCGGCCCGTGAGCCACAAGACCGACATCTTTAACCTCGGCGCGACCATCTATTGGACCATGACAGGGAAGAACATTCCGACGCTCTATACCGCCGGCCGCGGCGACAACGCTTTTGTCGTCACCGAAAGAGTGCAGACGCCTCACGAACTTAATCCACAGGTCCCTTTGCCCCTGTCGAATCTGGTCATGGACTGCATTATTCACAGACCGGAGAAACGGCCGGCCAGCATGGAGAACGTCATCAGCCGCCTCGAGCTTTCCAAGCACCAGATTCTGCACAAGCAGAATCCGCAGAAGCTTCCGATTGGCGACATCAACCTCGACGATGATGAGGAGTTGCCGCGTCCCGAGGGCAAGAAGAACAGCGAACCTTGACGCCAAATGCCCCAGCCACCCCGCAGCGCCGTGGTCCAGCACTCGCACGCCAACCGACAGTCGCGAGCGGCCGTCACCGGCCCCAACATCCAAGCCATTGCGGCGCACGTCCGGGAACACATCGGTCAGCCGGAATATGTATACCATGAAATCGCATCGACGCTGGTGCATGTTGATGTGCATATCGTGCCGCCGGCGCCCAAGCGCAAGTTTTTCTCGCTCGTCACCAGCGGCATGAGTGATCTGCCGATGAACGTGCCGACGACGATCCAATGCCCGCGTTTTGTGGAACTGATGATGTGCCTGCCCGAGGACTGGCCGTTGCCGTTGAAGCGCAGCGACTGGAGCGGGGTGGATGAG
>CAYSSA010000137.1:7540-13304 GCA_964433485.1 uncultured Tepidisphaeraceae bacterium | reverse complement strand
CCATCCACCGCATCCAGGGCGTTTTCAAAACCGCCATGCACTCGGCCGCGGACCGCCTTTCCCGATCGCAGCGCAAAGGCGAGGTCGTCTTTCAGGTCGAGGAAGAAGTGCCTGGGGTCATTGACCTCGGTGCCGCGAAAGGCCGCGATGGTCAGGTTGTCGCCTTGGATCAGGTACGCGCGCGTGCCGGCTTCCTCGAAATAGTCCGGACGGCCCAGACCGGATCGCAGGATTCGCTCGGAGGCGAATTCCGGCGGAGCGTAGGCGAGCAAGGCAAGGTCCGCCAGATAGGTTGCATTTGTCAGGTTCATTCCACGGGCCGTCGGCACGAACGAATGAACGCCTGCGGCCGCGAAGTAGTCGTATTGGTAGTTCGGCGGGATGAGCTGCTGCCAATCCAGCAGACGATCAGGGATGGCCTTGGGTTTGAGGAACGGCATAAGCGCGATTATACAGATGAAAACGGCGCAGGGATGGGCAGCAGCCTGGTCGCTGAATCGCAGCGGCATGCGCGGGACCGGCAAGACCGGTCAAGAAACCTTCCGGGAGAAGGGGATTCCGCCAGCCGCGGTTTCGATGCATTATCGTTATCCACGGACAGGCGATCGCGCCCGTGCCGAAGGACGATCTTCCCGCGGGCGGGCTATTTTCCCGCCAGCCGGCGCAGCACCGACACGCCTTCCCTGAGCTTCTCGTCGGTGGTTGCGTAGCTGATTCGGAAGTGCGAGTCGCGCTCCGAGAAGACGTTGCCGGGGATGATCAGCACATTGTTCTCGATGGCTTTGGCCACGAAGTCGCTGGCCGGCCGGCCCACGGGGGCCTTGGGGAAGATGTAGAACGCGCCTTCGGGCTTGACGACTTCAAAGGCGTCCTTGAGGCCCTCGTAGACGATGTCGCGCTTGCGCTGATAGGCGGCGACGGCGTCGGCCATGGGCACGTCGATCGCCTTGAGGGCCGCGTGCTGGAGGGGCGATGGGGCACAGACAAACGTGTACTGCTGGAGTTTGGTCATCTGGCCGATGATCTCCTCCGGCCCGGCGGCATAACCCAGTCGCCAGCCGGTCATCGCGTGGCTCTTGGAGAAACCCCGAAGAATGATGGTCTTGTCGTATGTGCGGGCGGCCGATGGCAGCGGCGCGCGCCCGTCGGCGGCCGAGTAGAGGAAGGGTTCGTAGATCTCGTCGGAGATGAGCAGGATATCGTGTTTGCGGGCGATGCCGACGGCGGCGGCGACCTCGGCCTCGGTCATCACCACGCCGGTGGGGTTTGACGGGGAGTTGAGGATCAGCACCTTGGTCCGCGGGGTGATGGCCCGCTCGACCTTCTCAGCCGGAAAGCGGAAATCGGGATAGGAATCCACCGCGACCGCCTTGCCGCCGGCCAGGGTCAGCAGGTGCTTGTACATCACGAAATAGGGGTCCAGGAAGATCGCCTCATCGCCGGGGTCGATGATGGAGAGAATCGCCAGGAACGGGCCTCCTGCACCGCCGCCGGTGATGCGGACGGCGCCGACGTCGCGGCCGACCTCCGCAGACAAGTCCTTCCGCAGGCGCTCGCGCAATGGCGCGATGCCCTGGGTCTGGGTGTAACGGTTCTGGCCGGTCTTGATAGCCTCGATCGCCGCCAGCTTGGCTGGCTCGGGTACGTCAAAGTCCGGCAGACCGATGGAGAGGTTGATCGGGTCCTTCATCCTGGCGGCCAGATCGAAGACCTTGCGGATGCCGGAGGCATCCACGCCCAGAGCACGGCGGGAGACGTATTCGGAGATGGATCGCATGGCCGGAAATGTAACGGAAGGAGGAGCAAAAGACGAGGTGGCGGGCATCGCCGATCCGGATCCGGTAGAATCTCCGGCACGATGGCCGCCGACCAATTCTTGACGCCGCGAGAACTCTTCAGCCAGGCCATGCGGGAATATGCCGCGGGCAATATCGATGCGGCGGAGGCATTCTGCCATCGCATGCTCGAGGTCGCTCCGGGACATCCACTGGCTGTTCACTACCTCGGCCTGTTTGCCTACCATCGCGGAGATCGCCAGACGGCGCTTCGGTTGATGGAACGTGCCGCCGGGGGGCTGGGGTCGTCCCCCGAGTGTCTGCTCAACCTGGCGCGCGTTCGCAGGGCGGCCGGGCAGGATCAGGCCGCCAGACAGGTTCTGGAAAGGGCATTACAGATTCGCCCCGGCTACTGTGACGCGCAGGCGGAACTTGCGGAACTGCTCGCAAAGGCTGGCGAGATCGAGCAGGCGATGACGGGCTTCGAACAGTGCATTCGTAATGGCGCCGACAATCCCCGTGTTCTCTACAACGCGGCGTTGGCTATGCAGCGAGGCGGACACAACCTGCGGGCCGCCCAGCTTGTACAAATGAGTCTGGCGGCACAGCCGGCCAATGCGGATGCTCTGGCCCTGCTGGGATCGCTGGAGATGCGCGCGGGCCATCTCACCGCGGCCATGGATGCCTATTCAAAAGCCCTGGACTGCTCCGGCAATGCCGCGGAGATTCACGGCAACATCGGCCAGATTCTCTGGAGCCAGGGAAAGCTGGATCAGGCCATCGAGTCGTTTCGCACCGCCATTGGTTTGAAGGGCGAATCGGCCGCTCTGCATTCGAACCTGGTCTACAGTCTGTGGTTCTCCGACAAGCATACGCCGGCCGAGATCTTCGCGGAACACGAGCTTTGGGAGAAGCGCCATGCGCAGAGGTTTGCGGCGACAGTGTTTCATGGCGCGATCGACCGGCATCCGCAACGGCGGCTGAGACTCGGGTACGTGTCGCCGCAGTTTCGCGGACACTCCGTGGGTCGGCTCATCGAGCCATTGCTCGCCTGCCACGATCATCGGCAGTTCCACGTTACGCTATACTCCGATGTCCTGGCGCGAGACACCTTGACTGATCGCCTTTACTCTTTGGTCGATCAGACGAGGCTCACGGCCGGCTTGAACGACGAGCAAATGGCCGGACTGATCGCCGCGGACGGCATCGACCTTCTGGTGGACCTGAACCAGCACATGTCCGGCAGTCGTCTCGGCGTTTTCGCGCGAAAGCCGGCGCCGTTGCAGTTCACCTATCTGGGCTATTGTGCGACGACGGGACTCCGGACAATAGATTATTGCCTGACGGATCGTTACCTGGATCCGCCGAATGTTCACTCAGCCATTCACACTGAGCGACCGCTTCATCTTCCAGGGTGCTACTGGGCGTATGCGCCGCCGGCGGAAGCGCCTTCGGTCGGGCCGAGTCCCTGCGAATCGCGGGGCCATGTCACGTTCGGGTCGTTCAATACGTTTGCCAAGGTCACACCATCGACGCTGGATGCGTGGGCTGAGATACTTCGGCGGGTGGATGGGTCGGAGTTGCTGGCGGTCATAGCCGGTGGGGCCGCGGAGAATGCCCACGTTCACGAGGCGTTCGTATCCCGAGGCGTTAATCCGGATCGCGTGCGCCTGTTCCCCTACCAGCCGCCTCGGCAATACCTGGCCATGCTCGGAGAGGTCGACCTCGCCCTGGATCCGTTCCCGTACGCGGGCGGAACCAGTACGCTGGATTCGCTGTACATGGGGACCCCCGTGGTGACGCTTGCCGGACAGGTGGCGACAGCCCGCGCGGGCGTGACGATTCTGACCCATACAGGCATGGCGGAACTGATTGCGCCAGACGTGGAGGGGTACGTGCGCATCGTCGTCGATCTGGCGCTGGACCGCTCGCGTCTGGCGCGGTTGCGACAATCGTTGCGCCCTCGACTCCTCGCATCGTCCATTGCGGATGCCAGAGCTTTCGCGGTCGGGTTTGAAAACACCCTCAGGCGCGTGTGGCACGAGTACTGCAATCATTGATCCTTGATGCCTGCTTCACGAGATCCACGACACTCGGACTCCACAAGTCGGATATGCGATTCTCAACCGTCTGCCTGATCTGTCTTGCGATTGCATCTGTCCAGGTAGGGCGAGATGCCGGACGGTTCATGACCGATCGTTCCGGCAACACCGCTCATCCCGTGCCGCGGGATCAAAGCGACTCCACCTTTGTCGCCATCGGGATCGAACCAGCGGCAAACCGATGAAAATCAACGTGTTGGCCGAGGCCGTGCGCGAGGTGAACCCGCTCGATCCGGATCCGGTGATGACGGGCGGCGATATCGTGCAGGGATACGCCAAGTCCCCTCAGTGGGACGAGCAGGCGGTCAAGTTCAAGTCCGTAATGGCCCGGCTCAACTGTCCATGATATCCAGCGGCTGGCAACCACGATACTTGCTGGTGGGAACGAAATCGCAGCGGGCAGCCGAAGCCCGACGGCGAGAATCTGGTGATTTTAAGGGACATTTCGGGCATACTGTGGTATGCGTTTGAGCCGGAGAAGTTACATGACAGCGACCAAGACACGGTACTATTGCTGCGGATGGACCAGGCGCGTGGGCCCTGGTTGCTGGATGCCGCCGCGGCCAACAGGATCATCGCAGTCTCTCGGGGCGGCAAATTGACGGTGGCGGCCGGGACTTCGGCCCGGTCGGGCAAGGCGCTGAGCCAGTAGGTGTGTATGATGGGTGCGTGGCGCTGGTTTCAAACATTCTCATGGGAATCTATGCGGTGCTGCCGCTGTTGGCCTTGGGATTTGGGTTCAGACGCTGGCTGCGGCACGGCCAGCGGCAGGCGGCGCTGGCGTGCGGGGTTGGCGTTTTGGCTGGAGCCGGGCTTGTGCTGCTCAACGGTTGGTTGCTGGAAGGCCGGGTTAAGACGGAAGACGCGGCCAAGACGATTCATCTCTGCGTGGCGGCGGCGTGCGCCGTCAAGATCGTGGACTGGACCAGCATGGGCGTTCTGTGCAGGTTGCTGGGGAGCCGGCGCAAATGCCGCGTGCCGGGCTCCGGGTGGTTGCTGCTTTCGTTCCTCGCACAGAGAATGCTGATGCTGGCCTTGACGCTGGGGTATATCCTGGCGCTGGCGCTGGTGTATCGGCCCCGAGTCATCGACGAGACGACACCGGCCTCGCGGAGGCTGGAGTGGCGCAACGAGGTGTTCACGGCTTCGGATGGGATGCGTCTGAGCGGGTGGTTTCTGCCCGCCACAAGGGCGGTCGAGTTGCGCGGATCGACGACGGTCTTGCTGTGCCACGGTGTCGGCTCGCGGAAGCAGCAGCAGTTGGACCTGGCTCGGTTTCTGCTGCAATACGGCTACAACGTGATGGTGTTCGACTTCCGCGGTCACGGTTCAAGCGACGGCAATTCTTGCAGTTACGGCGACAAGGAACGTCTGGATGTGCTGGCGGCGGCAAAACAGTTGAAAGCGCGATATCCGCAGAAGGCCAGGCGGATTATTGGTGTTGGCGTGAATACCGGAGCGGCGGCGCTTGTCCTGGCGGCTGCGGATGCACAGGGCGGTGAGATCGACGCACTCGCGTTGATCGAGCCTTTCGCGGATTTCCAGGAGATGGCGAAAGAGGTGGTCAGAGAGTTGCTGCCGGCGGGGCTTCGTCAGGTTTTTCAGCGAGTATCGCTGCCGATGGCTTCGTGGCACGCGGGCACAAGATTGGATGAACTGGCGCCTGGAGGTGCGATGGATGGCCTGTGGCCGCGGCCGGTGCTGGTGTTGCACGGTCGAGGCCAGACCTTTGTGCCGAATTTGCAGGAGATGGAAGTGTATCGCATGGCCGCCTGGCCGCGGGCGGAGTTCTGGCCGGCGGATAATTATCGGGCATCGCGTGAGGCAATGAGGTCGGTTCGTGGGGATGCCGATTTGTTTAAGTCATTATTCAGAAGGTGGATGGGG
>CAYSSA010000137.1:5967-7519 GCA_964433485.1 uncultured Tepidisphaeraceae bacterium | reverse complement strand
GACGCCGGCGTAAGGGCTCGTTTACTCATATTCATAGAAGAGGCTCAGGCAGAGCCGTTTGTTCAGGTCGCGCCAAGCGGGGGCGAGCCAAAGGCCATACTTAATGATACAACAATCTGATCTTAATAGATCAGGGCTAGTCTTCCCCCATACATCTGTGTTCCTTGGGCGGAGTGTTTCCGTCATGGCTCCTTTAACGGAGGTTTAACAATGTTTGGGATGATTCGGAAGATGGCGGCGTTGGTGGCGCTGAGTCTGTCGCCGGTGGCGATGGCTCAGGTGCAAGTGGACAAGGCTCTGCCGGAGTATAAAGCGACTTCGGGCATCTCGGGCGGTGTCAAGAGTGTTGGTTCTGACACGCTGAACAATCTTATGACGCTTTGGGCGGAGGAATTCAAGAAGTTCTATCCGAACGTGGCGATTGAGATTGAAGGCAAAGGCTCGGCGACCGCGCCTCCTGCGCTGATCGCGGGAACGTCGCAGCTTGGTCCCATGAGCCGTCCCATGAAGGAATCGGAAATCGACGACTTCAAGAAGAAATACGGCTACGCTCCAACCCCCGTCCGCACCGCCGTCGACGCGCTGGCGGTGTTTGTACACAAGGATTGCCCGCTGAACGAGATCTCCATGGACCAAGTGCGTGCGGTGTTCTCGGTGGAAGGCAAGGATCACACCTGGGGCGACTTGGGCGTTCAAGGCGATTGGGCCAGCAAGCCTGTATCGCTGTACGGCCGCAACTCGGCCTCCGGCACCTACGGCTACTTCAAGGAACACGCCCTGAGCAAAAAGGACTTCAAGGCGTCCGTCAAGGAGCAACCGGGCAGTTCCGCCGTTGTGCAGGGCGTCGCTGCCGACAAGTTCAGCATGGGCTACTCGGGCATCGGCTATGTAACGGCCGACGTCAAGGCCTTGGCGATTTCAGCCAAGACCGGTGCCAAGGCGGTGGCAGCCAACGCCGAGAACGCCTACAGCGGTGACTATCCCCTGAGCCGCTTCCTGTACGTCTATGTCAATGCCAAGCCCGGCGAAGGCCCGAGTCCTATTGTGGCTGAGTTTGTGAAGATGATCTTGAGTCAGGCGGGGCAGCAGGTTGTGGTCAAGGACGGGTTCTACCCGGTGACCAAGCTTCTGGCCGACGAGGATCTGAAGGCGGCGGGCATTCAGAAATAGTTGTCGGTCTGCTGGTTTGAGCCATGGACGGCGGCGGTGAACAATCGCCGCCGTCCTTTCAAGGTTCGATCGTGCGGTTGACGGAGACGTGACGCGTGACGGAAATGAACAACGACATTCCCGCCAGTGTTTCCGGGTCGTTCACGGGGCGAGCGCGCCGTCGGCAAACGCGTGCATCGGTCAAGTTCGTTGACGGGTTGGCCAAGTGGGTGATCTGTGTCGGCGGCATCGGGGTGACGGTGGCGTTTGCGGCCATTGTGCTGTTCCTCGGGTGGACCGTTGTACCGCTGTTTGCCCCACCGAAGATCGAAAAGACGGCGACTGTTACACTCGCGTGGCCGGCAACGCAACCCGCCACGCAACCGGCCGGGATTCTTGCGGA
>CAYSSA010000137.1:0-5943 GCA_964433485.1 uncultured Tepidisphaeraceae bacterium | reverse complement strand
AGAATCTGTCGGCCATCTGGGTATTGAAGCGGTCGGGTCAGTTGAGCAGTTTTCAGGCGGGCACGGGGAGATTGCTTTCGAGCAGGATGCTGGCGGAGGGCCAGGTGACGGCGGCCTGTGAGAGCCTTGGCGCGCTGGCGATGGGGTTTGACAACGGCGAGGTGCGGGTCGGGCGGATTGTGGAACAGGTGGAATACCTGGACCAAAGCCAGCTTCCCGATTCGGCTGAGTCCCTGATGCCCGGCCAGAGCATCATTCTTAACGGTCGCCTTGGCCAGCTTACGCCGGCCGGCCAACTTCGGTTGATTTCAATTGAAGTGGATCTGAGCGAGCCCATCACGACGGGCGGGTCACCCTCGCCGGTGGTACTGGTGGACTATATTCGAGACGACACCGCCGAGAAGGTGGCCGTGTTGCGCGGCGATGGGCGACTGGTGATGGGATCGATCACCAGCAAGAAGAACATGATGACCGGCAAGATTCGGCGAAGCGTGGACACATACGAGCTTCCCATGCCCGCGGATCGAAAGCACGAACGACCGCTGAAGCTGGTTCTGGGATTGAATGGACGGATGGCGTATCTGCTCTATGCCGATGGAGGCATGGTCCGGCTGGGACTGGATGATCCGTCGCGACCCGTGGTCGCCGAGAACCGCCGCTTGTTCTCGGACAACACGGGGATATCGACCGCCCGGATGCTGCTGGGACAGACGACGCTGATCGTAGCCGATACTCAGGGCGGAGTAAGTGGCTGGTTTCCAATCAAGCCGGAGGGCCGTGGGGCGCTGGGCAAGGATGGACTGGAGCTGGTGCGGGCGCATGAGATGCGGTCTCATGCCGATGCGGTGAGGCAGATCGCGATCTCCAGTCGCGACCGGCAGTTCCTGACGGTTGACGAGAAAGGCTCGATTGCCCTGCGGCACATGACCAGCGGCACCACGCAGCACGAGTTCGAGGCGCCGGGGGGCGTTGTGCGAATGATAGCGTTCTCACCCAAGACCAACTCGATCTTGGCCATGGGTGGCGACGGGAAGGTGACGACCTGGTCACTGCACAATCCGCATGCCGACGGCTCGATTGCACAGATGTTCGGTAAACTGCATTACGAAGGCTATCCGGAACCGGCGTACGTCTATCAGAGTTCGGCCGGCACCCAGGATGCGGAAGCCAAGATCAGCCTTGTGCCGCTGGTGTTCGGGACGCTGAAGGCGACGCTCTATGCGATGCTGTTTGCGGTTCCGATCGCGATCATGGGAGCGATCTACACCAGCGAGTTCATGTCGCCGCACCTCCGCGCGGTGGTCAAACCGACGATCGAACTGATGGCGTCGCTGCCGTCGGTGGTATTGGGCTTCATCGGCGCGCTGCTTCTGGCGCCTCTGGTGGAGAACGCGTTGTGGGCCGTGCTGCTGGTGTTCATTGCGGTGCCGGTGGGGCTGATTATCCTGGGAATGATCTGGCAACTGCTGCCGCCGCGGGCCACGCTGGGATTTCCCGCGGGACTGAAGTTCGCGATCATGGTGCTCACGATCATCGTGGGGGCGGTGCTGACCTGGCTCTCGGCGCCCGCGGTGGAGTGGGTTCTGTTTCACAAGATTGGCCGGGCGGCGGATTTCAAGGACTGGCTGGCCCGATCTCCCGGCAGCGTCGGCACGCCGGGCTGGATTGTCCTGCTGGCCCCGCTGGTGGGCGTTGGGCTGTCGCTGGGCTTCAACGGGTGGATCAGGCCACGGATGTCGGTCTACCGTCAACAGGAACGGCGGGTGGCGCTGGGCGTGACGGAACTGGGGCGATTTGCCGGATTGGCGATGCTCACGCTGGTCATTTGCTGGGGATTGGGCAGCGTATTGACGAGTGTCTGGGATCTGAGAGGCGTGTTGTTCGGCCCGTATGTCCAACGCAACAGCCTGCTGGTGGGGTTGATGATGGGCTTCGCGATCATCCCCATCATCTATACGGTGTCGGAGGATGCGCTGGGCGGGGTTCCCGCGACGCTTCGCAGCGCTTCGCTGGGCGCCGGCGCCACGCCGTGGCAGACGGCCATCCGTGTGGTGCTGCCGGTGGCCACCAGCGGCATCTTCTCCGCCTGCATGATCGGGTTCGGACGCGCGGCCGGCGAGACGATGATCGTACTCATGCTGTCAGGGCGCACCCCGATCATCGACCTGAGCCTCTTCAGCGGACTGAGCGCGCTGTCGGCGAACATCGCCACCGAGATGCCCGAGGCGGCGATCAACAGCACGCACTACCGGCTTCTTTTTATGTCTACGATAGTACTTTTTGTAATTACGTTCGTTGTCAACACGGCGGCCGAGGTTGTGCGTCTGCGGTTCCGGAAGCGGGCTTGCCAGCTCTGACGGAGGCAATGGAATCACGATGTCGAGCACACTGGAAACCATGATCCCGCGGACCGCGTCGCCGGTGACGGCAAAACGCCGGGCCACCAACCTCATCGCCCGCGGCGAGCCGATGGTCTGGCTGACCGGCGGCTGCGTGGGAGCGGCCGCGCTGATGATCCTGGCACTGCTGTTCTACATCACCATGATCGGCTTCAGCACGTTCTGGCCGTTGCCCGTGGAGCAGTTGACGCTCGAGAACGGCAGGACGATCATCGGGGAGCCGACACGTCATGACAGCTACGTGCCGCATGGAGCTGTCACGGCGATCGAACGCGTGCTTTACCGCACCGGCAACTTCGACACCACCGGCGAGGATTTCACCTGGGTGGACGTTCCGTCGGTCAAGGGGCGGGCCACCCCGCCGTGGGCTATGATCATCGAACGCGACTCCTGGGGAAACGCCTATGGCCTGCTGGAGGGCATCATCGTCGGCGGCAACGAGGTGCGCGATCCGGCACGGGCCTGGGCCATGGTGAATGAGGTTCATCCGCGCATCCGAAAGCTGGCGGAGGAAATCCGTATCATCGAGAAGCATGAGATCGGCCGGGTTTCGCAGGAGCAGAACGCCCTGCGACTGAAGTTGCGGCGAGCGGAACTGCGGTATGGCAAGGATTCCGCGGAGTACCGCGCCCAGGCGGCCGGCAATGCCGCCCGGGAGACCGAGCTTCAGAAGCGATTCGACGAATTGACCGGACGCATCCGCGGCTTGCGCGAGCAGGCCAACAGCGCCCGACTCATTGTCCGGACGCAAGGGGGCGTGGTGGTTCCGGCCGACCGCGGCAAACCAGACCAGCCGATGCTTATTTCGCAGATTGCGCGCATCTATCCGGCCAACCAGCTCGATTTCGGCGGCAAGCTCTCCCTCTATCTGTCCCGGTGGTGGGAATACCTCAGCGACGATCCGCGCGAGGCCAATACCGAGGGGGGTGTGTTTCCGGCGATTTTCGGGACGGTGTTGCTGACGTTCATCATGATTATCTTTGTGGTGCCGGTCGGAGTCATCGCGGCGATCTACCTGCGGGAGTACGCCAAACAGGGCCCGCTGCTTTCATTCGTGCGCATCTCAGTCAACAATCTAGCGGGCGTGCCCAGCATCGTGTTCGGCGTTTTTGGACTGGGGTTTTTCTGCTATCTGATCGGCGGATCGCTGGACCGGTCGCTGTTTCCCGAGCGGCTGCCCGATCCGACACTGGGCAAGAGCGCTCTGATATGGGCCTCGCTGACGCTGGCGCTGCTCACGTTGCCGGTCGTGATCGTGGCGACCGAGGAGGCGCTGGCGGCGGTCCCGAGCTCGATGCGCGAGGGCAGCTATGCCTGCGGGGCAAGCAAATGGCAGACGATTCGCCGCATCGTGCTTCCGCGAGCCATGCCCGGAATCATGACGGGCACGATCCTGGCGATCGCCCGCGGCGCCGGAGAAGTGGCGCCCCTGATGCTGGTCGGCGCGGTGAAACTGGCGCCGGAACTGCCGATCAGCAGCAGCCTTTCGGATCTGTTCGGAATCAACCGCTCGTTCATGCATCTTGGGTTTCATATTTACGACCTCGGCTTCCAGAGCCGAAACTCGGAGGCCGCCAGATCCATGGTGTACACCACCACATTCCTGTTGATCAGCATTGTGGTGCTGCTGAATCTGGCGGCCATGTTCATTCGCACCAGGCTGAGGCGGGCGTTTGCAGGCGCGCAGTTCTGAGCCGTTGCGACAGTCACAGAGAGGTTCTCATGGTGTTGACATCTCCCCAGAGTCCCAGGACAGTCCCTTCGAGGCCGGTGATCCGCGATCTGGCCGCTCCGGGCGACGTTCCGGGCGCCGACGCGACGGCGGGCGAGTCGGTGCTCGACCAGATTGCCCGCGGCGCCGATATTGTCACCGAGACACACCAGGAACTGGATTCCGAGCAGCATGTCCTGCGTGTGGAGGATTTCAACCTCTGGTACGGCGCGAGCAAGGCGCTGCACCACATCGACATGCGGGTCGCAGCCGGCAAGGTGACGGCCATGATCGGGCCCTCGGGATGCGGCAAGTCCACACTGCTGCGCAGCGTGAATCGGCTGAATGACCTGATCGACAGCGTGCGAATCACCGGCAACATGTATCTCAGCGGCGATCCGGTCTACAGCCGCAACGTGGACGTGATCGAGCTTCGCAAACGGATGGGCATGGTGTTTCAGAAGTCCAATCCATTCCCCATGTCGATCTTCGAGAACGTGGTGTATTCGCTGCGGATCGACGGCGAAAACCGCCGAGCGGTCCTGGAGGATGTATGCGAGCGATCGCTGCGAGGGGCGGCGCTCTGGGAGGAGGTCAAGGACCGGCTGCACAGCAGCGCCCTGGCGCTCTCGGGCGGGCAGCAGCAGCGATTGTGCATCGCGCGGGCGATCGCGGCGGAGCCCGAGGTGCTGCTGATGGACGAACCCTGTTCGGCGCTGGACCCGATTTCCACCGGGAAGGGCGAGGAGCTGATCTTCCAGCTCCGCGGCAAGTACACCGTGCTGATTGTCACGCACAACATGCAGCAGGCCGCCCGCGTGAGCGACTACACCGCGTTCATGTACATGGGCCGGCTGGTGGAGTACGGTCCGACGAACAAGATGTTTGTAACGCCGCACCGCAAAGAGACCGAAGCGTACGTGACCGGCCGGTTCGGCTGATAGGCAATGCTATGCGACATTTTGAACAACAGTTACAGGATCTGCTCAAGAGGATTGTGCTGATGGGCTCGATGGCGGAGACCATGATCCAGGGCGCCGTTCGATCCCTGATCGAGCGCAACGAGTCGCTGTCCCGCGAGGTGTTCGAGAAGGAGCGGCAGGTCGACCGGCTGCAGCTCGAGATCGACGAGGCGGCGGTCGAACTGGTGGCGCTGAACCAGCCGATGGCGGCCGACGTGCGTTTCCTGTTCGCGGCCTCGCGCATCACCAGCGAGATCGAGCGGATCGGCGACCAGGCGATCAACGTCTGTCAGAACGCGCGCTACGTGCTGCAGTTTCCCCCGTTGCGCCCGATGGTGGACATTTCCATCATGTCGGACATCGTGCAGCGGATGGTGCGGGACGTGCTGACGGCGATGGTGCAGAGGGACGTCGCCCTGGCGGAGAAGGTGATCGAGAGCGAGGACCAGGTGGATGCGTTCAAGGACCAGATCTTCCGGACGTTGCTGACCTACATGATGGCCGACCCCGGAACGATCCAGCGGGCGCTGTCGCTGATCCTGCTGTCGCGGAACCTGGAGCGAATCGGCGATCACGCCACGAACATCGCGGAGGAAGTGATCTATCTGGTGCAGGGAAGGGACATACGCCATCCGAGCCTGTCCGGCGATGGCAAAACGGCGAATGTTGAGAATAATGGAACGACGCGTATCGGGAGGACCGAGCCATGAGCAAGGCGACGATTCTGGTGATTGACGACGAGAAGGATCTGCTGGAGCTGGTGCGCTATCACATGGACAAGGAGGGCTTCGACGTTATCCTAGCCAATGACGGCGCGGAGGGGCTGGACATTGCCACCAGGCATCGGCCGGACCTGGTGATCCTGGATGTG
>CAYSSA010000136.1:9622-13443 GCA_964433485.1 uncultured Tepidisphaeraceae bacterium | reverse complement strand
GGCCCATCCGTTCCGCTACACCTACACGTCGGACCGGCTGACATTCCCGCTGATGATCTCGCGAATGAACACCCTTGGCGAGAATGAGGTGGTGGTGCATGTGATCGGCGACCAGTCCTACCGACCCGCGAATTTCCCGGAACGGCAGATTGATCCTCGCCGGCTCGCATTGGACAGCGCCTCGGTCAGCGGCACGACGTATGAACAGGTGATGCGACAATCCAGCCCCGCGTTCTTCGTCGAGTTCTGCGCCTACCTCGCGGTGTCCCGCCATGAGCCCGGGCGCTCGCTCAAGCCGCCCGAACCCGGTGGAATACACGAACGGGCGCGCGTGACACGAATGCGCGCGTTGCTGCCGGCGTCACAGATGACCCGCGATCTCGAGATCGCAACCAGCGAACCGCGCATCATCGGCCGAGATTTCACCCTGCCAGCCACCGTTCACAATTCCCGGGCCGCGATGCCGCTTGTCGCCATGGTGCTTACGTCTCGGCTGCTTCCAAGACGTTCACGAGCATGGCGCATCTGCGCATCGTCTCTGCTTGCGACGTCGCTGTTTCTGCTGATCGGCGCCTGATGGACGGCACCCGCGTGGAATTGGAACGGGATTCGCCCGAGTACCTGCTGCGCGGCATGGTCAAGTGTGCGGGCCGGGGCCTCACCAAGAACGCTCGCCCAGGTCCTTACGCCCGTGATGGCGTACTCCCCGTAACGCTTGGCGCCATCTCAACATGCGCCCGGAACAAACGCACTTTACCCGGGATCCCCTTCAGCTCAAATTCGCCGGCCGACTCGCACGCAATCTCGGCCTGTTTGATGGTCGCACGAGTACTGTCGGCGAACAGTACTTCTCCAGGACCGGCCAGCTGCTGCACCCGGCTGGCGAGATTAACCGTGTCGCCGAACACATCGCCGGCGTCCACAACGACTTCCCCCGTACAGATGGCAATCCGAATCTCGAATCGCTCCCGATCCGTAAACGCCTGGGCGTTGTGTCGGCGAACCGCCTGCTGCAATTCCACGGCCGCTCGAACGGCACTGGTGGCGCTTTCAAACACCACGAGCAGAGCGTCGCCCATCGTCTTGACGATCCGTCCGCCGTGCGTCCGCACAATCGGCTGGGCCATATCCCGGTGGCGGCGAACCAGTTCGATCACGCCCTGGTTCGACTCCGCGGCCGCGCGGGCGGTATAGTCCTTCATGTCGCTGAACAACACCGTCAGTGTCCGGGCGGTCGGTGACGACGGCAACACGGCCGGTGGAATTGTCCGCTGGTCCGCAAGCTGGGAACCGGCTGCTCGATGATGTCGCAGGATCCAGCGGCAGGCTGCGGCGGCCAGCAGCAGCCAGGCCAGGATGAACGCCCCGATCCCCATGGCATTGTTGTCATTCCAGGCAACGATTTGCTTCTGGGAGGCCGTGCCGGGCTCTCCGGTCGACGGGCTGGACATCTCCTGCCGGGAATTGATGCCGATGGGCGTCAGTTGCGCCAGTTTCGTCTGCGTGTCGTGAACCAAGCGTGAGATCATTGCCGCATCGGATGCCGGTATCGGACCGGGCGATCTGAGCCGACTCCATTGCCCGTGCCGCCGCCTCCTCATTGAACGTGGGCAGCGCGGCAATGCCGCCCCCCTGTCCGTCTGTGCCGCTGTATCGCCCGCTTTGCGGGTCAATCCGCAACGTAGCCTGACCGCTTCGCCCGGCGATGCGGACGACGATTTCCCCGCGCGTGATCTGTGTCCAGTCGGAGGCGCCCAGGTGATAAACATTCTGCCGGCCGGTAATCGTGTATCCCTGCGCCGCGCGGCAGGTCGGCTTGATGTCGGTTATGACGCTCGTCGTGGCGACCGTGGGCAGCAACAGTCCCGCCATTGCGCCCGCGATCGCACCCGCGACTGGCATCGACACGGCCACGGCCAGAAGCAGTTTCAGCGCCAGCCACCAGCCTCGCCGACCGCCGCGGCCTCCACCCGGTCGGACAATCCCCACCTCTCGAAGGTCCGAACCACATTCCGGACAGGTGAAGGTGGTCAGGCCCGTGACAATGTAACCGCAGCTTCCGCAGACGGGGTGTTCCGGTTTTTCGGCCATGCGTGTTGGCTCCGATAATGGCAATCCTATGCCTCAGCAGTATAGCAATCAGCCGCTTTTTCGGCGTACCGCCAACAAATGCGGAGAAAGACGACCAATTCCACATGGGGGCCGGCACGGGCAAGATCGTAAACACTTGTCACAACAGCGCTTCTTACCGGGCCCCGGACATGCTAGCATCAGGCAAGTGATTCCTCCGCAATCCAACCAACCACGATCGCCGCTTCACGAGGATTGGGAAACCCGCACCCGATACATCGTTTCGCTGGTGCGCGAGATGAGCCGTATGAATGACCCTGAGGAAGTCGTCCGGCTGTATTTTGCCAAATCGTTCGGATGGCTGCCTCGCGATGCATCCATTTCACTGTCCCGACGGGGGCTATCGCGTCCGGCCGTGCGCATCACGCGCGACTCCCGGTGGGCTGAGCGCATTAATCCCTGGACCCAGCCGCAGCGCCTGCCGCTGATCGAGGGAGGGATACTCGCGGACCTGCTGTATGGAGAAGAGCCGCGAATGATCGAGGACTTTCAGGTGGCGGCGAACGATCCGGCGAGCAACTTGCTCAAGGACTTTCGCGCCCTCATCGCCGTCCCCCATTTCCATGACGGCCTGGCCCAGAACATGGTGTTGCACCTCTGGCATGAGCCGACGAGGTTTGACAAAGACAGCTTTCCCAGCCTGGTGCTGACCAGCAATCTCTTTGGACGCGCCACGCAATCGCTGGTACTGCGGCAGGAAGTCACGAGAGCCTATCAGGAAATTGACCGCGAATTGGAAGCCGTCGCGGCCATACAGCGATCGCTGCTGCCGGTCGAATTGCCGTCGATTCCGACGCTTGAAATGGCCGTGCACTATCAGACTTCGCGACGCGCCGGCGGCGATTATTACGACCTGTTCCCGCTTGCCGATGGTCGATGGGGCATATTCATGGCTGACGTTTCCGGTCACGGCACGGCGGCTGCGGTGATGATGGCGATCACTCATTCCATTGCACATTCCTACCCCGGTTCGCCGGAACCACCCGGACATATCCTGGCATATCTAAACGACAAGCTTACCAACCGCTATACGATCGAGACGGCGACTTTCGTCACCGCGTTCTACGGAGTGTACGATCCCACCCGTCGCGCACTCCGATATGCCATGGCCGGCCACGTACCGCCGCGTCTGCGGCGCGACGACGGCCGGGTGGAAGTCCTTGACCGGGTCTCTGGCCTGCCGCTGGGAATTCTAGCGGGTCAGGAATATCCCGAGGCCGAAATCGCGCTGGCGCCAGGCGACCGCCTGCTGCTGTTGACCGACGGAATCGTCGAGACCTTCTCCCCGACGGCCGACATGTTCGGGTATGAGCGCCTCGATGCGATCGTCGCCCGGCCGCACGCGACGCCCCGATTGCTGATCGACGAGGTACTGGATGCGGTCGAAAACTTCGGCGGCGGCAAACCCGTAGCCGACGATCGCACCATGCTCGTGCTTCGCGTCGTCTGATTTCCCAGAACGGTCATATCAGGCCATTTCAGCCACATCTCGTGCTTTGCCAGCACGACTGACCGCCGCAAGGACTCAACACCAAACCATCAGCTTCGTATTTCCTGTTGGTGCCACTCTCGGATGGAACAGAATGAAGAACCGGAATGCAAGCTCGCGTCGTCGTTTCCTGCAAGGTTCGGCCGCCGCCATCGCGGCGCCGCTGGTCGTGCCGGCTTCGGCCCTCGGGGCGGCCGGGCGT
>CAYSSA010000136.1:4386-9612 GCA_964433485.1 uncultured Tepidisphaeraceae bacterium | reverse complement strand
AGGCGCGGATGGAGCGGTCGCGCCGGGCAACCGCATCACCATGGGCTGCATCGGACTGGGCGGCGAGGGACTCGGAAAAAACACGCGGGCATTCCTTTCCCAGGCCGATGCGCAGGTATTGGCCGTCTGCGATGTCGATCCCAGACGGCTGGCCAGCGGCAAGAGAGTGGCGGAGGAGCACTATGCCGATCGCATGCGCAGCGGGGCATACAAAGGCTGCGACGGCTACGGAGATTTCCGTGAATTGCTTGCCCGCCCCGACATCGACGGGATCATGGTCTCCACGCCAGATCACTGGCATGTGCCCATCGCCATCGCGGCCATCAAGGCCGGCAAGGACGTCATCTGCGAGAAGCCGACGCTGACAATCCGCGAAGGCCAGATTCTGTCGGAAACCGTTCGTCGCCATGGCGCGGTGTTTCAATGGTCCACCGAGGACCGCGCCATGTACTGCCACCATCGCATGGCCGAGCTGGTGCGCAACGGGCGCATCGGCAAGTTGCAGCGTATCCATGTGGGTCTGCCGAGCGGTCCTGGCGCTCCCGGCAATCCGACGCCGCAGCCGATCCCCCCAGGTTTCGATTACGACATGTGGCTGGGTCAGGCTCCGGTGGCGCCGTATTGCCCGGATCGAATCCACTTCAACTTCCGGTGGATAGCGGACTATTCCGGCGGCATGCTGACCGACTGGGGGGCGCATCTGTTCGACACCGCCCAATGGGCCAACGACACAGAGCATACCGGTCCGGTCGAGGTCGAGGGCACGGGCAAGCGCCACCTCGGCGGTCTCTATGACACGTTCTACCACTTTGACCTGAAGTACAAATATGCCAACGGCGTGGAGATGCTGGCGGACAGCCGTGGCGTGCGGCTGCGTTTCGAGGGCACCGAAGGCTGGGTCGGAAACAACGGCTGGCTCGGCAAAGTCGAAGCCAGTTCTCCGGCGATTCTCAACTCGAAAATCGCCGCAACCGAAATTAATCTGTTCACCCAGCCCGCCGGCGAACACCGCAACTTTCTCGATTGCGTCCGCACCCGCAAAGACCCCTATTTCCCCGTGGAGATCGGCCACCGCTGCTTTACGGTGATGCACATCGCCAATATCGCCATGTGGACCGGCCGGAAGCTTCGCTGGAACCCGGACAAGGAACAGTTCACGGACGATGAAATCGCCAATCGGTATCTGGCGCGGGCCATGCGCGAACCCTGGACAATCTGATCGGCTTGCGCGAAGGGCCGCTCAAATGCCCAACATCTGGGCGATGCGAAGCACTTCGGCCACACTCCATGCCTGTGCCGGACAGGCCACCGGCCGGTGGGGTTCATCGCCCTCGAAGCACTCGCTGATCTGCCCGATGCAACTCTGATTCATGTGGTCAAGCAGCGGCTGCAACCAGACCCTCGCCTGCCGCTGGGCGTCGGCCGAATGGCCGTGGTTCCGCAGGTACGCTTCGAGGAACGGCCCGATCAACCATGCCCAGACAGTGCCATTGTGATATGCCTCGTCCCGCTGGAAGGCGTTTCCGCAATATCGGCCGTGGTAGTTCGGGTCGGCCCGGGCCAGCGTCCGCAGGCCATAAGGTGTCAGCAACTCGCGCCGGACGACCTCCACAACCGCCGACCGCTGTTCGGGCGAAAGCGGGCTGTGCGGAAGACTGGCTGCGAAAATCTGGTTGGGGCGAACGGCGTTATCCACATGGCCTTCGTGAATCACGTCAAACAGCCCGCGGAACGGGTTAATCCAGAATCGCCGCAGGAACGAATCGCCGGTCTTCGCGGCCTGCTCGGCGTGGCCCAGCAGGCACAGCGCGTTGTACCACAGCGCGTTGATCTCGACGGCCTTGCCGTGCCGTGGAGTGAAGGCAACGCCATCGCACTTGGCATCCATCCAGGTCAGTTGCGTGGAGGCATCGCCCGCGGTGATCAGCCCATCATCATCCATGCGAATATTGAAACGCGTGCCGGCCGTATATCCCTTGATGATGGCCTCGCACGCCGGGCGCAGTGCGCGGTCAAACCGCACTTGATCATTGGTATGGCGCAGGTACTCGAAGCACGCGTGGATGAACCAGAGCGAGGCATCCACGGTGTTGTAGCTCGGCTCGTTCGTGTAATCATCGAAACGATTGGGGACCATCCCCTCGCTCACGAACGCCGCGTAAAGCGACAACACCTGCCACGCCTCGTCGTATCGCCCGGTGCAGAGCAGCAGCCCGGGGAGCGAGATCATGGTGTCGCGGCCCCAGTCCGCAAACCAGGGATACCCGGCGATGATCGTGGCCGCCTGCTCACCGCTGGGAGTCCGGCGGGAGACCACGAAATCGTTGGCCGCTCGGAATAGTCGCTGCATGGTCGCTGACATGGATGGCTTGCAGCCCGGAATGGAGCGGGCGGCCAATTCATCGTCGAAATCGGGCAGGCCGTTTGCATCCTCATCAAGTCCCGCAAACAACGTGAAGCCGCCTGGACCGCACAGTTCGACAATCAGGTGCGCGGGCACGAAGAGGTCTTCCTGGTCGTCCTGGCCCCGCTCGGTCTCAATCGCGTAGTTGTGCGAGTACCACCATTCCTGACGCGATTGGAACTCCCCGGAATCGCTGGTCAGGTGAAGCACATGCTGACCGTTGCCCACGCTCGCATGGCGGGCTTCGGCCTGGACCTGGAAATTCGCCTGATCCTTGCGGCACAAGGCATGAAAGTCGCGCATGGCGACGAAAGGCAGCAGTCGTACCTTCACCTTTTTCCCTGCCGGGCAGTCAACGTGGTATCGCAGGGCAACAGCGTTTCGGCCACGGAACAACAGAAGGGTTCGCGTGAGAATCACCCCTTCGATGTTGTATTCCCACTGAACGCAATCGCCGAAACGAAACGTCTGAAGAAGCCTGTCTCCCCGTGGATGGAACGCCCCACCGAACTGGTTGATCGAGAGTTCGTGAAACTCGGGCCGATCGTCGAGGTGAACCAGTTCGCCGACGCGGCTCAGTGCAAGAAGCCGTCCCACCGGGGGCTTGGTGGCCGCGCAGAGCAACCCATGGTAACGCCGCCGATTGCAGCCAACGACCGAGGAAGATGAAAAAGCCCCCTGGCCGTTGGTCAGCA
This sequence comes from uncultured Tepidisphaeraceae bacterium, assembly GCA_964433485.1. Lineage (GTDB taxonomy): Bacteria > Planctomycetota > Phycisphaerae > Tepidisphaerales > Tepidisphaeraceae > JANYKD01. The sequence goes on along the minus strand of CAYSSA010000136.1, from coordinate 6,513 downwards.
GCCACTCGAAATTGATGAATGGGTGAAGATTGCCACGGGTTTCGAGAATATGATTGAACATGGGTTTCAGGATTCTACTTCGGTGTCCACGGCAAGGGTAGTGGCCGCGGGACAATCCCTCCGACCGAGATCCGTCCCGCCGCGATTTGCTCCTCGCGTTCCCCGGCGTTTTTGTTATTCTGCGCGTTTTTGCGGAAAGGCGTGAAAGCGAAATGGCTACTACGGCGGAGATTCTTGAGCGAGGCAAGACTGCACTCATCGGCAACTATGCGCGCATTCCCCTGGTCATGCGCCGCGGAGAAGGCTCGCTGCTATGGGACACCGATGGCAGGCAATACATCGATCTTTTCGCGGGTTTCGGCGGCGCCATCCTGGGACACTGCCATCCGGCCCTGATCGAGGCGGCGGCGCGCCAGGCGTCGACGCTCTGGCACGTCGGCAATACTTTCTTCACCGAACCGCAGATCGAACTGGCAGAGCGCCTCGCTCGCGCCGCATTCGACGGGCAGGCGTTCTTCTGCCACTCCGGACTTGAAGCGAATGAAGCCGCCTGCAAGCTCGCCCGACTGCGCGGTAAAGATCGCGGCCGATGGAAGATCATCTCACTGAACAGGAGTTTTCACGGCCGATCCCTGGCCATGATCTCGGCCACCGGCAACCCGAAGACCAAGGCGGGTTTTGAGCCGATGGTACCCGGCTTCATTCAGGTGGAGCCGGGCGACATCGCCGCGCTCAGGGCCGCCGTCGATCAGGAAACCGCCGGAATCATCCTGGAGCCGATCCAGGGCGAAGGCGGCATCAACCTCTATCCGCCGGAGTATCCGGCCCAGGTGCGCCAGTTGTGCGATGAGATGGGCATGACGCTGATCTTCGACGAGGTCTGGACCGGTTGCGGACGCACGGGCAAATGGTTCGGCCACCAGCACTTCACCGATTCGGCCGGTCGGCCGGTGCTGCCGGATATCCTCACACTGGGCAAGGCCATCGGCGGCGGGCTGCCCGTCGGCGTGATGTTCGCGCGGCCGGAGACTGCCAGGACGCTGGTGCCCGGCACTCACGGCTGCACGCTGGGCGCCAATCCGATCTGCATGTCGGTGGCCTGTGCGATCATGGCCACCATCGAGCAAGAAGGGCTTCTGGACCATGCCGCCCGGCTTGGACAGATCGCGGTCGATCGCCTGTCGCGCGAACCTCGGCTTTCGGGCCGCGTGACCGATATTCGCGGCAAGGGACTGATGCTTGGAATTGAGATGGCGCGGCCGCCGGAGAAGATTGTCGAGAAGGGTCTGGAGAAGGGCATTGTCATCAACCTCACGGCGCAGAAGGTCATTCGTCTGGCCCCTCCGATCAACATTGCTGAGGACCTGTGGGCAAAGGGACTCGATCTGCTGATTGAAACGCTGGCGTCGGCCTGACGGGAACGAGAGTCATGCGATACTGCACCATCTGTTGTCTTCTGCTGATCGGCTCGGGCTGCGGTATGCAGACGAGCATCGAGAAGATGATGGGTTATGACAAATGGGAATCGGGCGTTTCCGGCAACGCGAAAACCGAGGCGCCGCCTCGCTCTGATTTGCGGGAACAAGTTCCTCCGTCACCGAACTATCAGCCCGTGCTGGTCAAGCCGCTGACGCCGCCCAGACCGGCGGGCGGCGATCCGGCCCTTCGCCCACAGGAGGTGCAGAAGGTCATTCAGGCAATGGACCCCACGGTGTTTGTGCGTCCGCAGGTCCACCTGTCGATCTTTCAGTTCACGGTGCCCGTGGGCACAATCGGCGGCAACGAGAAATTCTGGAAGCGAGTGGACGAAGCGGCCATTGACGCCAAGACCCACGACATTCTCGATCGTAACGGCATACGCGTGGGACTCGTACCCATGAGCGAATACGAGGATCTCATGTCCCAGCTCTCGAAGCTTGCCCCCGAGGCCAAGCCCGCGGTCTATGCCGCATCCGGAGCCAAGACCATCGAGTTGCTGATGAAACAGGCCGTGCCCTATCAGATCGTCTACCACTTCAGCCCGCAGGGCCAGATGCCCGTGCGCAGCTACGACGACTCGGACAATCTCCTGTGCCTTGAGTTCCAGGCCGCCCCGCGCAAGCCCGGCGACATCCGCGTCGGCCTCTG
>CAYSSA010000136.1:0-4360 GCA_964433485.1 uncultured Tepidisphaeraceae bacterium | reverse complement strand
CTCGCTGCGAAAGAAGCTCGTGGCCGTTAACCGCACCGACACCGTCGAGATCGAGCACATCAGCCCGGAGTATTTCTTCGACCTGAATCTGCTGACGGACATTCCGCTGGACAGTTTCCTCGTGATCGCCCCCTCCGCCGAAGCCCGCTCGGGCATGAGCATCGGCAGCACCTTCCTCGTCGGCGGCGGCGAGGGCGGCCAGAAGGAAACCGTGATCCTGCTGATTCCGCAAGCCGTTCAGCCCAGGGAGCCGCGCCTCAACGAATCCCATCCCGCCAGCCGGCCGAAGTAGTCACGCACCGTGTTTTCTCAACTGACTCAGCGCCGCCCGGAAATCCTTCGGCAACGGCGCGATCAGTTCGATTCGCCTCCCGTCAAGGTGCTCGAACGTCAGCTTCTCCGCGTGCAGAGTCAACCGGGAAATCAGCGGCCGCTCGCCATCCCGCTTCGCCCGGTAGTCGCGCTTGAAACTGCTCAGCAGCAATCCCGCGGGATCGCCCGAGGGTGCGGGGTTGTACAGATCGTCGATCGCCAGCGGCAGGCCGATGGACTTGAGATGCACGCGAATCTGATGGGTCTTGCCGGTTCGGGGAAACACTCGCAGCAGCGTGAACGTGCGGAACAACTCCTCAACCCTCCACGCGGTCTGCGCCGGCCGGCCGTGCCTGCCGACGCTCATCATCCGCCGGTTGGCCGGATGCACGCCGATGGGGGCGTCGATCTCCCCGCTCGCTTCCAACGGCCGGCCAACCACCAGCGCCAGATATTCCTTGGCAACGGCGTTGTTCTGGAACTGCTGCGAAGCGTGCCGCTGTGCCGGGGCGTTCTTCGCCAGCAGCAGCACGCCGGAGGTGTCCTTGTCGATGCGATGCACAACTCGTAGCCGTGGGTCCTTCGTGCCGCTGCACGGCAGGTGAAGCTGCATGGAAAGCCGCTCGAGGGCGCAGGTGGATTCGCCTCGCCCCGGTATGGCCGCAAGTCCCGCGGGTTTGTTCAGCGCCGCAAAGCAGTCGTCATTTAGCAGCAGTTCGAGCGGCATTGCGCCTCAGGGGAACAGCGACTTCTGCGTGTATTCCTTGAGCAGCGCCTGCACGCGCGGCTGCTCGGGGTTGAGTTCGAGGCTCGCCTTCCAGTGGCCCACGGCCGCGAGGCGCTTCTTGTCGTCCAGCATGGCTCCGGCACGATACTGGTGGATCATGACATCGCCCAGCCCGTTGAGGGCCTGGTGGTTTCGCGGATTCTGTCTGAGGGCGTTCTCGAACTCGCGAGCGGCTTCATCAGCCCGGCCGGCCTGAAGCAATGCATTGCCCAGCCGCTGTCGCACCAGCGAATTGTCGCGCGTCCTCAGAATCTGCTCGTAAATGGCGACGGCATCTTTGTATCGTTTCTGCGAGACCAGGTTTCCGGCGAGGTTGATCGCCGTCTCGATGCGGTTCGCGTCCAGTTCCAGCGCCGTTCGATAGCGCCGTTCGGCCTCGGGGAACAACCCCAGCGAATCCAGCACCACCGCGAGATTCCCCTGCGCATCAGCCGACCGTGGCTCCACCTCCACCGCCTTCTGTGCATACGGCAGCCCCTTGTCCGGCTTGCCCAGCGCCGTATACACCAGCGCCAGATTCATATTCGATTTGGCATCGGCCGGGTTCAGACGGATCGCCTCAAGGTAGGAACTCGCGGCTTCCTGCAACCGCGCGAGCAGGTGGTACATCAATCCGAGGTTATAGTGATTCACATAGCTGTAGGGATCGAGTTCGACGACCTTCTTGTATTGCTCCGCCGCCGACTCGAACTGCCCCTTGTCGCGATAGAGGCTGGCCAGCAGGAACCTCGCCATGATCAGATCGGGATTGTCATTCAGGGCATTCTGCAGTGCCAACAGGGCGCGTTCCTTGTCGCCTTCCTGATAGGCCAGGGCCCCATCGACATAGAGATGTGTCGCTCGCTCCGACCTTTCCTCGGGTGTTGCGGGTTGCTGCCGACATCCAGCCGGCAGCAACACCGCCGCGCCGCCGAGAATCAAATGGGCAATGCTCCGACACATTTTGGTTTGGCCTGGCATGAGAGCCTGAATATAAGCCCCTCTCCCGGCCGGTCAATGCGGCAAAAGGGCGTTTCCAATATGTGAAAGACCATCCTCTCCTGGATCGTGTTCCCGCGAGGTCGCAACACTGCGAAATCCATCGGACTATCCGCCTTAACCCTATCGCCGCCTGCTCAACCACGATAGACTCTTTCCACCCGCCGCCCAGGCGGATCGGCAACCATGCAACACTCGCGTCCAGATTCGGCGATTCCCCACCCAGCCGTCCGGCGACTCTCGCTCTACCTGCGACAACTGCAAGCCTTTCAGAGGAAGGATCGCAACACGATTTCCTCCAAACAACTCGGCGAGAGCCTCGGTCTAACCGACGCCCAGGTGCGAAAGGACCTGGCGTATTTCGGACAATTCGGACGCCCGGGCATTGGTTATCAGGTCAACGAGCTCATACCGCGTATTCGCCATGTGCTTGGAACCGACCGGATCTGGAATGTCCTGCTCGTAGGCGCTGGCAACCTTGGCCGAGCCTTGGTCGCCTACAGGGGATTCGAACAGAAGGGATTCCGCCTGACAGCGGTTTTCGACTCGGATCCAGGCAAAGTCAGCAAGCGACTGGCCGACTTTCGCATCCAACCGCTCGCCGAACTGCCTGAGACGATCGTTCAGAACAGCATCCGCCTGGGAATCATCGCGGTGCCCGCCGACGCGGCGCAGGATGTGGCCGATCTTCTGGTCTCGGCCGGGATCCGTGGAATCCTGAACTTCGCGCCGGTGTCGCTCGTCGTGCCGCAGGATGTGGGCGTCGCCACAGTGGATCTGGCGGTGCAACTCGAACAGCTTTCGTTTCAGGTCAGCGCCGTGGGAAGCGCAAGTCCACCCAAGTAACCCCCTTCCCGCGCCATCCCGGCGGGCGGTCTTACGACTTCTTGCGGAGCCATCCAAACAGACCCGCCGATTTGCCGTTCTCCGTCTCCTCAACCAACGTCGGCGGCGTCGCCTGTGCAACGAAGAGGCGCAATTCCGCGGCCATGTCGGCCGCATGAGCGTATCGCTGCGAAGGATTACGCGCCACTGCCTTCGCGCAGATCGACTCCAGCGCCGGAGGAATCATCGCATTGACCTGCCGTGCAAGTGGCGGATCTATCGTGGCAACATCGCGCAGAGCCTTCTCCATCGGACCATCATATATCGTCCGCAACGTGATCAACTCCAGCAACGTCAGCCCAAGCCCCCAGATGTCCATGCGATGATCCAGTCCGCTCGCGGCCGACTGGCTCGCCCAGCACCCCAGCATCTCGGGCGACAGGTACCTCGGCGTTCCAACACAACCCGCAAGATACCTCTGGTCGGCACGAACCGCCAAGCCGAAATCCGCCAGCATCATTCGGCCATCGGCCGCCAGAATCAGATTGCCGGGCTTGATGTCACGATGCACGATCCCGGCCGCGTGTGCCCGTTCCACGCCGTCCGCCACCATCGCCAGCCATGTCGCCACAATCGCGTAATACGGTTGCGGGTGAGCCATCGCCGGCTGCAATTCCGGCAGCAGGTGACCGGACGAGGTGCCGGCGATGCGCAAGACCTCCGTCGCCGGCCGGGCGGAGGGATCGTTCTCCCTGAACGCCGCCAGAAGTTGATCCCCGTCCATGCCCTTGATGAAAGGCATTACGTAGTAACAGCCCTGTGGGGCGTGGCCGTACCGCAACACCTGTATGATGTTCGGGTGCTGCACCTTGGCCGCGGCACGCGCCTCGGCAAGGAACTGCTCTGTGGCGGCGGGCTGCAGTTCACGCAGAAGTTTGATGGCAACGTCCACATCCAGCGCATTGTCATGAGCGCGATACACCTCGCCCATGCCCCCCTCGCTGATCTTTTCCAGATCGCTGAAGCCCTCGATCACCAAAGGCCCGGACTCGACGGCGTGACCGGCGACAGAACCCGTCGCCGCCGGCGACGCGGCGGCAGCGGGAGGCGCGCTTCGCGGCGGCGACACCGCCGCGCCGAGTTTGTACCGCGTTTCGGCAATCCGCTGTGAAAGCGTCATCGCTCGCTTCAACCGCATTTGCGCAGGCTTGCCCTGCGTGGTCAGGGTGTACCAGACATCCATATTCACCGAATTCGGTCCGACAAGATCGTCGTTGCAGAGCAGAATGCACTGAAGAAACTGCTGGACATCTTCTTCCTGGACGAATCCAAGCTTGCTCGCCTGCTCACGCCCGCGAATCATCATCAGTTCCAGCACCGCGGGATCATGCCTGCCCGCGTACTGCGGCCACTGCTTCGACACCCTCTGCACATCCGCGTTTGTGCTGGCTCCAACAG
>CAYSSA010000135.1:1146-13523 GCA_964433485.1 uncultured Tepidisphaeraceae bacterium | reverse complement strand
GGCGTGTCCAGCAGCTTCTGAATCTGGTCGAGGTCGAGACACTTGGGCAGGCGCTTCTCCTGCTTGGGCGTGCGAATGGTCGAAAGCGGATTAACGCTGACGCGCCCGCGGCGCATCAGGAACTTGAAGAACGAACGCAGCGTCGCGAGTTTCCGGGCGGTGGTGCTCTTGGTGTAGTTCTGACCGTACAGATATGCCAGGAACTCGCGAACGACCAGGGGTTCGACCGTGACATGCTTCTGATCGAGCTGGTCGGGAGTGAGCGGCGCCGGATCGGTCACGTTGGGGTGGCCGATCTGTTCCGAGAGGAACTGTCCGAACTGGAACAGACCCGCGCCGTAGCTCTTGATGGTGTAATCCGAGAAGTGTCGCTCGAATTTCAGGTAATCGAGGAACTGCTGCACCAGAGGCGAGTAGTTCTTCGGGCTGGCGTTGGGATCCTGGATTTCCGGGGCGGTGGCCGCTGCGATGTTGGATTCGAGTGGAGCGTTCATACCATCCTGACGTGTGGCGAAGGTGTCGAAACATTTGCGGAATCGCCGGCCGGAGATCAACCGGATAATTCCGCGGACATGCCACGCGGTTGGCAGGCCGGTGGCCCAAAACGCGGCGTGGTCGATTCCTCCATGAAACGCTCACGATCGCCTTACTGCACCTGGTTGTGCGGCACACCGTTCCCCGGCCAGTGCGAGCTCCGTCGCCACCGCACAAACCAATCTCATGCAACCTTTTTCGGCAAATAGGACCTTAATTCTTTCAACAAATGTCGGCCAAGTTGATGCGAGAGTATGGCCGCGTCAAACCAGTCGAACTGGTGGTTGCTCTTGTGAACCATGTCGATCAGGGCATCGAGCACCTTGACTTCCTGCCCCACCTCATAGCGGAAGCAGAAGAATTGATCGCCCTTGGCCAAACTGAGTGTCCGCATTTCCGCCATTGACTGCTCCCGGGACTGAAGACCAGGTTCCCGTCGCGGACCGCAGGACCGGGCCGTCAGGCCAGGCCTCGCGGGTCCGCATGTATCATCGGTCAAGTAACGCAGGCTTGTTGAGCACCTCGGAGATCAGCGAGTGGTAGACGAATCCGGCGTAGCGGTCCATTTCCACAAGGTACACCCGCTCGCGAAGCGGCCCCGTGGGATCGTTTCGTCCCGCGGCATAACGCATCAATTCCGCGCGGGTCGAACCGTTGGCCGCGTCAAACATGCCGACGACCTGAATGAACCCCGCGGGAGGCGGCGTGGCGCCGCGAGTGGTCGGCGCGGCCCGGCGGATCAGTTCTCGCGGGTCCGCGTTGGACAGCAGTCGCTTCTCGCCTCTGCGGAACAACTGCAATGCCGCGCCCATCTTCGGCGGGTCGAACGGATCGTACGCCGTCACTGTCGCCACCACGATGGCGTCGCAGTCCAGCAACTCGCACATCAACTGAGCCTGCTCTTCACTTTTCAACTGGTCGACCCGCAACGACGTGTACACGTCCACCACGCGGTTGACGGGAATCACGGTCAGGCCGGCCACCTGCTGCAATTGCATGTACAGCACATCGGCCTGTGTCAGCGGGTCCACCGCCTTCTGGCCGCTCAGATTCACCGCCGGGGCGACGGCCCATGTCTGCCTTTGATAGCCGGGCAGCGCCAGGGGACGTTCCACGCCGTACTCCGGCGCGGCTCGACCGCCGCAACCGCAGAGTCCGGCGATCGCCCAGAGCAGCAATCCGAAACTGATGCTCCGCATCGGGTTCATATGCTTCTTCCTTGAAGCCTTGCTGGTGATCGGACGACCATTATCGTCCATTCACATTCTCCTTATCGGCCGAATGGCGACCGATCTGTTGTGCCGGAAGCGCGCCCGGCATTTTTTTCTTTCGATGCCGCCTCCGAAGGCGCACGCGCGCCAGACAACCGCCACCGTCGGCAAACATGGGATCATGGCCCGCGGCGGCGCGGACGGGTTCGCATATCGGCGTTGCCGGGCATACTGCTTTCAGTTATCGGACGAAAGCCGGGGGTGGCTTGAGCAATAGAGCGGGCTTCACGCCGCGACCGTTTGCATGGTCGGGCTACCGTGGAATGGGCATGGTCTTTGGAAAGACCTCCGGCAGATCATAGAGCCGCCAGGCACCGCCCTCTTCGCGGGCGCCAATCACTGAGATCACGCCCGCCTGGGGATCCTTCTCGAACTGCACGGTGCATTTGGTGAATCCGAAATAAACCGCGCCGCCCTTTCCATGCGTGAAGGAGAACCGATCGTTGCCCTTCAGACCGGTGATCGAGCCGAGCGACCCCGACTCGTTCAGGCGGACCCAGACGGACTTGAACTTCTCGGGGGGCATTTTTTGTTGAAACTCAGGGACAAAAAGCGATCGAGCCCGCTCATAGTCGGCGCTGGCCAGCGCCGCGCCAAGTTGATTGATCAGGTCATTGATGCGACGCCCATCGGCCGCCTCGCCCGCCCGCCGGACCAGATCGGTCGTGAACACACCGCCCGCGATCAGCAAAGCGCCGCCGATTCCCACCCAGGCCACGGCACGGCCGCCCTGGGTGCCGCTGCTGCAATGGATCTGCCGCAGGGCGACAAGGCCGCAGATCACGGCCGCCAGACCCAGCAGCAGGAACGGCCAGCCCAGCATCGACAGCAGCGAACATACCGCCAAGACCACCGAAACCACGGCGGCCCGGTTGACCTCCACGTAGTCGCCGGCGCCCATGCCCGCCGTTGTGGACATCTTGTAGAGCGACGCGATCGGATCATCCGAAGTTGGAGGGGTCTCAAGTTCCGCCATGCCGGCTACCGATTATACACAACGCAACGGTTTTTCGAGAACGTCTGCCGCTCACCGGAGGTTAAAGGCCCCATGGAAAAACGTCAACTCATCGCGGAGATACGGAAGTTCAATCTGTCAGCGCCGGAGGCCTTCCTGTCGCAGTTTCAGGAAGCAGACCTTGAACGCTATCTGGAATCACTGCGGGCGGACGCGGCCAAGCGGGCCAGATCCACCGGTCTTGCCGATTGGGACCAACCGGCCCGACTGGCGTCATAAGCGCAAGACAACCGGCGTTTCCCGATTCTGGTCTTTTTCCACCCTTTGTGAGAGTCGCGCCGGCAGTTCACGCAGGCTTGACAGACCCGACCCAAATCCATAACTTAATCGACTTGTCGAATCGGCGGGTATGCAGCCCGCCGATGCTTTTTGACTTTAGTGCGAGGCATGAGCGTCGCAAAGCCCTAGAGGAACAGGACATGCAACCGGTACAGAAGATCAGCAAGCAGCGGAAGCGGAAGCGCCGATCGCATCACGCGCTGAAGCCCGCTCATTTCGTGCGATGCCCCCAGTGCGCCTCGCCAAAACTTCCCCACGCGGCCTGCGAGAACTGCGGGTATGTCAACCCGAAGCTCGCACTCCAGATTGAGCAGGAGACGGCGGAGTAGGCCGGTTCGGGTCATGGCAACCGCGGATACGGCGAGTCTTATCGCGGATCCGCGTGTCCTTCCCCGGCGCACCGGCGAGGTCTTCCTCCACCGGCCAGGTTCCAGGGTTTACTGCAAAGGAGACTCTTCGTGCGAGCTGCAGTGGATGTCATGGGCGGCGACAAGGCGCCGAACGCCATCCTCAAGGGCTGCTGGGAAGCCGTCTCACTCCTCGGGCCGGACGATCGGGTCCTGCTGCTGGGCGATGAGACGATCAGCCGCAAGGGGTTGGAATCCAGTGGGCTGACAGATGCCCAGAAACGCCTCTTCGAGATCGTTCCCACCACTGAAGTGGTTGCCATGGACGATCCGCCCGTCGAAGCCATTCGCAACAAACCCGACAGTTCCATTTCCGTCATGTGCAAGCTCGCGGCCAAGGGCGAAGCCGATGTCGTGATCTCGGCCGGGAACACCGGAGCCTGCGTCGCGGCCGCACAGTTGCGGATGCGCACGCTCAAGGGCGTGTCCCGGCCCGCCATCGCGGTCATTGTGCCCACTTTCCACGGGCCGGTCATCCTCTGCGACGTGGGCGCCAACATCTCGCCAAAACCCAAGCACCTCGAGCAGTACGCCATGATGGCCGCCGCCTACGGCGAAGCGGTCTGCGGTATGCGAAATCCGCGCGTAGGGCTGATGTCCATCGGCGAGGAAGACGCCAAGGGCACCGCCGTGGTCAAAGCCGCCCGAAAGCTCATGCGCGACGAGCCGGCCATCAATTTCATCGGCAACGTCGAAGGTCGCGACATCTTCAAGGGCGTCGCCGACGTCGTGATCTGTGACGGCTTTGTGGGTAATATCATCCTCAAGTTCACTGAAGGCATGGCCGAGGGGTTGTTCCGGGCCATCGCGGCCGAGGTGGCCGAAGAGGATCAGGATCTGATGATGCGCTTTCAGCCGATCATGCAGCGCATGTACAAGCGATTCGACTGGCAGGAATACGGCGGCGCGCCCTTGCTGGGCGTGGGCGGTTACTGCCTCATCCTGCACGGAAAGTCGGACAGTCGCGCCATCAAGAACGCCATCCGCGTCGCCAAGCAACTCGTGACGCTGAAGGTCAACGAAAAGATCGTGGAGACAATCGAAAAGAGCATTCCCGTGGCCGAGGACGCAGGACTCAACGCCGATAGCAATGGCGGAGCCAGGCCCTGAGTTCATCGGCTTTTGTTATCAACGGATATTATCAGGAACCAGAGACTACATGGCAGGTTATTCAGCCATTATCGCGGGAACCGGGAGCTATGTTCCGCAACGCAGGTTGACCAACGACGACTTGTCGAAAATGGTCGACACAAACGACGAGTGGATCACGCAGCGAACCGGCATCAAGGAACGTCGTATCGCCGGCGACGGTGAAACCACCGCCACCATGGGCGCCGAGGCCTGCCGCCGCGCTCTTGCGGCGGCCGGATTGCAGTCGCCCGACATCGACCTGCTGATCTGCGGCACCATCACGCCCGAGATGCAGTTTCCCTCCTCGGCCTGTTTCATCGGAAAGGAACTCGGCCTGCACTCGACGCCGGCGTTCGACGTCACCGCCGCCTGCTCGGGTTTTCTGTATGCAATGGATACCGCGGCGGCCTTCATCCAGTCCGGGCGATATCGGAATGTGCTCGTGGTCGGCTCAGAAACCCTGTCTCGTTCCACCGACTACCGCGACCGCGGGAGTTGTATTCTCTTTGGCGACGGGGCCGGCGCGATTGTGCTGCAACGCTCCTCCGATGCCAATCGCGGACTGATCTACAGCTCGCTGTATGCCGACGGACACGGATGGGACCTGCTCTACTGCCAGCCCGGATCGCGCCACCCGATCAACGAGCAGATGGTCGCCGAGCGCAGACAATACATGCAGATCAAGGGCCGGGAGGTCTACAAGTTCGCAGTGTCGCGATTTCATGAACTGATCAAGGATGCGATGAGCAAGTGCTCGCTCACAGCCGCCGACATCAAGCTGATCATCCCCCACCAGGTAAACCAGCGGATCATCGACGCCGCCATAGAGCGGCTCGAAATCCCGTCGGAAAAGGTCTATGTCAACATTGCCCGCTACGGCAACACCTCGGCCGCTTCGATCCCCATCGCACTTGATGAGGCGTGGCGCGAAGGCAGAATCCAGTCCGGCGACGTACTCGTATTCGTGGCCTTCGGCGCCGGGCTCACCTGGGCCAACGCCGTTGTGCGGGTCTGAGGCCCCTGTCAAACCGGATCCATTGCGGCAACCAACCACAGGCAATCACTCGCATGTCCACGCATAACTGCATCCTCTGTCCCGGCCAGGGCGCTCAGGTCGTCGGCATGGGCAAGGACTTCTTCGAGGCCTCCTCCCTCGCCAGGGCCGTCTTCGACACCGCCAACCGAATTCTCGGCTGGGATCTTGCGGCCATTTGCTTTGGCGGCCCGGAAGACCGGCTCAACCAGACCGACGTGTCCCAACCGGCCATCTTTGCGACCAGCGTCGCAGCCTACCGGGCGGCCGAGGAAAAGGCCGTGGTCGGTCCCGAGTTGGACGCCGTTTACGCAGGCTTGAGCCTCGGCGAATACACCGCTCTACACCTTGCCGGCGTCTTTTCGTTTGAGGATGGTCTGAGACTGGTCGCAGCGCGCGGCCGATACATGCAGGAGGCTGCCGTTGCCACGCCCAGCGGAATGGTCGCGATCCTGGGTGTGGATGAGCCGACGGCCAACTCGCTTTGTTCCGAGGCGGCCCAGGGGCAGGTGCTGGTCGCGGCGAACTTCAACTCGCCCGGACAGATTGTCGTCAGCGGCGCCGCGTCCGCGTGTGAGCGCGTCGCGCAACTTGCTGAAAACAAAGGCTTTAAGTCGATTCCACTCAAGGTTGCCGGCGCGTTCCACAGCCCGTTGATGCAGAGTGCCGCCGATCGCATGGGCGCGGAACTCGCCAAGGTTGTGTTTTCACCACCCCGCAAGAGCGTTTACGCCAACGTCACCGCCGCTCCGCACGGCGATCCTGATTCAATCAAGGCGTTGCTTGTGCAGCAGATTATCCGGCCGGTACGATGGGAACAGAGCATGCAGGCGCTGGTCGCCGATGCGTCGCTGCGGTTCGTCGAACTGGCTCCGGGCAGGACGCTTGCGGGCATGCTCAAAAAGATCAATCGGCGGCTGCCGGTGGAATCGCTGGCCAGTGCCGATGTACTGACGGCGAAAAACGCGTGAGTCACAACAGAGGAAACGAAACCCAGCAATCAGGACATATCCCATGCCCATGAACGAAAAACGAGTGGCGATTGTGACCGGCGGTTCGCGGGGCATCGGTGCGGCCATAGTCCAGCGGCTTGCCAAGGACGGCCTGCATGTCGTCGCTGTCGCACGCAATGCCGAAAAGCTCAACGAGGTCGTGGGCCAGGCCATCGCCGCCGGAGGTTCAGCCGAGGCGGCCGTCTGTGACATCGCCGACGCCAAGGCCCTGGGCGAACTGGTGGATGGCGTCGCCGAGAAACACGGCCGGCTGGATGTGCTTGTGAACAACGCTGGCATCACGCGCGACGACCTGATCCTGCGGATGACGGATGAGGCTTTTGACATGGTCATCGCCACGAATCTCAAGTCCGCGTTTGTGGCAACCCGCGCCGCGGCCCGGCCGATGATGCGGCTCAAGGGCGGCATTGGCGGTCGGATTATCAACATCAGTTCGGTCTCGGGCGTGGCGGGCAATGCCGGACAGGCGAATTACGCCGCCTCCAAGGCGGGCCTCATCGGCCTTAGTAAATCGGTGGCCAAGGAACTGGCAAAGAAGAATATCACCTGCAACGTGGTGGCGCCGGGGTTCATCACGACCGACATGACCCATGTGCTGCCCGATCAGATCAAGGATTCGGTGAAGGGCCTGATTCCGCTGCAGCGGTTCGGGTTGCCCGAGGAGATCGCCGGAGTCGTGTCGTTCCTGGCATCGGCCGACGCCAGCTACGTGACCGGCCAGGTCATCTGCGTGGATGGCGGCATGGTGATGTGAAACCTCATATTGGAAAATGGTTCGGCGACGAGTATAGTGCCGGACCTGTGCCTGGGCAGAAGGTCTGCCCGCTCAAGATGAAAGGGTAGGTAGGAAATTATGGATGATATTGAACAGAAGGTTATCGAGATCGTGAGCGAGCAGATGGGCGTCGACAAGGGCGAGATCACTCGCGAGACGCACTTCATCAACGACCTCAACGCCGACTCGCTCGACACGGTGGAACTGGTCATGGAGTTCGAGGACCAATTCGAACTCTCCATTCCGGATGAAGAGGCCGAGAAAATTCAGACGGTCGGCGCGGCCATCGACCACATCAAAGAGCACATGAAGAAGCAGCAGCAGTAGGAATCCACTGGAAAATGAGCAAACGCCGTGTTGTCATAACCGGTCTTGGCGTGATTACGTCGCTTGGCGAGACCGCCGAAGCGCTGTTCGACGCCCTCTGCGCCGCCAGAAGCGGCATCGGGCCCATTACCCGCTGGGATGCCACAAAGTATCCCACGACTTTTGGCGGTGAATGCGCCGGCTTCAATCCCGGGAACTACGGGATTGACGTGCGCGAAGCCAAGCGTATGGACCGCTTCGGGCAGTTTGGCCTGTCGGCGTCGGTGATCGCCGTCCGGGATTCGGGCCTGGATTTCTCCAGGGAAGACGTGGAACGCTGCGGTGTCCTGATCGGCTCGGGTATCGGCGGCATCGAGACGCTTGAAGAGCAGAAGCGCGTTCTGGACACACGCGGACTGTCTCGCGTCACTCCCTTCACTGTTCCGCGTCTGATGGTCAATGCCGCCTCGGGAAACGTCTCCATCCGATTCGGGCTCAAAGGCCCCAACTCGTCCGTGGCGACCGCCTGCGCCAGCGGTTCACACGCCATTGGCGATGCGGCCAGGCATGTGCAGTTCGATCTGGCCGACATCATGATTGCCGGCGGCTCCGAGGCCGCCCTGTGCGAACTTGGGCTGGCGAGCTTCTGTGCGGCCCGGGCGCTGTCCACTCGCAACGACAATCCGCAGGCTGCTTCGCGTCCCTGGGACAAGGATCGCGACGGTTTTGTCATGGGTGAAGGCGCCGGCGTGGTCGTTCTCGAAGAGTACGAGCACGCCCGAAGACGCGGGGCGCGTATCTATGCCGAACTGATTGGTTATGGCATGTCGGCCGACGCGTTCCACATCACCGCGCCCGAGGAAGAAGGGCGAGGCGCCTCGCTGGCAATGCGAATGGCGTTCAAGGACGCGGGCGTCAATCCCGAAGTGGTCGATTACATCAACGCCCATGGCACCAGCACCCCGCTCGGCGACATCGCCGAGACCCGCGCCGTCAAGGCCACCTTCGGCGCACATGCCCGGAAACTGGCCATGAGCTCGACCAAGAGCCAGATCGGCCATCTGCTCGGCGCCGCCGGCGGTGTCGAGGCGGCGATCACGGCCATGGCGGTGGCGCGCGGCGTGGCTCCCCCGACGATCAACCACGACGCTCCTGATCCCGAGTGCGACCTCGACTACGTCCCGCGCGAGGCACGCCCGATGAACATCCAGTGCGCCATGTCCAACAGCTTCGGTTTCGGCGGGCACAATGCCTGCCTTCTGCTTAGGAAGATTTAACCACTGAACCGTTGGCGAGGTTCTTGCAGACATCGTGAACCATCAGCACCAGGACGGCCCGACAGGGCCGTCCTTTTTCGTCCTGATACGGGCCCCGTCGTCAATGTTCGTCGGCCGGAATCGGGATTCCCGGTTCGCCGCTCCGCAGTGTGCCGGCGCATTGCTCACAGGTATAGTTGTTTTTCCCACACGTCGAGATGCGCTTCTCCAGCAGGTCGAGAATCAAATCGTCGATCCCGATGTAGGGCGTCACGTGGTATGTGGTGCCCGGATGCCGCAGGGCGGCCGTGGCGACGAGTCGGGGGATGTCCTGTGTCCAGTGCTTGCCCGGTCCCAGAAAGAACGGGCAACAGACGATCTTGGTCGCGCCGCGAGCCACGCACCGGTCATAAGCCGTGGCGATGGATGGCTCGGCGATTTCCATGTGCGCCGCCTCGACGATCTCGTACTTGTCGCCAAACCGCCGGGCGAACAGCGCCGCGAGTTCCTCCAGCATGGCGTTGCTCTCGCCGCGGCGCGAACCGTGATCCACGATGATGATTCCAGGTTTCATTGCCGACATTGTAGGCTCGAACGGTTCAGAACCGTATCGTCATTTTTCCACCCTGATTCCCGCCGGAACTTCCAGCACCGTTGTCTTCACGCCCCCGTCGGCATGCTTTTCGTGGCGCACCCTGATGACTCCGAGCGGTGTCGGGAACGCGCCCTCGGCCCATTCCAGATCGCCCAGATGCGGGCGCACGCGGATCGTCCTGCAACCGGGCGCCAGAATCTCGATTCCCAGAACATGCTCCGAAAGCCATGCCGTCGGCCCCGAGGCCCATCCGTGACACAGCGAGTGGCGGTATCCCTTGTAGCAGTAGTTGCCGTAGTCGCCGTGAATGTCCTTCTTGCCCGACGGAACAAGCTCGTCGATCCGTCCCGAATTCTCCGTCCAGTCGAGGTTGAAATCCTCCCAGAAGGTCGTTGCGCCCAGATCCAGCATGGCGCCCCAGTATTGCCGGATCGAGTCCAGACAGCCCTGATGGTCCCCCGCCTTGGCGCGGGCCTGAAGCACGTAATAGCCGTAGAACGTGCTCATGCGCTTCGATCCATCGACGGCCATAACCCTCCGGTTCAACTCGCCCGCGTCTCCCAGACCCGCCAGAGCCATCAGGGCCGCGCCCTGTTTGCTGTTGTTTGGATCGGGCACATGCTTGCGAAGCCGCGCGGCCAGGGCCAGGTACTTCTCCTGAAGCACCGTGTCATCGAGGGCGGCCATCATTTCGGCAGCCGTGCGAAACGTCAGCACCATCATCGACTGAAGCCCGGCGTGAATGGCGGGCTTGTTTTCGCTGCTTGGCCAGTCCAGGAAACGCATCTCCGGCAGTGTCTCTCGGTTGTCCGGACCGATGTGCCTGGCCAGTTGATCCAGCAGGCCCGTCATGTAGGGCTTCTGTTGCCGGAGGTATTGCAGATCGCCGTTGTGCCGGTACCACGAGTGATGGATCAGCACCCACCACATCGAGTAGGAACTGATGCCACACATCCATTTCGGCAGTTTCGTATCGTCACGGATGAGGTCCAGGCTCTTTGGCACAATATCGACATTGCCGAACACACTGGCGATGGTCATCGCTTCCGGATGCATATCGCCGATCCAGACCAGCCGGTCGCGCTTCACTCCGTCCCACAAGTAGTCCTGCATGTTGAGTTGAACCGTGTACGCGCCCGTCAGCCAGATGCGATTCAGCCGCTCGTCGTTGCATCTGAACGATCCTTTGTATGGCAGATCCCGGTAGATGAAGACCGCTCGAACGGACTTGAGCGTGACAAAGCTGTCGGCATCCGGCAGGTCGATTCGGACGAAACGAAATCCCGTGTTGCCGATCTCGTGTGTGCCCAACCAGGGAACCAGGCAGGTCTGGTCGCGCACCGCGTGGTCGTTGGTGGCGCCCTTGGGGCCGTGGACGTCCGACATGGCTTCCATCGCCGATTCCCCAAAACGCACGCGCAGACGGACGGGTTGTCCCTTGGCCGAGTCGGAGACCGAAATCTGAACGCCGCCCGAAAGTTCGCAGCCGAAATCCAGAAGAATGCCCGGCGCGGCGCCCTTGTTGCGCAGATTACATCCCGCCCGGCCATCGAGCGTGATTTGTCCGGAGACCGGCTTCAACAGCGATTCCGGATTCTCTACGGTCGCCCGTGGATCATCGCTTTTCCAGACAATCCGGCTGGGCAGAATATACTGCCGAACCCGTGGATCGAGCGTGGTCCGGCCGGCGGCTTCCGCCACTGCGGGCGGCAGCGGCGCCTCGGCGCGGGCCAGGGACACAACTCCCAGAAGCACAATGGCGAAGAATGCAAAGTGTCTCATTTGAGCCTCGAATCTCGGTTCCCATCATAGCGACGGGCACAATGGCGGGACAGGTGCTCGATCAGACCCATGACGCAGCCTATTGGAGGCCGCCAAACGCGTCGTCCATTCTCGAAGCCTCGCCGGAACCGGTCAGATAGAGTGGTGACGGTCCAAGGGGAATCTGCCGTGTGCCGGCGACATCTGCGACAGTTGTTATGACCGCGCCAAACACGTCCTGTATTTTCGCGTCGCGCAGCGGACCGGTCAGCGGCAGCCTGGTCGCGGGCCCGTCAATTCGCCACACGACCAGCTTCCATTCCCGATCCCGGCGAAACAGATAAGCCTGAACTCCGGTTGTCAGATGGCCGCTGCCGGCCACCTGTCGCACCAGCGTATGTCGACCGAGTTGTTCGCCCATCGTCCTGAAAGCGCCGAAGGTCTTCCGTCTTGTGCCGTTCCGGGCGATCAGTCCCATCGGGCCATCCGGCCCATCCCACGAACTGAACCAGAGCATCGCCTGCACACCGGCCGCCTCGGCGCCGATGAACGCCCTGACCATGATCGCGGAGACTTCTTCCTCGGTGCCTCCACCCAGAGTAAACGTCACGTTTTCGCTCACATCCTTGAGGATGGGGCAGCCGAACTCCGTGATCCAGAGCTCCGGCGTCTTGCCTAGCTTCAACTCGCCCTGTTGTCGCAGTCGTTGCACCATGGAACGGAAAGAACGATCCGGATCAGCCAGCGTGAACGGCGCCTCCCAGGCCGCTCCGCCACCCTCCTTGGTCATCTCCGGCGACGTCATCTTCCGGCTCAGGTAGGGGTGGAAGGCGAATCCGTCCAGTTCCCGCGGCAGTCCGGCATCGAGCAGACGATAGTGAATGATGGTGCAGTCCTCGTCGCTCAGCAACTTGATCGAGGGGTCGATCGCCTTCACCTGCCGTACCGCCTCGCGCGCCATCAGGACATAATGGTCCAGCCACGGGCACGGCCGCCCCCCG
>CAYSSA010000135.1:910-1136 GCA_964433485.1 uncultured Tepidisphaeraceae bacterium | reverse complement strand
AGGGCCCGCCGAGTTGCTTGCGCAACACGAAATTGTGCGGCTCGTTCCAGATTTCCAGCACAAAGCGGACGCCCGATTCGCGAAGCAGTCTCGCCGTGGCCGCGGCGAAACGACCGAACGCCTGCGGGTCAATATTCCGCTGCGGATTCTCGGGCGTCGGCGGATAAGCCTTTGGGTTGTCGTATGCAAGACAAAAGACAACTCCAATGTCGTTCTCGCGGTAAAA
>CAYSSA010000135.1:624-892 GCA_964433485.1 uncultured Tepidisphaeraceae bacterium | reverse complement strand
GCGCTCGGTGTCCAGGCTTTCCAGCCGTCGGCTCGATCTTCGACCAGGAAGTGTGATCGCGCACCCACCGCACCCCCAGTTCCTTGAGTGTCGCCAGATCCCCCGCCGGCTGGCCCTGATCAAACTTGACGCACAGACCCATGCCCTCGCCAAACGCTCGACGGGAGAGTACCGGCGCCTCACCGGCTGGTGCGGATTCCGCCGTCAGGATTATGGCGATGGCGGCCATCGCCGACAGCATGCGGTTTCGCCAATTCATGGTCGCACT
>CAYSSA010000135.1:0-582 GCA_964433485.1 uncultured Tepidisphaeraceae bacterium | reverse complement strand
CCTGCCTGCCAGCCGAGCCCTCAGAACCTACCCATAGCGCTGATGCATGTTGATCTCCCGGCGAACAGACCTGCAATCGCATTTCGTATAGAATCTCCGGCCATGCGCTGCGGCACAATCCATCAGGAACCTGGCAACGTGCGAGGAATGCCAGCCATGCAGACAGGGCGACACGGAACGAGACAGGCTCCCGGGTGTTTTTCGTGCCTGCGAGTTTCCACTGTGATTCCCCACTTCATGGCGGCTATGCCGTGTTGTGTTGCCTCGTTATTGGCGGCGATGGTCATGCTTGCCGGATGCCGGGCATCCTTCGTCCCCGGCCAGCCGTCAGCCGCTTCCGGCGTCATCGAGCGATTGTCGCCGGAACTGGCCGACCTGATCCCCGATGACACCCCATTGGAAGTATTGGCCGAGGGGTTCCAATGGATTGAAGGCCCAGTGTGGATCAGGCAGGGAAGCTGGCTGCTCTTCAGCGACATTCCCAACGACATCATTTACCGGTGGAACGAGCAGCGTGGAGTCTCCGCCTATCTAAAGCCCGCCGGAAGCAATGGCCTGACACTCAATGCCAACGGACGCCTG
>CAYSSA010000134.1:13305-13559 GCA_964433485.1 uncultured Tepidisphaeraceae bacterium | reverse complement strand
GAAGAGGAAGATCTGGCGCTGTATTTGATTGTCGATGCCACCCGAAGCTGCGATTATGGCGATCCCAACAAGTTTCGCTACATCCAGCGGGTGGCGGCCGCACTGGGTTACATCGGGCTGGTGAACTATAACCGTGTGGTCATCAATGCCATCGCCGATGGCGTGGTGGCCGACACCGGCGGCATGCGCGGGCGGACGCGCGTGGCGAGGATGATCGACTTCATCGAGAAGCTCAAGCCCGAGGGGGCGGGCAA
>CAYSSA010000134.1:7386-13214 GCA_964433485.1 uncultured Tepidisphaeraceae bacterium | reverse complement strand
CCGGGCTGCGCTATCTGGCCGGGGGCAAGTACGACCTTTTCGCGATCCAGACGCTGTCGCCGCAGGAGATAGACCCGCCGTTGGAGGGCGACCTGAAGCTGCGCGACATGGAGGATGGCGACTTGGCCGAGGTGTCGATCACGCAGCCGCTGCTGAAGCAGTACAAGTCGAACCTGAACGCTTATTGCCTGGCGGTGAAGGACTATGTGACGCGCCGGGGCGGTACGTATTTGTTCTCATCGACGGCGGTGCCGTTCGACACGCTGGTGCTGAATTATCTGGGGTGATGGGAAGCGAGATCAGGCTCCGTCCACTCCGGCCATCAGTCGCATGAGCGATTCCTGGGTCGCCTGGTCACCGGGCACCTCGCCCGCCAGGCGGCCTTCGCGCATGACCAGCACGCGGGTGGAGAGCTTGAGCAATTCCGGCAATTCGGAGGAAATCAGCACGATGGCCAGCCCGCGTTTGGCCAGGTCGGAGAGCAAAGCGTGAATGGCGGCCTTGGCGCCGACATCTACGCCTCGTGTTGGTTCGTCCACAATAAGTACTTTTCCTTCCTGGGCCAGCCAGCGCGTCAGGACGACCTTCTGCTGGTTGCCGCCCGAGAGCGCGGCGACGGGGGTGTCGATGGTCGCGGTCTTGACGGCCAGCCTCTGGCAGGCCGCGATGGCCTCGGCGCGTTCACGTCGCAGGGCGAGGAAGCCCCAGTTGGAGAACCGCTCCAGCAGCGAGAGCGAGAAGTTCTCGCGGCATCCCATGATCAGCACCAGGCCCTGTCGCTTGCGGTCCTCCGGCACCAGGCCGATTCCCGCCCGCATGGCGGCCGCGATCGACCGGCCGGGCAGGGGATTGCCCTCGACAGCGACCGTTCCCTGAGCGCGTGGGTCGAGGCCGAACAAGGCCAGGGCGACCTCGCTGCGCCCCGCGCCGACCAGGCCGGCAAAACCGACAATTTCTCCCTCATTCACAGCGAAGCTGACATCGTGGAATTTGCCGGGCGAGCACAGGCCGGTCACCTGCAAAACCGCCCGCTTGCGCGTCGGTCGCGGGCGCAGGTCGCCCTCGGCGGCTAACTCGCGTCCGATCATCATCTGCACCACGCGGTTCTCGTCGGCCTCGGCTCGCGGCAGGGTTCCGACATATCGCCCGTCGCGCAGCACGCTGATCCGGTCACAGAGCGAAAAGACCTCGGGCATGCGGTGCGAGACGTAGATCATGGTCACGCCGCGCTGTTTGAGTTCGCCGATCAGGCCGAACAGTCGCCGGGCCTCGACTTCCGACAGGGAGCTTGTCGGTTCGTCGAACACGAGAATCTTGGCGCCGGTGCCGACAGCGGCGGCAATCTGCACCATCTGCTCCTGGCCGGTGGTCAACTCGTGCATGGGCCGGCGGACGTCGATTTCCACGCCGATCTGCCGCAGAAGTCCCCGCGCCTTGGCCTCCATTTCGGACCGGCGGACGAACAGGCCCATGCGCACGGGATAGCGGCCCATGCTCAGGTTTTCGGCGACGCTCAGTTCGGGACAGAAGGCCAGTTCCTGATGCACCATGCCGATGCCGGCGAGGGCGGCGTCGCGCGGCGAATGGAATCGCCGCTCGACTCCCTCGATGATCATTCTCCCTTCTTCGGCCCGGTGAATCCCGGCCAGCACCTTGCCGAGGGTGGATTTGCCGGCGCCGTTTTCGCCCATCAGGGCGTGGCACTCCCCTCGACGAATCGCGAGCGTGACGTCCGAGAGGGCCGTCACGCCCGCGAACCGCTTGGTAATGGACTCGAAGCGGATGAAGTCATCGCTCATGGCCGGCTATTTCTTTCCCAGCCACTTATCCCAGTTCTTGCCGAACTCGTCCACATTGTCCCTGGTCACCTTGGTCAGGGGATCGACATTGCGGCGCTTGGCCGGGTCGGCGCTCTTGCTGTCCATGCCTTCGGGGTCTTTGCCATTGACGATCTTGGTCAGCAGCATGTCCACGGACTTGTAGCCCCAGCCATAGCAG
This sequence comes from uncultured Tepidisphaeraceae bacterium, assembly GCA_964433485.1. Lineage (GTDB taxonomy): Bacteria > Planctomycetota > Phycisphaerae > Tepidisphaerales > Tepidisphaeraceae > JANYKD01. Next base: position 11,216 of record CAYSSA010000134.1, on the reverse strand, counting down.
TCCTGGGCCAGCAGGATCGACACATGGCCGCTCTTGAGATAGGGAAGCTGTTGGGGCAGCGCGTCAACGGCCACCACTTTCACCGTGCCCGGTTCCCACTTCAGGGCGTTGGCGGTGAAAAGAGGCCAGCCGCCGATCATGGCCCAGCCGCCGATGGTGGGATTGGCCCGCTGGGCGTCATTGACCGCCTGGGCGGCTTTCTCGGGCGTCTCCTCGTGATAGAAAACGCCCTTGTCGCCATTGAGTTCCTTCATGTTGGGGTATTTCTTCAGCGCCTCGCGGACGCCGGCCACGCGGGCCTGAAGGTTCGGCGCTGACTGGTTGCCGGCGAGAATTGCGATCGTCCCCTTCTCGCCCATGGCTTTGGCCAGTTCATCCATGACGGTCATTCCGCAGGCCCGATCGTCGGTGCCATAGTAATACAGTCGCTTGGAACGGGGCGCGTCGGAGTCAAAGCAGAGGACCGCCACGCCGGCGTCGGCCGCACGGTCGATGGCCGTGGTGAGGGTATTGGCTTCCGAGCAGGATACGATGATTCCCTGCACACCCTTGCGCGTGAGGGCATCGACCGCTTCGGCTTGTTTCGCGGCGTTTTCGTCGGTCGGCGTCTGCCAGTCGATGACGATGTTGACTTTGTACTTGGCGCCGAGTTCCCTGGCTGCGTCCTTGGCGCCGGCGTAGGCGGCCTGGAAGACGGCATTGGACTGGCTCTTGGCCACCATGCCGATGGTGATGGCTTTTGTTTCCGATCCGCCGCTGCCCGCTTTCTTGTCGTCCTTGCATCCTCCCAGCAGGATCGCGCCCGCCGCCACGCACGCCAGCAACACTTGTGTGAATCTCATGTTCGCTCCTGAAGAATGGCCATGTTCATTTGTTTGCCGCCGCCGCCATGACCAGTCGGCGCTGCCGCAGCATTTCACTGAATCGATCGACGGCCACGGCCACGACGATGGCCGAGCCGATGATGATGCTCTTGTACTCCTGGTTCATGCCGACAACGAAGATGCCGTTGTCGATCAGTTGAATGACCAGGGCGCCCAGCAGCGCGCCCAGTGCCGTGCCGCGTCCGCCCATGAGGCTGGCGCCGCCGACGACGGCCGAAGCCACCACCATCAACTCATCGCCGGTGCCGCTGTTGGTGGAGACCGCGCCGAACCGGCCCAGCGACACCAACCCGGCGATGCCCGCGCACAGACCGCTGATGACATACACGCGCAGCTTGACCATGCCCACGTTCAGCCCCGAGAACCGCGAAGCCTCCTCGTTGCCGCCGACGGCATAGGTTTCGCGTCCGGGTCGTGTGTTCCGGAGGAAGACCCATCCCAGGGCCATCACCAGCAGTGTCACCAGCATCGGCGTGAAGCGCAGGCCCGAGGCCAATTCGTAGCTCATGAACCGTATGGTGAAGGCGTCGGGCAGCACTCCGCCCTGGCCGGGAAGCGACTTCTCCGGCGAGATGACGTTGGCGATGCCCCGGAAAATGCTCATGGTTCCCAGCGTTACAATAAAGGGATGCAGCCGCAGGCTCACGACCAGGATCCCATTGATCAGGCCGCACGCCAGCCCGACGCTCAGCGCCACCGCCATCGCCAGCGACACCACGGAAAGCAACGATCCCTCGGACTGGCTGGCCAGGGGCACGCGAATGGCCCATGCGGTCAGCAGGGCCGCCAATGCCCAGATGGAGCCCACGGAAATGTCGATTCCCCCGGTGATGATAACGACTGTGACGCCCACGGCCATGATCGCGTAGATCGCCATGTTGGTGGCCACGCCGTTGAACAGGTTGTCGAAATTGAGGAACAGATTCGAATAACGTCCACCCGCGTTGTAATGGCCAGCCACCACCAGCAGGATGCCAAGCAGCAGAACGACGGCGACCAGCCCGAGTTCCTGTACGCGCCATCCGCCATGCCTGGCCGGATGCGGCTTCGAAGTGCCGCCAGAACCTTCAGTCATGCCTCGCTCCTTGGATTGCTCGCGACCGGAGTACGCGGGAATTCAATGGCGGGGAGTATATGTTACGCCGGCGCGATGACAAGGCGGGGATGGCGCGACGAAGCGGTCATCCAGAACGGAGGCCATGCGGGCTCAAGGAAGGAATGTGTGCCTAGGCCGCGATCGGGCTGGCCAGTTGCGCGCCTGCGTCCAGACCTTCGCAGAAGAGTTTGACCAGGTCCATGTCCAGCCACCCCTTCTCGGCGTCACTGAGGAGGATTTCCTTGCACTTGGGCAGCGGCAGCGCCGCGCGATAGGGGCGGTCGGTGCTGAGCGCGTCGAACACATCGGCCACCGAGGTGATCCGCGGCAGCAACGGCAACTCGTCGCCCTTGAGGCCGTCGGGATAGCCTGTGCCGTTGGGGCGTTCGTGGTGCCAGCGTACGATGGGCAGCACGTTGTGGAATGTCCGCAGCGACTTGAGGATGTCGTAGCCGATGACGGGGTGGCGCTTGATCACGGCATATTCCTCGTCGGTGAGTTTGCCCGGCTTGTTGAGAATGTGATCGGGAATCCCGATCTTGCCGATGTCGTGAACCACGCCTCCTGTCTTCAAGGCGGCCAGTTCGTCGGCGCTGAGGCCGAGCCTGCGGCCGATGCTCACGCAGTAGGCGCCGACGCGTTCGACATGCCCGCAGGTGCAGTGGTCCTTGCCTTCGATGGCGTTTGCCAGGGCGTTGATCACGGCGGCGGAATCCTCCAGTTCGTCGGTGGCCCGTTTCACACGGACGGCGCGCAGCAGTCGCTGCGCGGTCTCGCGTATGGGAGCGGCGGTGGAGGCCAGGTCGTCGGCCCCGGCGGTGAACACGTCTTCACCGCGGTCCGCATATTGTGGACGCAGAAGCACGATCACGCTGATGAAGCCGGTGCGCTTGTCAAACTTGATGGAACGGCACAGTTCGAGATACGGGTCCACGGCATCGCCCGGAACCAGCAGCACAAGATCAAACGACGCATCTTCGCGCAAGGTCCGCAGCGCTTCACGCGCGTTGTGCAACACCACGCAATCCCATGTCTGATCGGCGAGCAGACCTTTGATGTCCACCAGAGCTGATTCCGGTCCGACGACCAGCAGATGCCCGTAGGACCATCCCTTGGCGCCACTCATGTCCAACCCCTTTCGACTCTGACACCAACCCTCTCCGCGACGGTACAACGTGTCGCTCGACCTGGCCCGACGACCGCTCGTCCAGGCCATGCTTCTTGATCCGGCGAAGAATCCCAAGCTCTCCGCCGGACGTACCCCGACCATTTTGCGGTCTGAGTGGGGCATCGGTAACAAACCGGGGCGACTTGAATCGGCGGTCGGGGAATTCCTCGGTTTCTACGTAAAGTTACGCAGACACCGCACCGATGTCGCTTCTGGTGATCGACGCAGTGAACGCGGCTGTTTCCGCTGGTCGGGAGAATCCGTGCCGGGTCGATTGCCAGGAGGCGGCGCGGAACCGGTGCCCGGGTGTCGCCGGGCACAGGCGGAGGCGGAGAAAAACGGTACGGGAGACGGTCAGATGAGCGAAATACTATCCCCACGGTCGGCCATATCACAGCGCGCAGTCGAGCCCGCCGCGGGCGACAACGGACAGCTCGACCAACAGGTCCGCGCGCGCATTGAGCAGATGTCCTACCTGCCGACGACGGCGGCGGTGGCCATGAAATTCGTCGAGCTGGGCAAGAACCCCGAAGCTGAGCCGAGCGAGTACAGCAAAGTGATCAGTTCGGACAGTTCCTTGAGCACCAAGCTTCTGAGCCTGGCCAACTCTTCCTGGTTCGGGGTGCGCAACAAGGTGACGAAGGTCCAGGTGGCCGTGAACCTGCTGGGGCTGGGCACGGTG
>CAYSSA010000134.1:6064-7338 GCA_964433485.1 uncultured Tepidisphaeraceae bacterium | reverse complement strand
AACGAGCTTCGGCTGAGCAATGAGGAATCGCGCATGTTCTGGGCGGCCAGCCTGTGCAAGGCCGTGGCCGCCAAGCAATACGCCATGCACCGCGACGAGAAGCAGGCGGAGGAGGCGTTTGCCGCCGCACTGTTCCAGGATTTCGCATTGCCGGTGATGTACGCGGTGGCGAAAGAGAAGCTCGGGCCGGTGTTGCAGGATCTGTCGCTGGACTGGAAGGCGCGTCTCGCCAGGGAGCGCGAGCTGTTCCGGCTGGATCATGCCGAGCTGGCGCGCGGCCTGGCGCAGAAACTGGAACTGCCGGACCTGTTCGTCGATGCCGTGGCGTTCCATCACAATCACGCAAGCCTCAAGGAGTTCCTGGACAAGCCCATTGTTGCCGATGCCAGCTATCTGGCCTCTCTGTTTCCGCATGTGATGGACAAATGGAACAGCCAGGACGCCAAGGAGATGAAGGAGTTCCTCGCGGCCCACCATGGGGAGAAGCCGCTGGACATCGAACGGTTCCTCGAGTCGGTGCAGAAGGAGTTCGCGCAACTGTTCTGCTACTTCGAGCAGGGCGATCCGCCCGAGGCCAGACTGACGGAACTGCTGGAACAGGCAACAAAGGAGATCGCCGACAACACCACACGTCTTGTCGGTACCGTACAGGAAATGATGCAGCAGGCGGCCAGCGCCGGACAGGCGGTGCATCAATTGCTCAAGCAGCAGAGCCAGCTTGAGGAAAGCGCCAGCCGGGACGCCCTGACTCGGGCGCTGAACCGCGACGGATTCACGACGCGGACCAGCGACGCTCTGGCCAAAGCCTGCCGCTACGGCTTCAGCTTCGCCATTGTGTACTTCGATATTGACAACTTCAAGACGATCAATGACACATTCGGGCACGCCGTAGGCGACCGGGCGCTGAAACTGGTGGTGGACGCCGCGCAGCAGGGCATTCGCCAGAACGACCTCCTCGGGCGGCTTGGCGGCGACGAGTTCGCGCTGCTGCTGAACGATTGCGGACAACAGGATGCCGAGGCGGCCGTGCAGCGCATTCTCGACTCGGTGGCTCAGCAGTCCTCGCACGAGTTGGGAAGCAACGTCACGCTCAGCGCGGGCGTGGTCTGGGTGCGGCCGCAGGGACAGGGATTGCCGCTGGAAAAAGTGTTGACGGCGGCCGATGGGCTGATGTACTGCGCCAAGCGCGCCGGCGGCAACCGGCTTGTCAGTCGAGCGATCGACGCCGCCCGCAGGGACGCGGCTTAGGATCGCGCCAACGTCTGACGTCCGCG
>CAYSSA010000134.1:4746-6015 GCA_964433485.1 uncultured Tepidisphaeraceae bacterium | reverse complement strand
CATGTGCGCGTTGGCGCTCTCGGTTGGCCTGTTCAGCGTCAACCTGCGCGGCGGGTATGTTTATGACGATCAGTACCTGATTCGCGAGGATCCCCGGGCCACCGAACCCGGCCAATGGAAGCTCTACTTCCGCGAGCGATACCAGCCCTATGCAGCCGATCCGCTCTGGCGCCCGCTGGTCTCCCTCTCATTTGTTCTGCACAATCGCCTCCATGGCGATGTCGCCTGGCCGGCTCATGCGGTCAACATGATTCTGCATGGCCTGGCCGCGGCGGCGGTGGGCGAACTGGCCCGTCGCGTGTGCGTTTCTTCCGTCGCGGGCTGGATCGCCGGGTTGTTGTTCGCTGCGCATCCGGTTCATGTCGAAGCCGTCTCCATGGTCGTCGGCCGGGCGGAGATCATGGCGACACTGGGGATTCTCACGGCTCTGCTGGCGTTCCATCGTTCCCGGCTCTCTCCCGGCGCGGTCGCGGCCATTGCATTCGGACTGCTCTTCGCCCTGCTTAGCAAAGAGCACGGCATTCTCCTCGGGCCGATTCTGCTTTTCTGGGAAATTGCCCGTCGCCGTTGCGTGCCGGCATCGCCTCTTTTGAGCCGGCTCGGAACCACGCGGCAGACGTTTCAATGGCTGTTTGTCGTGGTCTGTGCTCTCACTGTCGGCTATGTGCTCTATCGCGAGTCATGGGCCAAGTTCCTCTACGACAAGGCCCACCTGAAATGGACCGTCAATCCCATGAAACTCAGCCGGGGCGCGGATCTGGTTCTGGTGCCCTGCGCCATTCTTGGCCGGTACTCCGGCCTGTTGTTGTTTCCCTATCGGCTTGCCCCCGACTATGGCGCCGACGTGTTTGGCCCGCAGGTCCGATGGCATGAGCCCTGGGTTTACATCGGCCTTGTTGTCGTCGCGGCCTGGGTTGCGGGTTTGATTTGGGCCTGGCGTCGCCGGGCATTCGTGCCGCTGGTCTGCCTTGGCGCGATGGGCATAGCTTATGCCCTGATCAGCAACCTCTTTTACCTCATCGGCACCATCATGGGGGAGCGGCTTATCTATCTTACTTCGGTTTTCTTCATCATCCTCGTCGCACACTTCCTGGCTTGCGTGCCGCGCCGGGCATGCCTGATGGCAGTGTCGCTGACCCTCGCCGCATGTGCCGTTCGCACCGTCACTTATGCCTGGAGATGGAACGATGCCCTGCGCCTCTGGACGGTTTCGAGTGCGGACCAGCCTCGTTCGGCCGCCATCTACTACTTCGCCATTGAAGAACACAT
>CAYSSA010000134.1:0-4729 GCA_964433485.1 uncultured Tepidisphaeraceae bacterium | reverse complement strand
CGTCCGAAGTGCGCCGGCTGTTGCCCGGCGCCTGGCGCACCTGGGCCGCCTCGGCGCGCGTGGCGCACCGCATGGGCCGCCGCCAGGATGTGATCGAGTATGTCCGCCGCGCCCGCGAGATCGATCCGTTTCCGCCTTATCTTGATTGACGCGGGGTGTCTCATCGGCACAACAGGAGGCGATTCACCGGGCGGTGGCGGGTTGGCGGACGCAAACCGCTGGCAATGCGGTTTGCGACGGATAAGATGGCAAGTATGCACCTCGTAAGGACGGACAGCATTCGGTGGTTGCTTCGTGCTTGTTTTCGCGCTTCATGATGGCGCTCCTGGCGAGGGCCAACCAGAAGAGCCGACCCCGCAATTCGCTCGCAGCAAACAAGGAGATGTGGCCATGAATCGACTCGTCTTGCTCTGTGTTTTCTGGACCTGTGCCTGGTCATGCTTCGCCGCCGAGCGAAAGCCCAACGTGCTTTTCATCATCTCGGACGATCACGCGTGGAACGACTATGGCTTCATGAAGCATCCGCATCTGGCCACGCCCGCCTTGGATCGTCTGGCGGCGCAATCCCTGGCGTTCACCCGCGGCTACACTCCCGTGCCGCTGTGCCGGCCCTCGCTGGTCAGCATTGTCACCGGGCTCTATCCCCACCGGCATGGTGTTACCGGGAACGATCCGGCTCTGCCGGAAAAGGGGGTCAATGCCATGGCGCAGCGCCTCAACCCGAAGTACCAGCGGTATTACGACACGGTCGTGAGCAATTTTTCGCAGCGGCCAAACCTGGTGCGCGACCTGACGGGGCGCGGTGACCTGGCGCTGCAGGCCGGCAAATGGTGGGAAGGCGACCCGGTACGGACGGCCGGTTTCACACATGCCATGACCATCGGCACGGGCAAAGACGACCGCCACGGCGGCGCGGGGCTGACCATCGGTCGAAAGGGATTGCAGCCGATCACGGAATTCATCGAGGCCGCCGGCGACAAGCCCTGGCTGGTGTGGTATGCACCGATGCTGCCGCATTCGCCGCATACGCCACCGGACGATTTGCTTCAGAAATACCTCAAGCTGGCTCCCAGCGAGCCGGTGGCGCGATACTGGGCGTGTGTCGAGTGGTTTGACCGCACCTGCGGAGAACTGCTGGGCTACCTCGAGCGTCGGGGGTTGCGCGACAATACCATCGTTGTCTATGCCAGTGACAACGGTTGGATACAGGATCCCAAACGACCCAACCAGGCGGCGGCCCGGTCCAAGCGCACGCCCTATGAGGGCGGCGTGCGTACGCCGATCATGATCTCATGGCCGGCCGCATTGAAGCCGCGGCTGGACGAGGAACATCTGGCCAGCACGGTCGATTTCTGGCCCACGCTGGCGGCGCTGCTTGGAACCAAGGCTCCCGCGGATCTGCCCGGCATCAACCTGGCCGATCCGGCCGCTGTCGAGGCGCGCAAGGTCATATTTGGTGAGCAGTACACCCACGACATTGCCGATGTGGACCAGCCGACGCGGAGCCTGGAGCATCGCTGGATGATCGACGGGTGGTGGAAGATCATCGCGCCGGATCCGCGAAACCGCCCCGGTGAACAGCCGGAACTGTACGATCTGAGGGCCGACCCTTGGGAGAACAGGAATCTGGCCGGCGATGATCCGGGACGCCTCGCCGCCATGCTGCGGCGGCTGGACGAGCATTGGAAGCCGCAGGCCGAATAGGCGGCGGCGCCATGCGAATGACTATGGCTTCCAGTCCACCGCATCCGGCGGCAGTTGCAGGTTGGCCTCCAGTTTTTCGCCGGCTTTCATCATTTCATCCCAGGTCACCTCGCGCTTCAACCTCGTGGCCATGCGCCCGAGAATGCACGCCAGCGTGCTTTCGGCGGAATCCTTGATATTGGACGAGACCTTGCCGGACTGGAGATTGTCGGCGAATGCCTTGAGGTTGTTCACCGCGCCGCTCTGGTAGATGTCGCTGGTCATTCCGCCGGCGTAGCCGCCTGTCTTGGCGCGGACGCGGACCTGGCCGCCGTAGTGGGTGTCGACTGTACCGAGATTACCGAAGACGCGGCAGCAGAGGTCGTCAAAGCCATAGGTAAACTGCGTCGAGGCGAAGTCGAGAATGACATCATCGGGATAGGTGTAGGTGACGACGTAGTGGTCCCAGGTGTCGCCGACTTCGACGCGGGCCTTTCGGCCGCCCGTGCCATGGGCTTTGATGGGGTGGCCTTGCAGGAACCAGTTGGCCACGTCGATCACATGGATGTTCTGCTCGACGATGATGTCGCCGGAGAGAATCTGATCGAACACCCAGTTGCGCAGGCGGGCCATGGGGGAGTTGCCGGTGGCCTGGGGCCCGAGTCGGCCGGAGTGGTAATACGCTTGCGCGCACACAGGCTTGCCGATCATGCCGTCGAGCACCTTCTGGAAAGCGCCCTTGTAGAAGTCGTTGGCCCGCGTCTGGAAATCCACCAGCAGGTTGAGCTTGTCGCCGGCTTTCTTCTGGGCCTCGAGGATCATCTGCACCCCCGGCACATCTACGGCGATGGGCTTGGCCAGATAGACGTGCTTTCCGGCCGCCAGGGAATCGGCCACCTGCTGCGGGTGGTAATAGGGCGGACTGATGATCATGACGGCATCAACGTCCGTTTCCAGCAGTTTCTTATAGCCGTCGAGGCCGACGAAGCGGCGGTCGACCGGCACGCCGTGCTGTTCGCCGCATTCGTTGACGCGGTCGCGGAAGAAGTCATATACCGCCGTGACCCGCATGGGCGCGTTCTTCTCGGCGAGGTTCGCGATCCACTTGCCGCGCCCGCCGCAGCCGATGATGCCGACCTTGACCTTGTCGTTGGCGACGGCGCCGCGGACGGCTGACGATGAGACGACGGTAAACGCCGTGGCGGCGGCAGCGGTCTGAAGGAACTGCCTTCGGGGAACAGTCTGTTCTGACATGTGCGACTCCTTCCTATTCCGGGTTTGCGTAAGCGGACTGTGCGCATAGAGTTACCCTCGGCAGGCCAAGTTGTTCATGTTGACTGGTCGCAACGGCTCCATTTCCTTTGACGAGGAAGAGGCTGAATCGGGCGATTGCCGGGATTTCTCTTGATTATCGGGGATTTCCATGGTGTGCTAAAGGGAGCGAGTGAACGCCATGCCTGAAGTGAAACCATCCCAAGTCGGTGGTCAGTCCGCCGCTGTCGCCGAAGCGCTCCCGCAGCGGTCGTCCAAGCCAAAGAAACTGCCTCCGTACCATGTGGTGCTCCTCAATGATGACGACCATACGTATGACTATGTCATCGACATGCTGCGATCGCTGTTTGGGCATCCGCGGGAGAAGGGGTTTCTTCTGGCGACCGAAGTGGACAAGACCGGGCGGGCGATTGTGCTGACGACGAACAAGGAACACGCCGAGCTCAAACGCGACCAGATTCACGCATTTGGGCGGGATTGGCGCATTGACGGGTGCGCCGGTTCCATGTCGGCCATCATCGAACCAGCCGAAGGCGGAACCTGACCGGCCGTGCTCTGTTCAGGGAGAAATAAATCTTTTGATCTTTGAGGTGTCTTGTGCGGATTTTTCTTGAATCCGCAATGGACGCGCGCTAATTTAAAGTTGATCTGCGACGATTGGTCGAATCTATCGCAGGCGAATTCACGTCAATGGTTTTCCACGATGTTGCCCGCTGGGCTCTCAGCGCTCGTGGCCATGACCGAGAAGGATTGAGTTAACAAGTTCATATCGGATTGGTGCGGTGCTCGTCCGGGTTCACCGGACGTGCGATTGTTTCTTCGCGAGGGCGCTGGTTTCCAGCGCAGGAAGGAGCCGCCATGTGCCGCTCATCATGTCGAGGTTCATTGCTTCTGCTTGTGGTCGCAAGTTTCATGGTCCTGACTTGGCCATCGATTCGTGCCGTAGCCGTTGAACAGGACGACGGGCTGTTTGCCCGGTCGCTCGATGCGGCGACGGATGCGGTGACGCAGGCTGCGCCGGGCCCGGGGCCAATTCCGGTGCTGACCAGGAGCGCGGTTCAGTTGACATTCTGCCCGACGGTGGCCACGCGATGTCCGGCGGAGACGACGCTCTGCCCCGTGCAACAGACTCGATGTCCGCCCGTGGAGACCGCGTGCCCCGCGAGCCAGACCAAGTGTCCGCCTTCCATTACGCTGTGCCAGGTGGTCGACACCCAGTGTCCGGCCGAGGAAACCCGCTGTCCGCCGGTGGATACCGCCTGTCCCCCGGCCGCGACGGCCTGTCCGGCCGCCAAGACCCAGTGCCCCCCGGTGCAGACCAAGTGTCCGGCGGCGGAGACGTTCTGCCCGGCTCAGCCGACCAAATGCGTGGGGCCGATCACGCACTGCCCGAAAGCGGAAACCCAGTGTCCCGCCTTGCCGACGCGGTGCCCTCCCGTGGACACCCAGTGCCCGGCGGTCGACACCAGATGCCCGCCATCAGAAACCAAGTGTCCTCCGATTGAGACCCGTTGTCCGACGGTAAAGACCCAGTGTCCGCCGTCGGAGACCAAGTGTCCGCCCGTCGATACCCAGTGTCCAACGGCCGCGACCAAATGTCCGCCTGTGCTGACCGAGTGCCCGCCGATCTCGACGCGTTGTCCGCCGGTACGAACCGAGTGTCCGACCATTGAGACACGGTGTCCACCGACACTGACCCAGTGTCCGCCGTCGGAGACTAAGTGTCCGCCCGTCGATACCCAGTGTCCAACGGCCGCGACCAAATGTCCGCCTG
>CAYSSA010000133.1:12695-13717 GCA_964433485.1 uncultured Tepidisphaeraceae bacterium | reverse complement strand
GGGAATCGTGCCCCAGACGTTCTTCATGCCCTTGGCCGACCATTCGTCGGAAAACTCGCCCATGGGCGAGGACGGCGTGATCGGGTAGATGGCGATGACTTCCGAGACACGATGGGCTACCGAAGCGGCCGCTTCGTTGCCATCAACAGTAAGCATCTTGCGTTTGGACATAATTCATTCCTGTTCCGGCCGCTGAGGCCCCACGTTTATCATCACCCGCGGCACAAGGCCGACATAATAGGATGCAGTTGTCCGATTACAAGACGGACAACGCGAAAAAGCGATGGAGAAATCCGACTTTTCTCTCAATTGCGACTCAGTCTCATTATCGACTCTGTTCGCCATGGACTGTCGTCAGGTGGGATTGCCGGGTGTGAGCCACGAAATGGATTCTACCGCGCGTTCTCGGCAACAGCGGGGATTATGATGAAGCCATCGTCTCTCAGTTGGCCGACCAATTGAGTTCTCTTGCCGGCAATCTCGACGGGAACGACAAGTTGAGATGCATTGTTCTCATCGACGGTTCCGGCGTAGACCCTCAGTTGCCCGGGGGCATGATGGACCAGGCCGTAGGTGGCGCCCAGGCAGGTGGCGTGCAGGCGATTGGGCAGGGCCAGAAGCGATGAACGCCCATAAACCAGCCCGTGCTGCGTGTCCGGACTCCAGGCGATCGCGGCCGTCACCCGCCGGCCGCCGGGGGTGGTCATTGGCTGGAACATGATGGCCGGGCGACTCAGCGAGTTGTTCAGCGTAAGTCGGTTCCATTCCTGCCAGCAGTGCTGGGGTCTGAGCAGAACGACATCCTCTCGCTTGCGTGCCGGGTTGCCGGGTATGACCACATAGCGCGGATCGGACTTCAGCCGGATCACATCCTCGGCAATGTTGGAATACACCAGTTGATCGCGCGATAGCATCGTGTGGCCGCATTGCCATTCGTAATAGCGAATCTGCGCCTGCAGGTGGATTGGCTTGCGATAAACCACTCCCAGTCCGGCGAACAAGCCCAACAGGAATGCGATAAC
>CAYSSA010000133.1:10424-12680 GCA_964433485.1 uncultured Tepidisphaeraceae bacterium | reverse complement strand
ACCCACCGCACCCATCGCCGCTTTGGCCGGACTGGAGCGTACGACAACACCGCAGGAGACGCGGCGGGTATGGAGGCGAGCGAACTCATCTGGTCATCACAATGCTATACCGTTGGCGGTACGGCTTGTTTCCAGAGAGTACACGGCGCACTGGTCATGAATTGGACCGGCGGATATCCTCATCGCATCGTGTCCGGACTCCAGCAACTCATGAGGGAACAACCTATGTCAGGACAGCAACCTCGAAAGCAATCCGGGAAGCGCAGTCGGCGTGAATGTCTGGCGGCCGCCTCGTCGGCGTTGGCCTTGGTAATCGTGCCGCGTCATGTTCTGGGTGGGGCGAAGTTCGTGGCCCCGAGCGAGAAGATCAACATCGCCCTCGTCGGCGCCGGCGGCCAGGGTCGCACAAACGTCCGCGCACTGTTTCAGGAGGCCGACACCCAGGTCATAGCACTGGCCGATCCGGTGGAATCAGCCAATCTGGATCGCTTTTACTTCAAGGGTCTGGCCGGGCGAGGGCCGGTCAAGGCGGAAATTGAGAAGCATTACTCCGAGAAATCGGCGAATTTCCGCTGCGCTGCGTACGAGGATTTCCGCGTCATGCTGGAGAAGGAAAAGTCGATTGACGCCGTGCTTTGTGCCACGCCCGATCACCTTCATGCATACGTATCCGTGCTGGCCATGCGTGCAGGCAGACATGTCTACTGCGAGAAGCCGCTGACGCACAACATCCGCGAGGCGCGCCTGGTGGCGGCGGTGGCGAAGGAGACCGGACTGGCCACGCAAATGGGGAACCAGGGGCACTCCACCGAAGGGATCCGTCAGACTGTCGAGTATCTTCGCGATGGCGCGATCGGCGCGGTGCGCGAGGCTCATTCCTGGGTGCCGGCCGGTCGTTGGAATCCTGCTCTGCAGGGACTTCCGGCCGAAACCCCGCCCATCCCGGCGGGAATCAACTGGGATCTCTGGATCGGCCCGCGCGACATGCGCGCGTATCACCCCGCCTATATCCCCGTCACCTGGCGCGATTTCTGGGCGTTTGGCTGCGGCGCGTTGGGCGATTTTGGCTGCCATGACATGGACGCGGCGGTCTGGGCCTACGACCTGGAGACACCGCAGAGCGTGCAGGTGCTGCCGGCCGGGTATTGCGATTCGGAGATTGCACCTTTCGGAGAGATCGGCTACTTCCGGTTTGCCACCAATGGGGCGAGGCCGGGGATGAAGCTGACATGGTATTCCGGCGGACTGATGCCCGATCGCCCCGAGGCGCTGCCGGAGAATTTCACACTGCCCCGCCGAGGGGTCATGTTCGTTGGCGAGAGGGGGGTCATACAATGCGATGGCGCCGGCGGGGCACCGCGATTGTTTCCCGCTTCACTTCGCGCCAGTTACCCGGCGCCCGCCAAAACGCTGGCGAGATCCAGGGGACACCATCGCGATTGGCTGGACGCCATCAAAGGCGGTCCAAGGCCCAGTTCCAACTTTGAATACGCCGCCAAGCTCACCGAGATCACGCTGCTTGGCGTTCTTTCCCTGCGACTTGGCGGCAGGCTGCTGCAATGGGATGCCCAGAACATGCAGGCCAAGGGACTGCCCGAGGCCGAGCCGCTGATTAAGGGGACCTATCGCAAAGGCTGGGAACTGGCGTGACTCACGTTCAATCGCTTCGCTGGCAGACGTATCGACAGCTGGCGCGACGCGCCCGGCGGAGGTATCGACTTGGGCTCGTATTCCTCGCCACTGTGGGGGTCGCACTCATGGCGATATCGTTCATGGACCGCCGCGGCGTCTGGCTTGGCCATGCGGTACGGCCGCAGGACATCTGGAAGTACCACATGCGGTTGACAACGGTGTCGGCCGTCCTGGATGCCAACACAATCGCTTTGCCTGACGGCACGCGCGTCTGTTTGCTGGGAACGAATCCGCCTTCCGCTGCACATTGGCAGGCATTGGCGCGGAATCGTCTTCAGTCCCTGGTGGCGGGTCGAGAAGTGCTGTTGCGGCTCGAACCTCAGGCACTGCGGGACGCCCAGGGCCGGGTTCTGGCGCAGGTCTGTCTGGAGGATCGCGACCTTGCCATCGACCTGTTGAAAGAGGGGCTGCTCCGAGTCGACCGCCGTGTGGAATCACCCTTTCGCGGCACGCTTGTCTCGGCCGAGGATTCAGCGCGACGCAAGCGTCTTGGTCTGTGGCTTGAACCTGGGACTGCGGAACGCGCCGGGCCGGAGGCAAGTCCGCGAAAATGAGAGTCGCGTG
>CAYSSA010000133.1:0-10387 GCA_964433485.1 uncultured Tepidisphaeraceae bacterium | reverse complement strand
AAACCGTCCGAATCCATAGACAATGGCCCGCACTATGAGACTCGGAATCAACACCTTTCTATTCACTTCGCCGTTTATCGACAAATCCGTCAAACTGTTCCCCACCTTCAAGAAATGGGGCTTTGAGTCGGTGGAGATACCGATTGAGGATCCATCCCACATCACCCCGGCCAAGGTGAAGGCGGAGTTGGACAAGCTAGGCCTGGTTTGTGGTTCGGTCTGTGCCTGCATGGGCCCGGATCGCGACCTGCGGGGCACGCCGGAAGCTCAGCAGACCGGCATGCAGTATCTCCTGGCGATCATCGACCAGGCGGTCGGACTTGGCGCACACACGGTTGTGGGGCCCGTGTACAGCGCCGTTGGCCGGGCCGAGGCGGTTCCGCCGCAGGAGTATAGAAAGCAGTGGAAGACGGTCGTTGGCCATCTCAAGAAGGTCTGTCGTCACGCCGAGCGCAAAGGCATCGTGATCAGCCTTGAGCCGCTCAATCGCTTCGAGACTGATTTTATCAACACGGTCGATCAGGCGATGCAGATGGTGAAGGATGTCGGCAGCCCGGCGCTTGGTCTGCATCTGGACACCTTCCACATGAACATCGAACAAAAGAACCAGGCGGCGGCTATCAGGAAAGCCGGCAAGCTCATCACCCACTTCCATGCCTGCGGCTCCGATCGCGGCACCCCCGGCGGCGATCACATCGACTGGCCGAATATCGTCAAGGCCCTCAAGGCGGTGAAGTACGACGGCGACGTGGTGATCGAGTCATTCACGACGGATGTGAAAGTGATCGCCCGCGCCGCCGCGATCTGGCGCAAGATCGAGCCCAGCAACCAGGATATCGCCGTCAAGGGTATTCGCTTCCTGAAGAAGGCGTTTGGGAAGTGAAATCGAACAGACCCGAGGAACACGACAGCTTGTGACATGGGCAGGCGGGCTTGCCCATGTCTTTTTTCCAGAGTCGCGAGCAACGCCTGGCGCGTATATCGTGGTCGAACTTTGACGGCGATTCCAGCGTGCGCCCATGACCATGACACAGCTTCATGCATCCGGGCAAGAGTCTAGACCCGCCTGGCGGTTGGACTGGCTGACGCCGGGCCGCTGTCGCTGGCTATTGGCGGGAGTCCTTGCACTCGGCTTCATCCTGCACCTGCATTATCTGACAAGCGACTGCCCGATCGACCTCTCGGACGATGAAGCCTACTACTGGGACTGGTCACGGCAACTGGACTTGGGCTATTACAGCAAAGGTCCGATGGTCGCGCTGATCATCCGCGCCGGATGTGAACTGCTTGGCGACACCATGCTGGGGGTGCGTTTCCCGTCGCTGGTGCTGGCGGTTCTGACATCGCTCATTACCTACAGAACCACCGCACGCCTGTTCGGCAGCGAGCGGCTCGCGCTTGGAGCGGTGCTGCTGAATCACGCTGTTCCAATGTTCATCGCCGGCAGCGTCCTGATGACCATCGACCCGCCCGCCTACATGTTCTGGGGACTGGCAACCATGTTTCTGGTTGAGGCCGTCATTCATGAGAAGCGCTGGGCCTGGCCGGCGGCCGGTCTGGCGCTTGGCCTGGGGTTTCTGGCCAAGTTCGTGGTGTTTCTCTGGTTTGCCGGCCTGGTCGTCTTCGTTCTGCTGGACAAGCCGTCGCGCAGGTGGCTCCGATCGGTCTGGCCGTGGCTCATGGCCGCCGCGGCGCTGCTGCTGACCATTCCGGGGATCGTCTGGAATATGCGGCACGGGTGGCCAAACCTGAGCCACGTCGCCGCCAACACCGGCATCGACGCCAAAGGCGGATTCCGCTTGGCCAATGTGCTGGAATCATTCGGGGGCCAGTTCGGCGCGATGGGGCCGCCGCTGTGGGTCTTGATGATCGCCGGCCTGCGCGCGGCATGGAAGTCGGAAAACTGGCGGCGCGAGCTTCGCCTGCTGATCAGCCTCTCGCTGCCGGTGTTTCTGATGGTTCACGTCGTATGTCTGCGGACCAAAGTCCAGGTCAACTGGCCGGTCTACTCCTATTTCTCCTGGATCATCATTGTCGCGTGGTTCATCTCAACCCGCCTGCGCGACGCGGCAACCTGGCGCCCCTGGCGAGGCTGGCTGTGGGCGTCGGTGTTGATCGCCGGGGTCTTCTCGCCGATCGCGCACAACACCGAGATCCTCTACCCGCTCATGGCGCGTTTCCGGATACCGCCGCGAAAATGGGATCCGACCTATCGTCTGCGCGGCTGGTCGGAATTGGGTCGAAACGTCAGCGATACTCTGCAAACACTCCGGCCGGGCGCGTTTCTCATGGGCGACAAAGGGCAATATGCTTCGCAACTGGCGTTCCACACCGTGGGCCAGCCGAAGACGTACTGTGTCGGCACATGGTTCTCCAACGCCAGGCGGCGAAGCCGCCTCAGTCAGTTTGACATGTGGGAAGACCGACGGCTGGACAACCCCGCCCTGTTGGGCAAAGATGCCATTTATCTTGGCGATAACCCGGACGATCCGGAGCACCCGGGCTATGATTTGATTGCGGCGTTCGAGTCATTCGAGCGTCTGCCTCCCATGGAGATATTTCGCAACGGAGTGAAAGTGCGCGTGTTCAATCTGTGGGTCGGCCGCGGTTTCAAAGGCATGCGGTGGCCGGGCAGTCCTGAGAAGCACTGACCAGATGATGGAAACGGAAACAAGATGGCGATGGCGGCCCGCTGCGGCGGCATTCGTTGCGCTTTTCGCGCTGGCCCTTGCCCTTGACGGCGCCGTGGCGAGGTGGGTGCGCGAATCGGGATTGGGCCACGCGGTGAAGTCGGCATGGTGGGCGACGATTGTCAAGGAACCGGGCGAGTTTCGATTGGCCTGCGCGATTGCGGCGGTGTTGGTGGCGACCAAGGCGCTTGACTGGCGGCGGGCAGCGTTCGTTCCCGTCGCCGGTGTGATGGGACTGGTCAACGCCATCATGAAGTGGGTCGTCGGTCGCCACCGGCCCTACACCTTCAGACTGGAGTCGATCGATCAGGCGATTCCCTGGAATGTGCTGCCGTTCCGGAAGGGTGAGCCGGTCGATTGGCTGATGGGGTTGCCGGTCGGAAAACTGACGTCGAACCTCGGCTTCGCCTCCGGTCATGTCGCCATGAGCTTTGCCACGGCCACCGCGCTGACGATCTTTTTCCCCCGCTGGCGCTGGGTGTGTTTCGGGATCGCCTCGCTCACCGCCCTGGAGCGCATCGCTGAGAACGCCCATTGGGCAAGCGATGTGGTGGCCGCGGCGGCCCTGTCGTATTTCGGCGTCCACCTGCTCTGGAGGCTGGCTCAACGATGGACATCGGGGAAGGTAAGCACGGGAGAGACCGAATGACGGAATCGCCTTATCTATCGCTTGTGGTTCCAGCCTATAACGAGCAGGAAAGCATCCCCACGCTCCTGGAGCGATCATCGGCCGCGCTTGCCATGATCCAGCGCCCATTTGAGATCGTGATCGTGGACGACGGCTCGACCGATTCGACGCCCAGGCTGTTGGACGAGGCCATGCGCCGGCACTCGTGGCTGCGCGTGCTGCGGCTGCGGGCCAATCGCGGGCAGTCAGCGGCTTTTGACGCAGGCTTCAAGGCCGCCAGGGGCGATATCATCGCCACGATCGATGCCGACTTGCAGAACGACCCCGAGGAGATTCCGCGACTGTTGCCCATGCTCGAAGGCTATGACATGATCACGGGTTGGCGCAAGGACCGCCACGACACCGGTTTTCGACGGTGGCAGACGCGCATTGCCAACCGTGTTCGAAACTGGATCAGCGACGAGAACATCCAGGACTCGGCCAGCAGTCTCAAGATCTACCGTCGGCATTGTCTTGTCGGCCTGCAATTGTACAACGGCATGCACCGCTTCTTTCCGACTCTGGTGAAGATGCGAGGTTTCAAGGTGCTCGAGGTTCCGGTCAAACACTCGCCGCGGTTTGCGGGGACAGCCAAGTACGGCTTTCGCAATCGCGCCTGGCGGGCGTTCGTGGACCTTCTGGCGGTGCGTTGGATGAAGAGCCGTTACCTGCGTTATGAGGTGGATGAGATTCGGTGCGAGGCTCAGTGTCCGGTCCCCGGAGCGGATCAGTGACTTGTCAAATGCAATGCGTTAAATTTGAGAAAGCTATGAACATCGATGGACATGATATTGGCGTGTGCAGTTGGTCGTTGCGGCCTCGGAACATGCGGGACCTCGTCTCCCAGGTCGGCAAACTGGGACTCGAGCACCTGCAATTGTCGCTGCTGGAACTGGTACAGGCGACGCCGGCGAAGCGCGAGGAGGAACTGACGGTGCTGAGGGATTCCGGCCTCAAACTCACCTCGGGCATGATGCACTTCGCCGACGAGGATTACACCACCATTGCCGTCATCCGCAACACCGGGGGATTTGTGCCCGACGCCCTCTGGCCCGTGCGCAAGCAACTGACTGTCGCCGCCGGCAGATTCGCCGCGGAGATCGGACTGAAGGATCTGACCGTCCATGCGGGTTTCATTCCGCCCTCGAACCACGACGCCTACGGAGTCCTGCTGGAACGTTTGCGCGAACTCGCCGCCGCCTACGCCGATGTGGGCATGGCTTTGAACCTCGAAACAGGCCAGGAATCCGCCCACGAACTGCTGCGGTTCCTCAACGACCTGGGAGTGAAGAACGTCTTCGTGAATTTCGACCCGGCCAACATGATCCTCTACGGATCGGGGGATCCGATCGAGGCCGTCGAGATGCTCGGCCGTCACATCCGCCACGTCCATGTCAAGGACGCGGTGCTGTCAACCCAGCCTGGAACCAAATGGGGCGACGAAGTGCCCTTCGGGGTTGGCCAGGTTGGACCGCGCCAGTTCCTTCAAGCGCTCACCAGCGTCGGTTATACGGGTCCAATGTGCATCGAGCGGGAGGCCGGTGAAGACCGTTTCGGCGACGTTCAATACGCCATCGAGTCGCTGAAGCACGCCTGCGCCGGATGAAGGTCGTAGCACAGGTGTCTTGCCTGTCGTGTCAGTGCCCGACCCTCGGCCGATGAATAGCCGCCCGGTGTTTCGCGTTTCAGTCACTCGATCCCGTCAACTTCTGATACGCTGCCATTGGCCCGATGGGCTGAAAGTCGCGTCCGACCGCTTGGGGAGGGCTGCCGCACAAGGCCGCGTTGGATTTCCGGTCCGACGGCGTGACGGGCGCCGTGCGGGCGTCAAGCGTCCACACTCGCGGGGGTGTATGGTGATGGTTCACCCTGAAGCGGCCTTCGCCAATTGGCGGCCCCCCTCCCCCCCAGGGACTACGTTTATTGTCTGATGCGACCCGCCGGAAAGTCTGTAAATAATCCGGAATGACGAACCCGGTGCGACGGACCGTGAGTCATAACGCCACTGCCGACATTGCTCATTCGGTTCGGAGTGATCGGTTGACGGCAGACACCCGAGAACCATCGCAGACCAAACAGCGAGCCCCGGCGCTGCCCCTTGTGGCTTTCCGGATCACGGGACTGCTCGCCCTCCGACAAACCGAACAGCTTCTCGATCAGCCGCATCGTCTGATCGGACGGCGTGGCAATCCCCTCGGAATTGCGGATGGTCTTCACCGGTTCATGAAGCAGCTTGTTGACGATGCGCCTGGCCAGTTCCTCCAGGCGCTCGCGTTCACCAGGTCCGGTTTGACCCAGCTTGCGCACGGTTCTGGCAACCTCGTCGATCGCCATGTCGTGATAGCGCTGGTACAGGGTCTCGATCAGCGGGCCCAGTTGTCGGCTGCGCTGCGACGCGAGGAATTCGTCAACCTGCGACTGCACAATTCCCCTGGCATCGGACACCGCTGACGCACGCAGCGTATGCGCCGCCGAAACCACCTTTTGCAGGTCGTCGATGTTGTACAGGTAGACGTTGTCCATCTCGCCGACGGCCGGTTCGATGTTCCGCGGCAGCGCGATGTCGATCAGAAACACCGGCCGATAGCGTCTCTGCCGGTGAATGGACTCGAACATTTCCCGCGTGATAATCGCGCGCGGCGCACCGGTGGAGGTCACCACCACATCGGCCGCCACAAGATGTTTCGCCAGCGCGTCGTATGGCACCGGCGTTCCCGAGAAGCGCGTCGCCAGTTCAGCGGCCTTGCTGCTGTCGCGGTTGCACACCAGCAGTCTGCCCGGCTTGAGAATCTGAAAGCTCTGCAGTACCAGTGTGGCCATCTTGCCAGCCCCGATGGACAGCACGGTCTTGTCGGCGAAGTGATCGAAGATGCGCTTGGCGTAATCCACCGCCACCGAGGCCACCGACACATGTCCCTCGGCCAGTTTTGTCTGGCTGATGACCTGCTTGCCTACGGCAATGGCCTTTTGAAACAGCGGATTGAGCGCCCCGGCCACCGTTGACTCGCTCTGTGCCAGTTCGTAGGCATCCCGCACCTGGCCAATAATCTGAGTCTCCCCCAGGACCATCGAATCCAGTGAGGAGGCCACCGAGAACAGGTGCAGCACCATCTCCCGGTCAGCCTTGCGATAGCAGTGCGGTGCGACTTCCGCCGCCGGAAGAGCGTGGTATGCGGCGAGGAAATCGACCATCTCATCATCTCGCGGATGTCCGTGCAGCGCCCTGGCTACGTATAGTTCCACTCGGTTGCACGTGGACAGCAGCACCGCCTCCGCCTCATGAAACCGCTGGCGGAACGCCTGCAGCGCCAGGTTCCGCTGCTGCCCGCTGAATACGAGTTTCTCCCGTATCGGCAACGGGGCGGTGGTGTGATTCAGTCCCACAAGCAGCAGGCGTTGCATCAGCGGCCACCTCCGGGAACGAACTGCGCGGCCACCAGCGTGCCGAAGACCAGAACAATTCCCATCACCGAAAGCAGGGCGGCCCTCCGGCCGCGGAATCTCGGGTTGATCGGAGCATGCATGACTATGGCGTAGAGCAGCCATGTCGCCGAAGACAGCACGACTTTCGCCATCGGCGGCGTGCCGCGCTGTTTAAGCACAATCACCAGCCCCGTCAGCAACCCGATCGTCAGGAGTGCAAAGCCCAGCGTCACATAGGTCATCATGATGCGCTCGAGTCGCTCCAGCGAACCGGTCATGGGCAGGGCCGACAGCTTCTTGCGAAGACGGGCGACGGACATGACATACATCGCCCCGCCGGCGGCCGCCACCACGAAACATGCGGTGCCGCCGTAGCTGGTGACATAATGCACCCAGTACCAGACACTGTCGACAATCGGGTGATAGGCTTTGTAGTCCAGCTTGGCGACCACTCCGGCGGCCACCAGCAATCCCATCGCCGCCGGCATCAGAAACCAGTCCAGCCCGACGATCGGCTTGATCGACTGCATGTACAGCACAAAACCGGCAATGAGGACCCCAAGCCAGATCAATGCCTCGAAGTTGTCCGAAACCGGCTGCCAGTGCGCCGATGCCGCGTAATGCCGAATGATGACGCCGACGGCCGACACAATCGCCCCGGCGCTGCACCAGCGCAGAATGCGCCAGCGAGTCAGGGTGTCCTTGTCGCGGTGCAGCAAGGAGACGATGCCCCCCGCCACCAGGCAGGCCACCGCGACGCAGAGCAGAGCAAGTTGACCAATATCGGGCATATCAACACCGTGGGGGTTCGGACGACTCCGGCCGAATCTCGGCAATTCGGTTCTCAATCCACCGCAGGATGCCCTCCGCGCCTTCACGCGCTACGATGTCCCGACCCGTTTCTCCGGCAATCTCTCGCAGGATGCCGGCCCTCTGGCACTGCGTCAGTTGTTTCTGTCGCCGCATCATCGGGCGTACACTGGCCAGTGCCTCGGCCAGAGCGACCCATTGTTCATCCAGGCCATTTTCAATCTCATCTCGCACCCTCGACGCAAGAGCCGCGCTTCCGCCGGCCGATACCGTGACCAGCAGTTCTCCCTTTCGCATCAGCGCAGGAGTCGTGAAATCGCCCGATGTCTCATCGTCCACATCCGCCCGGTTCACCAGAATGCCCCTTCGCCGACATTCCAGGACGATCGCCTGGTTCACCGCCGGCTGATTGGTGGCGGCGAACACCAGTGTTGCGCCTTCCAGATGGTCCGGGAACATCTCCGGAATCTGCCGGACGCCTGCGGGCATTTCCGCGTCTACCTCCGGAGATACAACCGTTACGCACTCCGCTCCGGCCGCCAGCAGGCCCTTGGCCTTGCGCACGGCCACCTTGCCACCTCCGATAATCACAACGGGGTGCGCGGCAATATCCAGAATGAGCGGATACAGATATGGCACTTTGGTGATAAGTTTACATCGCGTACCGGAGCAGGTCCATTTTCACAATCAGACAAGCGATTCCCATAACCTTGATCCGTTCTAAAAACCCGTCCGTTTGAACTGTCTCTCCAGATCACGCAACGACAACCGCAGCGTTGTCGGTCGGCCGTGCGGGCAATTGCTGGCCCGATCGACCAGGTCGCGCCGGTGCAGAAGCGCCTCGATTTCCTGCGGAGTCAGCGGGTCGCCCGCCTTGATAGCCGCTTTGCACGACATCATGTCCAGAATGTCATGCAGCAGTTCCTCCTGATGCATGTCGAGCTGTTCCTGCTCCCCCTTATCCAGCATATCCTTCACAAATTGCGCGGGCGAAAGCTTGTCCAGAAAACTCGGAAACGCCTGTATGGCAATCGTTCCCGGTCCAAATGACGTCACCTCGATGCCCAGCCGCCCCAGCAGCGGCTGAATCTGCTCCAGCAGCGCCAGTTGTCGCGCCGACACATTGACCACCTCGGGGATCAACAGCCGCTGAGACTCCAATGGCCCGCGTGAGAGCCGCGCCAGCAACTCCTCGTACATGATCCGCTCGTGAAGCGCATGCTGGTCGATGATGAGCAACCCATCCTCCGTCTCCGTCACCAGATAGCTGTTGTGGAGCTGAATGGCCGGGGTCTGCGACGGCGTCACCGACGGCAGCGAGCGCGTTGGCGTCGAGGTGAAGGTCGGGGGCGACGCCGGCAGCGGCAGCGATGACTCGGCCGCCGGGCCGGGCGCCGCCGGCGCGGGTGTGCTGCTCGACTGGGTTGCCGCAGGCTGTGGCGTTGGTGCATATGCCGTCTTGAAAAACTCCGCCAGCTTGGCCCGCATATCCGGCGTCGCCTGTTGGGATGGGGTCTCAGCAGGTCTTGGGATGGCCGCCGGTGTCAGGTCCGATCCCAGCAATCGCTCGCGGACCGAGGTGAGAATAAGGCCATGCAGCCGGCCGGAATCGCGGAAGCGAACCTCAGACTTCGTCGGATGAACGTTCACATCGACATCCTGCGGCGGCATGGTGATCAGCAAAATAGCCGCTGGTTGCCGTCCAGGCTCGGTCAGGCCACGATAGCTCTCGCGCAACGCATGTTGAATAAAGCGATCGCGGATATGCCG
The DNA here is from genome assembly GCA_964433485.1 of uncultured Tepidisphaeraceae bacterium. Lineage (GTDB taxonomy): Bacteria > Planctomycetota > Phycisphaerae > Tepidisphaerales > Tepidisphaeraceae > JANYKD01. Next base: position 1,027 of record CAYSSA010000133.1, on the reverse strand, counting down.
GCCATTGAGATAGAAATACTGGTGTCGCGCGGTGGGGTTGGCCGTTTCCGGCAATCCAATGATACCTCTGATGCGGATTTCCGCGTCGCGAGCCTCGAGGGACAGGCGCTGATCGTGAAACTCGTCCGGCCAGGCAGCCAGAAGCCGCTGCTCGGGATCGACGGCGGCCGGTAAATCCAATGATTTTCGCCCGCCGGACAGCAGCCGAAACGCGATATGGGGATGTGGCAGCGCCAGCCGCAATACAATGTCGGAAATGTGGCCCGATTCGGTCGCCGCTCCCTTGAGGAACTTGCGGCGGGCCGGGACGTTGTGGAAGAGATGCCGCACCTCGACGATCGTGCCGACGTTACCGGCCGCCGCCTGCGGATCCGAAACGACACCACCCCGATTATGGATTTCCCACGCTGCTTCGGAATCAGCCGTGCGCGAAAGAATGCGCGCATGAGAAACCGAGCCAATGGACGCCAGCGCCTCGCCGCGAAAACCCATGGTGGCGATGTTGAAGAGATCGTCGTCGCAGGTGAGTTTGCTCGTGGCGTGAGGCGCAAAGGCCAGCGGCAACTCTTCCGGTGGAATCCCCAAGCCGTTGTCGATGATTCGGATGAGGTCGCGCCCGCCGTCCTCGGTCTCAATTGTGATGTCGGTCGCCCCCGCGTCGATGGCATTCTCCACCAGTTCTTTGACCACGGACGCCGGCCGCTCGATAACCTCCCCAGCCGCAATGCGGTTGACGAGCGACGGCGAAAGCTGATGGATGCTGCGGCGATGCACGCGTGCATTATAGGGCAAGCCCCGCCGAACCTGTAGCCGCCAATTGTCGCGTTCACTCACCCGGGGCATTTCATGGGCGCAAGGCATTTGACCGACCGGTGAAGGAGTGACGGAATTCAGTACGTCCGCTTCCTCGTTATCGACTTGAACCCGGGACTTGCAATAACCGATGGATGGTGTAATATTTCCGCAAATGAAGTAGCCACGCGGGTGTAGCTCAGTGGTAGAGCGTCACGTTGCCAACGTGAATGTC
>CAYSSA010000132.1:4954-14108 GCA_964433485.1 uncultured Tepidisphaeraceae bacterium | reverse complement strand
ATGCTCCGCCGCCCTCAACAACCCCCGGAGAGCGACTACGCCGACGCTTTCCTGCTGGCGGCCGCCCACGGACAGGTGCGCGCGGCGTTTCCAATCATCTTCGGACATATCACCGAAGCGGCGACCCTCGACGCCATTCTGTCTCGCACCCACTGGCTCAAGGACCATCAGTTGCAGATTTGCATGAGGCAGGTCACCCGCGGACCCTGGTGCGGCGAGGACGATATCAGCCCCGAACTGGCCAAGCGCGACGGCGATGACGCCGTACGCATCGCCCATTGGGTGGCGGCCTCGGGCCTCCACGATGTCGTTCAGGACCAGAAACTCGAGAAAATCCGCCTGCAGTTGCCGGACCATGCCGCCGGTCGGCTCGGGTTGCTGCGCCTTGCGATGTCGCGCGGCCACGGGGCTTCGGTCGACCTGATTCGCTCGATGATCAGTGATCCCGACGAACGTCTGGCGAGGCTCGCCGCCCGCGAGTTCATCCGCCGGCGTCCGCCGGATTTCGAAAACGTTCTGATGCAACTGATGGGGGCCGGCGTGCCCGAATCGGTCCGACGAGTCATCGGGCGCAGTGTCGGCCGAACAGGCTTCGAAACCTATTGGGATCGCTATGATCGCATGGAGCGCGAGACACGCCGGCTGGCAGGCCGCGCCATGCTCAAGCTGGTGCCGGGAGCGGCCACAATGCTCGAACGCCGCATGCGCGGCGGGCCCGTGGCGCAGCGGCTCAAGGCAATCTCGATGGCCCAGGACCTCGGCGTGGCCGAACAGGTGTCCGAAACCCTGCTGGCGTTGTGTACGGACCCCAACCCGCGAGTGCGGAGCAAGTCAGTTATGCTGCTGGCCCATCTGCCGGCGGTTTCCCCGGACCGCATCCTCGAACATGTGCTCAACGACGACGATCCCCGCGTGCGGGCCAACGCCATCGAGGTCCTGGAGTCGCGCCGCCGTGTCGAGTTCGTGCCCGTTCTCACGCAAAGAGCCCGAAGCTCGGCCAGCCGCGAACGCGCCAACGCCATCCGCGCTCTCCACCGCATGAAGATCGGCACCGCCTCCCAGCAGCTTGCCGGGATGCTGCAAGACGACCGCGCCGACCATCGAATCTCGGCGCTCTGGGCACTGCGGCAGATCGGATGGTGGCAGATGCTCAACGAAGTGGGCCGGTTGGCCAAGGACGATCCGAATATGCGCGTGCGGCGATATGCGATGCACGTCCTGCGCGGCGTGTCCGACATGCTCGGCGATCAACAGTCCAAGGCAGGTTAAGCACCGGAGAACCCTATGATCCCGCCCTTGGCGCAAATGACGCTCGAAGATTTCTATCGCTCCACCCGCGAAAGCCTTACCGAAACCCCGAGCACCGGCCGCCTCGTTGCCCTGCTGATCCTGGCGGCGGTGTTGCTGGTCGTGCTCATGATCCTGCATGTGTGGTATCGCCGACAGGCGGTGCCCAGGACAATCAATCACCAGGGCCGGCTGACCAGGGAAGTCGGGCGGGCACTTGCGCTCAAGTCTGATGAACTGACGCAACTCATCAGGGTGGCCGAGGAACAAAGCCTGACAAGCCCGCTGGTGCTGCTCCTGTGCCCTTCACTACTGGCCAAGACAATTGCCGCCAAGTTCGGCCCCGAACGGGAGACGCTGCTGCGCCTCGCGAAACGCCTGGAAGGCAAGGGAAAGTAGCCCATCGCAGTGTGGGGACACGCCGTCGTCGCAAGGCGTCCCGCTCCACCGGTCATTCCGAGCCAGGCGAGGCATCTCCACCCGACATGACCGAGACCCTTGCTGTAGCTGATCGACTTGGCCATTCCCCGGCTGCGAGAGGCTCCCGCCAGCGCTGGCAATCAACCCTGTGTGCATCCGTGTTCGTCTGTGGCTGGATCAGCTTCTTTACTCAGCTTGCATCCAGCCCCTGCAGCCGTATATCGGCATACCCGACACGACGACAAGCACATCACATACCCGGTTTCGCCGGCTCGGTTGAGAATCGCGGCAACCGCCTCAATTCACTGGCGATCTGTTCGTACAGTGGCACGGTCCACGCAGGCGCTGGAGGGCGGTCGGGCGGCAGGCCGCGTACACGGAAATCGACCGGCGAGAGAATGACGCGGATGTTGTCAATGCCGGTATCGGCGGCCAGAATGAACAGGTCGATGGAGGGCTCATCGCCAATGGCCAGGCAGCCGATCGAAGTACACCCGCCGTGGATCATGATATCGCAGCCCGGCTGGTCGCGGCCTTCCGCCCTCGCCTGTTGCATGTCTTGTTCGTTGGGGTAATTGATGTGCATGGAAAGCACATGGCGGCTGTTGGGATTGAGCCAGTCGATGCGATACAGCCCTTCGGGAACCTGCCGGTCGCCCTCGCGTAGTTTCGGGCCAAGCGTGCCCGACGCCGCCAGAATGGACATCGCCCGGACCAGTGCCGGCCGCCGCGTTCCATCGCCGGCATGGATCAGCAGCCTCTTCTCCAGCTTCAATCCGACCAGCACGACTTCCCTGGGCGGATAGGCAACGCCGGCCGCCTCAAACATCGGCCGCCAGCGAGCCCTCGCCTGCTCCCCATACTGCCCGACGCGATCGGCAACGGTAGCGGGAGCGACACTTGAGTCGTTCTCGCTGATTGCTGCAATGGGCTTCTGACTTCGAAACATGCCAAACGCTCCGACGATCATCAGCCCGACCAATCCGAGCACGGAACAGAATTGCCAGAGCCATTTGGACCAGCGACGCATGGACCCATTATCGGCACAACCGCCTTGCGAAGTATGGTCCTCACACCCAAGATGCTCTGGTCGCCAACGCCATACGCGCCGGACCGAATCCTGGTCGCTTCCCGGCGAGGCTCGCGCCGGGGTTGGCGATGTCAATCCTCTTCCGGATCGCGCCTGGCCGGCGGTGAATGCGGCCGAATCACAGGCGCCGGCGGATGCGTCTGCAACTCCACCATGTAACGGTATCGGCTTGATCGCGACATCAACTCCTCGTGTGTTCCCTGTTCCACGATCCGGCCGCCCTCGATCACCACAATGCGCGCCGCGTTCCGAATCGTGGACAGACGATGCGCGATCACGAAACAGGTCCGGCCGGCCATCAGCTCCGCCAGGCTTGCCTGAATCAACCTTTCGGACTCCGTGTCCAGGTTTGAAGTCGCCTCATCCAGAATGAGAATCCTGGGGTCCGCCAGAATGGCCCGGGCAATGGTCAATCGCTGGCGCTGGCCGCCCGAGAGCTTCACTCCGCGTTCGCCGATCATCGTGTCGTAGCCCCCTTCCAGACGCGAGATGAATTCATGCGCGCTGGCCCGTCGCGCCGCCTCCTCGATCTCCCGCCGTTTGGCATCGCGCCGCCCGTAGGCGATGTTCTCCGCGATCGTTCCATCGAACAGGAACGTGTCCTGCTCCACGATCCCCAGCAGCCGGCGATACGAGCCCACGTCGATATTCCGCAGATCCTCGCCGTCAAGCAACACCGCGCCCGACGTCGGATCGTAGAATCGCGCAATCAGGTTGCACAATGTCGTCTTGCCGGCGCCCGATGGACCCACCAGCGCGATGGTCTGACCGGCCTCGGCATCGAAGGAAATATCGCGCAGCACCGTTTCGGCCTGGTCTGCGGGCGCGCTCCCGGCGCCGCCCGCAGGGCCGGATTTCGGATAGGAGAACGACACCCTGTCCAGTGTGATCCGGCCGCGAACTTCCTGCTTCTTCAACATGATGCTGGACGATGTCCCGGCGAATTCCACCGGCTCTTCCAGAAGATCGAGAACGCGGTCCAGACCCGCCAACTGGTTCTGCAGGCCCGTAGCCGATTCGGCAAGCGTGGCGATCGGACCAAGCAATGCAGTCAGATAAGCCAGGAACAACACCAGATCGCCGGTGGTGAACGCTGACCGCGTATCCAGCAAGCCCTGCCGCACCAGCGCCTGATCCGCCAGCACTTTTGAACCGCCGAACCACAACAACAGCGCCGACGCCGACGGAATCAGGATCGACCACGCAATGTCAATTCCGCGCATCCACCACCAGGCATGCAGCTCCTGCCGGGCCATCAGGTGATTGCCGGTGGTAAACGCGGCTGACTCGGACTTCTGCCGCCCGAATGCCCGCACCACCCGCATGCCGCCGAAGGACTCGGTGGCGTGAGCATCAATCCCCTGCCGCGTCGAGCGGATATCGCGAAACAGCGGGCGAATCCGTCCGATCCAGGTTCGATGCGTCAGCCAGACTGTCGGCAACAACACAACTGCGCCGACCAGCAGTTTCCAGTTCACCATCGCCAGCATCACCAACGATCCGAGCAACTGAATGATCGCTCGCCAGGGGTTGTAAATCAGCGAAAATACCAGATCGCCCACGCCGCCGGCGTCTTCGCGCAGAATCGACGCCACTCCGCCCGACTTCAGGTCATACACGCGGTGCAGGGGCAGGCGCACCGCGTGATCGAAGACGTACCGGCGATAGCCCGCCTGCACGCGCTTGGTAATCCGCGTAGCCTGCCAGCGGCTCCAGATGGAGAAACTGATGGACGCAATCGTCAACGCGATCATCCCCACGCCCACAACCGCCAGCAGCAATCGCGGCTGTTCCGGTAGACCCAGTTCCCTGAGCCGAGGCGGTAGCGGCCGGGCATCCAGCGCGTTGTCCACCACCAACTTGGTCCCATAGAGTGGCGCAAGCCCCAGAATTGTCGCGATCGTCAAAGTCAACAACGCGGCGACCAGCTTCAGCCGATGGCCGCGTAGCAGGGCTACAAATGACCAGAACAGCGGCACAAATGAGCGGGTACGCCGGTTAGATTTGACCCGGCCGTCCATGGTGCCGTACTCATGGCGCAGTTCGCCACGCCGAGCGCGCTCACGAAGGCGATTGCGATAGTCCAAATAACGGCGCAGACTGGAACGTCGAGGGAAAGGCATAAGGGACAATCTTAACCCGCAAAAACCGAAATTGGCCCACCGCTGAGAATATCCGAAATACGTCAGGTTATTCACCTGCTATCCACATGCCCTATCCCCCGTTTTCGGAAGCCGCTGTTGATAAATTGTGGATAAGCGACCAATATCGGCTAACCGAAGCGATTTTCTTGGACAAAAATCCGAAAAGACGAGATTTCTCTTGCATGAGTGGGTAAAAGTGGTAAAATCCCCCACGTAATTCATGGCCAGTGGGACAAAAGCCCTTGAAGCTGTTATACGGCAACTACGATTTGATCGTCGACGATAAAAATCGTCTCTTGATCCCGGCTGAGTTGCGCAGGGCGTTTGATCCGGCTGTCGATGGTGAAGCGTTTTACATGGTGTTTGGTGGAAACGGTCGCCCGTGGCTTTGGTGTGAGAAGCTGTACGAGGCCCAGGCGGCCGGGCGCTCGGTATCGCTGACGCCGCCGCTTGAGCAGATCGACACAAATCATCGCTTGTTTGGCGATGTTGCGAAGGTGGAAATGGACAGGCAGGGCCGCATCCTGATCCCCGAGAAGATCATTAAGGATTTTGAGCTGCCGCGTGAAGTGACGCTGGTTGGAGTGCTTGATCACCTCGAACTTTGGGACCGTGCCGGATATCTGGCTTACCGGATGAAGAACAGAGCCGGGCACACGGCCGCTTGAGCCTGAAAAGAACACGTTTGGGCCGTGGGTCATGGAAGATTCACGACTGGTATTCGCAAGGATGGGATGTCTGCACGTCATAGGGAATGGAAGGACTCCATTGAAAAAGCCTGACGTCACGCCGGGACTCTGATCGGCGTCGAGCAAGGATGCCTGATCGCCGCAGAGGTCCAGCCAAACGAATGGGAAGGAAGATTCATCCCGTCGGCACGGAGGCCGAACAGGAGGAATCGCGAGGAGCAGTCGCCAGAAGCGCAACGGATTGCCCTATCTGGCAGGCCACCTTGTGTACTGGCTAACAGGTGGCTTGCAGTCAGCCGAGGTAGAGCGGAGTCATCCCACGGACGGGGCTTGAGGCGTTCCAGCGCCGCAAGGGCATGATGCCCGACTCCGCACTGCCTTACAAGAGTATAACCTGATGGCAGTCCCCAAGCAAGTGCAAACTTTCGCAGGGGGTTATGTCTGTGATCCTTTATCGCCGTTCTGTCATTTCGCATGTGTTGGATCACCAACGCCACGGGGCTCAAGCCCTGGCCAAACACCCAGAATAATGCCCCTAATCGCTTATGGAGAAATAACTTATGGAGCATCCGGCGACCGGACACGACAGCGTTCTGGTCGAGGAAACGCTCGCCTGTCTCATGCCCGCTCCGGGCAAGGTCATTGTTGATTGCACGCTTGGTCGGGGAGGACACGCCGCCGAGATCGTGAAAAGGATTGACCCCGGCGGAATGCTCTTGGCGATTGACGCCGATCAACGCAACCTTGAATATGCCCGGCAGAGGCTGGATGGGAGACTCTGCCGGTTCTTTCATGCCAACTTCGCCCAGATCGACGATGTTCTGGCGGCCGCCGGCGTGAAAGCGGCGGACGGGATTCTGGCCGACTTGGGGGTCAGCACCAACCAATTATTTGAGGACGAGTACGGAATGTCTTTTTCGAGGGATGTTCCGCTGGACATGCGGCTGGATCCATCATACGGACCATCGGCTGCCGAAGTGGTCAATAGAATGGACGAGGAGACCCTTGCCAACGTCCTGTACGAACTGGCCCAGGAGCGTTACAGCAGGCGTATTGCCAGAAAGATTGTGGAAGCGAGGCGTATTTCGCCGATTGTGAATACCGGACGTCTGGCAGAGATCGTGCGAGCGGCGATACCCAGGCGGGGCGGAGCCCCCGAGCGGATCGACCCGGCAACCCGGACGTTTCTGGCCCTGCGGATGCATGTCAATCGCGAGTTGGAGAACTTGGAGCGATTGATCGAGTTGGCGGCGACAGTCCTCCGACAAGCGGGGCGGTTGGTAATCATCAGCTTCCAATCGATGGAAGATCGAGTGGTGAAGCAGCGGTTTCGGTCGTTGGAGCAGGCCGGCACAGTACGCATCCTGACAGGCAAGCCTGTGGTTCCTTCAGAGGCCGAAACCGCCCGCAATCCGCGGAGCCGGTCGGCCAAGCTCCGCGCTGTGGAGAAGTGCTGAAAACAGGGAACGGCCGACGCGGCGTATTGCCGACGGAGGTAGTTATGACTCGGGAAACAAAGATTGGTCTGGTCGTCGGACTGGCGTTCATCATTGTCATCGGCGTACTGGTGTCGGATCACCTCTCCAGCGTGAACCGCCCGCCCAGACCGCAGTTCGCCGATGGCAACGCGGCCGCCGAACGATCCACCCTCACGCCCGGCGCGGGCGTCCGTCGCGGGACTGACCGCGAAATCCGTTTGGACAACCCCATCGAGCCGGGCGGTCGTTTGCAGGCCGACCGCACCCAGCCATCGCCTCGTCCGCGCGACAACGGCGCCGCCAACGGCAACCTGACGCCGTTGGACCCCAACGGCGGCCGAACCACAACGCCGGGAAACCCCAACGACATTCGACCGATCCCCGGCAACCGGGACAATGCGGATACGCCCCGTCCGGACCAGCCCCGCGACAACGATCCCGACATCACCCTTCCGCCCGGCACGGCGTTATACGAAGCCAAGGCCGGTGATACCGTATCCAAACTGGCGGCCAAGTTCCTCGGCGCCAACACCAACGCCAACCGCGACAAGATCATCAATCTCAACGCGGGCCTTAGAGCCAATCCGAACCGGATCGTCGTCGGGGAGGTCTACATTGTTCCGGATCCCAACGCCCGGGGCGTTGCGCGGGGTGAGTCCGGTCCCGGCCGATCGGGCCTGATTCCGCTGGTGAACCCGGAGCGCACAGACCTGCGCGGCGGCCCCGCTGCCCCGCGTGAGGAGCTGGCAACCACCAGTTACACCACGCGGCCTGGCGACACGCTCTGGAAGATTGCCCGGGATCAGTGCGGCAGCCAGAGCAAGGCGACCGTGGACCAGATCAAGACGCTCAACCAGGATGTACTTAAGGGCAAGGAACTGCTTCAGCCGAACATGAAACTGAAGATTCCCACCCGAGCCGTCGCCACCCGGTAGAGGCAGCGATGAGCGATGAAGGATGAAGGATGAACAAGTCGTGGATTATTCATCCTTCGTCCTTCTTATTACGGACCTCCCCATGCTCAAGCTCCTGATATGCGTAGTCTGTTCGCTGGTGATCGGCGCCATTGCCCTGCAACTTCGCCAGCAGCAGTTGGATTTGCGCCATCGGATCCTGACGCTGCAGGGCCAGATCGAGAAGCACCAGGCCCGACTCTGGAGCCAGCAGATGCAGATCTCGGTCCATACTTCTCCCAGAGCGGTCATCAAGACGTTGAACAAGGACATGGCCCTTGGCCCCGAGTCCGTCATCCCGGCCGAGGCGGGGAACTGGGTTCGCGAGGATACGGACTGACGGGGGAATCTGAATCCACCCAGCGAAACCGTTCTTTTCTTGCAGACGCGCCGCTGGCATCCGGCGGGTGGCCTGCATGCTGTTTGAACTAACATTGACCGGCGTATAATGTCCACTGAATGCAGGTGGCGTTCGTCATCCAATGAAGGAGTCAGTCATGAACGGCAAGACACAAACAATATCCGCCCTGGCACTTGTGGTCGCAATGGGCCTGTATTCCGCCGGCTGCGAGACCAAGGCTCAGACCGGGGCGCTGGTGGGCGGTGCGAGCGGGGCTGCGATTGGCGCGGGCATCGGATCGCTGTCTCGTTCGCGCGCAGGCGAAGGAGCGCTGATCGGCGCGGCGGTGGGCACCGTGGGCGGCTACATTGTCGGCAACGAAATGGACAAGAAGGATCAGCGGGAACGCGATAAGGCCGCGGCGCGGTCCAGCAGCGCCGCCCAGCCGGCATCACAACGAGTCACCAGCGCCGACGTCATGCAGTGGTCCCGGCAAGGCGTCAAGGACGACATCATCATCGACCGGATCCAGCGAGGCGGATCAAGCATGAGAAGCGGCGACGAACGGGCCATGCGCGATGCCGGCGTGGGAGAAGATGTTATTCGCGCCATGAAGGACTGGGCCCAATAAACCGGCTACTGTTCCAGGAAGTCCAGGAACGGACGACAAACGAGGCGGGGCCCATCGCGGACATTTGGCTGCGGTTGGTTTGGCACGCTGGTGTCGAGCGGGGAGATGTCCTGCGCAATCGT
>CAYSSA010000132.1:1276-4944 GCA_964433485.1 uncultured Tepidisphaeraceae bacterium | reverse complement strand
AGTTAACACTTGTCGGACAATTCGTTATGATGCCGATGCCGTCGGATGCCGATCAAACATATGCAGTCGATCAATAGTCTCATTAAGACAGGAGAAAGCCCATGACCAAATTTCCCAGAGCCCTCGCGTTGGGGGTTTCGCTGACTCTGGCCGCATTTGCGGGTATTTCGCAGGCTGCGGAACCGGCCGCTCCGGCGGCGGCACCGGCGGCGACCGGCTTAACCATCAAGGAGACCGCCCTGGGCCAACTGCCCAGCAAGGACGCGCGCAGTCTGTCGATCAGTTCCGATAATCGCAATGTGGCGGTGCTGAGAAAGGTCACAAACACGGTCAATGGCAAGGCCGTGGACAAGTACGTGGTCGCGGTCAATGGCAAGGATGAGAAGGAGTACGACTGGGTGGTGGCCAACAGCCTGACGTTCTCGGCCGATTCCTCGGTGTGCGCCTATGTGGTGCAGGACAGCAAGGGGATGTATCCGGTGATCGGGGGCGTGGAAGGCAAGGCTTATCACGAGATCATCAAGTCGGACCTGTTCGCAATTCCCGGCGGCAAGTCGTTCGCCTTTTTCGCCAAGAACAAGAGCGGCGGCAGGAACTTCGTGGTGATCAATGGCGAGGACGGCAAGGAATACGACGATGTCGGCAATCTGGTCTTCAGCCCGGACGGCAAACGATGGGCGTATGCAGTGAGATCCGGGGAGAAGATGTATTTCCTGATCGACAACAAACCGACGGCCGAATATGACGCTGTCAACGGGGCAAGCTTTGTCTGGAGCCCCGACAGCACCCGTTATGCCTTTGGCGCAGTCAAGGGCAAGGGCGAGACTGCCAAGGCCGTCGTGGTCATCGACGGCAAGGAAGCGGTCGAGGCCGCCAATGCCGGGCGGGTGTTCTTCTCGCCCGACAGCCAGCGGACCGCTTTTGTGGTAGGAGACGCCAAGTCGGCGAAAATCTATATCGACGGCAAAGAGGCCAAGACATACGACCGGATTCTGGGCGAAACAGTGCGTTTCAGCCCGGATTCCAAGCGTGTGGCCTATCTGGCTGGTCGGGTCGCCAAGGACCAGGACAAGGGCGCGACATTCTATGTGATCGACGGTGAAGAGAGCCGGCCGTACGAGCAGATCGTTCTGAACTCTCTGATGTTCAGCCCGGATTCCAAGCGTGCGGCTTTTGTGATCGCCAAGGATCTGCCGGATAACAAGGGCAAGCGTTTCACGGCGGTGATCGACGGCATTGGCGGGGCCGAATACGAGGATCTGCGCGCGGCGCAGTTCAGCCCGGATTCAAAACAGTTCGCATACCTGGCGCGTCGGGACAACCGCACTTACGCCGTGGTGAACAATGTCGAGGGCGTTGGCTATCAGGCAGTCTCAAGCCTGATCTTCAGCGAAGGCGGGAAACACATGGCATACATCGCCTTCCGTGACAAGAACGCCTTTGTGGTTCTGGACAACGTGGAAGGCAAGAACTACGCCGGCATCGTGGAAGGCACCATGTCGTTCAGCCCGGACGGCAACCACCTGGCCTACGAGGCCCGCCGCGAGAAGGGCGAAGACAAGAAGCTGACGCCATTCTTCGTAGTGGACAAGATGGAAACGGCGGAGCACGGCGGTTCGCTGCGGGGCGCGAGGATCATCTGGGAAAAGGACAGCAAGTCGCTGCGCTCGATCGTGCTGCGCGACGAAGGGAAGATCTTCATGATGGAGATACAGACACCCTGATGAACCTTTGAGCAAAAGGCCAGAAAGAACACGGGCCGGCCGATCAGGCCGGCCCTGTTATTTGCAGGGGTACCAGGCTGGTTGAGGGCGGTACTCCAAACTCACTTCCGCACGATCTTCGCCGCGATGTCCTCGGTATAATTCGGTGAGGCAAGGCGCACCGGAAAACCGGTTGCCTCGATGTTGTCCGTCTTCTCCCACTGGCCGGTGCGGGGGCTGAGCCATTGCACGGTATAGTCTCCCGACGGCACGTCGAGTTCCAGCCGGGCCGATGTGCCCCCGCGGATGTAGATCGCGTATTCCTTGCCCACCTGACCGAGAATGCGGACGCTGGAGTTCTGCGTTTTGCCGCCGACCAGAGGCAGTGTGACCTGACCGCTTCGGATGATGCCGTTCATGGGCTTGAGCTTCACCAGATCGAAGCTCTCGATGAACCGGCGGAGGTGGCCGAGTTGTTGTCGAAGTTCGGGGCTGCCGCCACCGGGGCTCTTGTAGTCGCGAAGCGTGCCGGCCGGCGTCTTGGGCGTAAAGGAATAGTCGAGCGAACTGTAGATGGCGCCACCGGCCAGGATGAACTCCCAACCCTCGGTCCGATAAGTCACGTCCTCCTTGCCGCGGAAACCGGTTTCATCATCGCCGAGCACCCGGCCGGTGGCGTAATTCTCATCCACCGTGTCCGGCGGCGTGGCATAGTGGAAGTTGAGGATATTGACCAGCGGATTGGGCTTGTCCACCTTCTTCCTGCCATTGGCGATGTTCTGGGCGATCAGGTGCTTGAAGGGCAGATCCTTCTCAGCGTCGGCAAGTGTCTGGGCGATATGCGCCTGCCACTGGTCGGTGACGTTCTCGAAATAGGGCTCGTTGCAGATTTCGAAATAGACGTTGTCGAAATCGCGCAATTCGGCGACCGCCTTTCGGACGAATGCCTCCTGAACGGCCGTGATGTCCTTGTGCTTGAGCGTAAAGACTTCACGCCGGCCGACGCCCTTGGCGACGCCATTGGTGTTGTTCTGCTCGTGCAGCGGGTTGATCTTCCAGAGGTCGTCGTTGTAGAGGGTACAGAACAGGACATATTCGACGACAATGCCGCGTTTGCCGGCTTCACCAATGAACTTCTTCAATCGGTCCCAGTAGGCCGGGTTGAACTGAGTCAGGTCATACTTGCCCTTGCCGTCGCCGGCCCAGGGACAGACATAGTTGGTGGGGCTGAGGGTGTTGTCGGTGATGCCAAAGGCGGCCGGGTTCTCGCGGTAGGTTCCCGAAAAGGTTCGCGTGAGGTTCAATCCTTTGTCCTTTAGTTCGTCAAGATATGGGATGAAGTCGAAGTCCCCGTTGAGTACGGCGCCATAGTGCTCGCCGGAGGTGATCAGCACGACCGGCGTGCCGCGAAACAGCAGGTAATGTGGATTGTCCGGATGCTGGGCAAGGGGTCTGGCATTTTGCGCAAGTGCACCGGCCACAAAACCAACCGAGATGAGACTGGCAAAGAGTCGGGTAATAGACATGGGGGGCTCCTGAAGTTGCATTCAAAGAGACTACCGGTCTATTGGCCACTTGTTTTTTCGGGTCGTCGGGAAACAAATCAAGGAGTGGGCCGAAGAATGACGATTTGAGTAAATGCAGGAGCTACTTTCGGAGGCACTATGCGTCAATACGTCATGCCGGCCATTGTGGAAATAGCGCGAATAATGGTGTTTGTCGCGGCGGCGGTGGTGCTCATGATGGGGACCATTGGCGTGAGATGAACCTCCTGCGACGAAGGGTATTCACCATGGGGATGTGATTCCATGTGATTGCCTCCGCGCCTTCGGCGGAGGTGATGACGCCACTGGGGGCTTGCCAGTCGGCTTGAAGTTCACAGATCCGCCATCTACTGCTATTCTTCTCGTTAACTCCCCATCGCTTGGTGCGTGGCTGGAGGAATCACGGGAGCCCCGATGTATC
>CAYSSA010000132.1:0-1257 GCA_964433485.1 uncultured Tepidisphaeraceae bacterium | reverse complement strand
CGCTGGCCAGCGGTTGTTGGCTCTTGCCCGCCAGTATTGCGGCCGCAGAACCACATGTCATCCAATGCGTTGACGAGGCCACCGGGCGAGGCGTGCCGCTGGTCGAGATGTACACGACGAGCAACGTCTGCGCCATCACGGACAGCGCGGGTATCATCGCCTGGGATGAGCCGGGGCTGATGGACCGCAAGGTGCATTTCCTGATCTCCAGCCACGGCTATGAATATCCGGCCGACGGATTTGGCTATCGCGGACTGGCGATACAGACGACCGCCGGCAAGAAGACCGTTGTTCGGTTGAAACGACTCAACATTGCGGAACGGCTGTATCGGCTTACCGGGCAGGGAATCTACGCGGAGTCGATCAAAGCCGGGCTGAAGGCGCCGCTGAAGCAGCCGGTTCTGAACGGTGGTGTCACGGGCCAGGACACCGTGCAGACCATTGTATATCAGGACAAGCTTTACTGGTTCTGGGGCGATACCAACCGGCCGGATTATCCGTTGGGCAATTTTTCGACCACTGGAGCCACAAGTGAATTGCCGGAGCGGGGTGGACTCGATCCGGCTTCGGGCGTGGATTACACCTACTTCGTCCAACAGGATGGCAACACAAAGCCCATGGTCGCGGGCTTGCCAAGGGGGGGTATGATCTGGATCGACGCGCTGATGGTCCTACCTGAACCGGGCGGGCGACCACGACTGCTGGCCAAGTACTCGCATCACAAGAGTCTGTCGGAAGTCACCGGGCGAGGGTTGCTGTTATGGGATGATGCGAAACAGGTTTTTGAACCTTTGGCCGCTTTCCCGCTGGATGAGCCGCTGTACCCCTCCTCGCAGCCTTTTCGCTATCGAGACAAGGATGCCGACTACCTGTACTTCCCCACGCCCTACACATCTGTCCGCGTGCGGGCCGACTTCAAAGCCGTGCAGGACCAGCGCGCCTACGAGGCATGGACATGCCTGCGACCGGGATCGCGCTACGGCAAAGCGGTTGAAGCGGCGCTGGATCGCGACGCCAACGGGAAACTGCGCTGGGGATGGAAACGCGACACAGCACCCATTCGCGAGAAGGAGCAGAAGGAACTGCTCAAGGCCGGTAAATTGACGGAGGCGGAAGCATACTTCGCGCTGAAGGACGAGACTGGCCGGCGGGTGACGCTACATGCGGGCACGATCGCATACAACGCCTATCGGAAGCGGTGGGTTCTGATCGCTCACGAAATCGGCGGCGCATCCTCGCTGCTGGGCGAAGTGTGGT
>CAYSSA010000131.1:10962-14255 GCA_964433485.1 uncultured Tepidisphaeraceae bacterium | reverse complement strand
CGAGGAAGTGGGCGGGGTGCTGTATGGCGGTCCGTTCCGCAATACGCCGATCGAACACATCCTGCCGGTGTCCATCGCCCGCACGCCGCCGGACGAATCCGCCGCCATCACTCTCGGCTGGCGTCCCGTGCTGACAAAGGATGGTCTGCAGTCCACGATGTTCCGGTTTTTCGAGGACAAGGACCGCAATGCCAAGTATCTGAAGGAGGAAATCCAGCCGATCTTCTGGTATTGCCGGGGAATTACGGCCAAACCCGGCGTGGGCGAGGTTTATGCCGAGCATCCGCACGATCTCGGACCGGATGCCCGCAAGGCGCCGATCCTGGTGCTGGGGCGGTTTGGCGGCGGCCGAACATTGTTCTCGGCGATCGATGATTCGTGGCGATGGCGCTTCTACACGGGGGAAGCCGTGTTTGACACCTACTGGATCCAGCAACTTCGCTATCTGGCTCGCTCCCGCAAGCTGGGACAGCGGCAGTTCACCTTGGCGGTGATGCGGCCGGCATACGAACTCGGCGAGCAAACCCAAGTCAGCCTGCGGTTGCTCGATCCCGATCTTCAGAAGCAACTTCCCGAGCAGTTGAGCGTCACACTTGTACAAAAGAATGCAGATGGTTCGGAACAGGCCGTCCGGCAGGAGGCGCTTCTGCGGCAGGAGGGCCAGACGGATCTGTACATTGCCTCATGGACCGCCGACAAGGTCGGGCAGTTTGTCGCCCGTGTTGCGGCGCTGGCGAATCATGGCGAGGCGGCGGATGTGCCGGTCGTCGTCAAGGTTCCGAGGCTGGAACTGGTGCAGCCCGATGTGGATCGCGTCACCATCCTCTCCAAATTGCGTGACCGGGCCCAGAATCCCGGAGATCAGGTCAATCTGGAGAAGCTGATATTGGCGGATACGTCGGAGATTCCCGCAGTGCGTGCCGAACTGGCTAAAATTCCCAGTGTCGCAGTGGATGTGCCGGTGTTCAACAGTCAACTTCTGTGGAACGCGCCGCTGGCGATGGTTCTGTTTGTGCTACTTATCACCCTGGAATGGGTGTTACGTAAAGGATTCGGAATGCTGTAGATCAGGCGGTCTGACGCAACGCCGGACCGGCCTGAGCCGCGGCTCCGAAACAAGCAGCGAGGTCGATATGTCTCAACTCACCTCCAGTCCGGGCAGTCATAGTGCGATTCTCGATTCGATCGCCGGCGTCCGCCGCAAGGCCCGCGTGCTTGGTGTGTTGCATGGCGTGGGCGTGGTGCTCGCCAGCGCCGTCGGGTTGCTGGCGGCCCTGGTGCTGTTGGATTATGTCCTGAATCTCCATCGCGTGCCGCGACTGGTTTTCGTGACGGCCGCTGCCGGAGCGGTTGGCGTGCTCGGCTGGCGGCGGATCGGCAAGCCGCTGTCCGCACGTCTTACACTGGGGGATGTGGCCGGACATATGGAAAACGCCTTTCCGGCTTTTGACGATCGTTTGCGCAGCACGGTGGATTTTATCAGTGCCGATGTTCCGGGTTCGCCGACGATGAAGGACCACACCATCCGCGAGGCCGAACGCCTGTTGCGACAGGTGGACCTCTCCCAGGCTCTGCTGCGAAAGCCCGTGCTGCTTTCCATGGCGGGGGGCATCGCGGCACTGGCCGTGGCCACTCTGTTGTCGTTTTCATTTGACAATTTTTCGAGAATTGCGCTGTCCCGACTGATGGGCGCCAACGACGCATGGCCCAAGAGATGCGAGATCGCGGTGGTTGGGGATCTTCCAAAAAAAGTCGCCTCCGGACAACGCCTCGACCTGCGATTGAGCATGAAGCGGGGTGACCGGCCCGGCCTCAAGCCCATCGCTTTCGTGCGGCATGATGGCGGGCCGGCCATGCAGGTCATCATGACGCGCAACGATGACGGGAGTTTCTCCGCCGCCATTGACGCCAAGGCCCGTCAAAAACTGACAGTCTGGATGAAGGCCGGTGACGACCAGACCCTTCCGCACGACATAGCGGTGGTCGAACGTTTGGCTATTCAGTCGGTCCAGGCCCGCATCATGCCGCCGGCCTACGCCAAACAGGAGGCAGGCTCGGCCAATCTGACCGAGTCGCCGGCGACCGTGGTATATGGATCCACGATCGAGTTGGCGATTCAGTTCAACAAGGCGCTGGCGGCTGACAAACCCGTCGAGCTGGAGTCGGTCAAGCCCGACCAGCCGCTGCCGAATGTCGCATGGTCGCGGGCCATGGCGGCGTCGCCCATTGGCAGTTTCACTGCGCTGAATTCCATCCGCTTCCGCGTGCATGCCAGTGACACGGACTTGTTCCCGAACGCCGGCATTGAAGAGTTTGAGATCATTGTTCGCCCGGACCAGCTTCCAACCGTGGTGATCGAGAATCCCCGCGGACCGGAGGACCGTACAGCCGTCGCCACCATACCGCTGGAGGTAATGGCCGAAGACGATTTCGGGCTCACGACCATGACGCTTGTTGTTGATCGGGTCAACGACAAGAAGCACTGGGAGATTCCTCTGGCCAACTGGCAGCAGGTGGAATCGGCCGGCGAGCGTCATCGCTATCGCTTGCGGTATCCGTGGGAGCTGGCACAGCTCATGGACGCGAATCTCCAGCCGGGGGAGGTGTTGGAGTATTTCGTGAAAGTCAGCGACAATTACGAGTACAACGGCACGCGCCACGAGCCGGTGGCGTCGGGCAAGCTTCGCATCAACATCATCTCGCAGGAAGCCCTTTCGCAGCAGGTGATCGACGCCATGCGCGTGATTGCCGACCGCACACGGGCCACGCAGAACACAGAGAATCGGCAGATTCAGGAAACCGGCAACCTGCGCAAGGACACCGAGAACAAGCCGAAGCTCGATCCGGGCGACCGCACGGCGCTGGCGCGCCTCGCCGAGCAACAGTCCGGGCTGGCCGCCCAGACCAAGCAGATGGCCAACCGTGTCGATGATCTCGAGCGGCGAATGAGCGAGAACAAGTCCGACAATCAGGAACTGAAAGAAATCGCCAGGGATGTTAAACAGCTTCTGAACAATACGGCCGAGAACTCGATGAATCAGGCGGCCCAGAAGCTCAATGAGGCCGCGCAGAAAGCCGACACGCAGACCGGTAAGAACGACCAGCAGAACAAGGAAGCCACCAAGCATCGCAACGACGCCATGCAGAAATCCGAGGCCATGCAGAAGGAGGCGTCGGATCAGCTTGGCAAGGCCATCGAGCGCATGAACAATCTCGGATCGTTCGAGACCATGCTGAACCGCGTGCGCGAGGCCTTGAACTTCGAGTCCGTCGAACACGACTATCAAAACCCG
>CAYSSA010000131.1:10190-10952 GCA_964433485.1 uncultured Tepidisphaeraceae bacterium | reverse complement strand
AGCTTTCGAAGCAGACTTCCGACGCCGGCAAGGAGATGATCGGCAAGAAGCCCGAGGAACTCACGCCTGAGCAGAAGAAGAAACTTGACGAGATCGCCAGGGAACAGGCCAACCAGGCGAAGAATACCGAGAAGCTGACCCAGGAACTGGATAAGACCGCCAAGCAGAGCGAGAAGTCCGATCCCGCGGGATCGCAGGCGATGAAGCAGGCTTCCCAGGCGTCGCAGCAACAGCAGGTCTCGCAGAACCAGCAGCAGGCGTCGCAGTCGGCGCAGCAGAATCAGCAGGCCAACGCCCAGGCCAGGCAGAAGCAGGCCGAACTGGGCTTGCGAATGATGCTGGACACGATGCGCGAAGCGGAGCGCCGCAAGCTCGAACAACTCGCCCGCGATCTGGCCAAACTCGAGCAGCTCATCAATGAACTGGTCCGTCGTCAGGCGGGCCACAATGTGGACAACCTCCGCATTCAGGACAAACCCGATGCGCTCAAGCTCATCACCGATGATCTGCTTCAGAAGGCCGAGTTGCTGCGGGACAAGTTCCCTAATAAGCCGACCGGCGAACAGCTCAAGGATTTTCAGGCCAACACCGAGCGACGAACCCGCGACTATACGAAGACGGCTGAGGAGATGCAGACGGGCGGCGCGGAGATCGCCGCACTGTTGTCCAAGGCGGCCGGATTCATGGAGCGGGCGGTGGCGCTGATCCGCGACGCCAGTCTTGCCGAGGCGTTTGATCCAAACCAGTCCAAAGCGCTTTCCA
>CAYSSA010000131.1:8512-10140 GCA_964433485.1 uncultured Tepidisphaeraceae bacterium | reverse complement strand
AAGCTTGACGACGCCAATCGCGACACCATCCGGCAGAAGTACGAGAAGATTCGCGAGCAGCAGGCGCAGATCAACAAGGAGACGACCCGCATCGACACCGCCCGAAAGCCCGACGGATCGCTGGAACGTCGGGATTCCCTGGCGCTGGGCAAACTGCCCGGTCAGCAGGGCGAGTTGGCCGACACCACCAAGGCGATCGAGGAAGATCTGTCCGCGCTGGGCGGCATCGTCTATGTGTGGGCCAACAAGGATATCGTCGATTCGATGAACCAGGTGAAGGACGACCTGGCCAAGCCCGCGACCGGCGTGCCCACGCAGGCCGAAGAGGCCCGGATTGTCGAGCAGCTTGACGCCATGATCCGCAATCTGGCCCTCAAGCCGCAGAAAAAGGAGATGGAACAGCCTCCGGGCGGCGGCGGAGGTGGCGGCGGAGCGCCCAAACCCCGGCTGCCCTCCGAAGCCGAGTTGCGGTTGCTGAAGGAACTTCAGATAGCCATCAACAAGTCAACAAAGATCATCGACGGTCTCAAGAACCCGGACAAGCCCAAGCTCGTCGGCCTGGGTGGCCGCCAGGGTGAACTCCGCGGTCTGCTCGACCAGCTTCTTCAGAAGTCTTCCGAAGGCAAGGTGAAGCTTGATGCCGAGCCCGACCCGAAGGACCGCCTGCCCGAGGAGGCGGACACCGCCAAGATCGAAAACCAGGAACTGGACGACTGGCTCAAGGGTGAGAAGAGCGGCGACGATCAGTTGAGCGACGACATCAAGCAGGCCGGCCAGCGTATGGCCCGCTCTCGGCAGCGCCTGGCCCTCGATCACGACCCCGGCAAGACCACCCAGCTCATTCAAGATCGCATCCTGGACAATCTCGACCATCTGATCCGCATGGCGCAGGCCCAACAGCAGCAGGCATCGAGCAAACCCGGCAAGTCCAGCCAGCAGAAGCAGCCCGGCGAGCAGCAGAACATGGGCCAGCAGCAGACCGGCCAGTCCCAGCCCAACAACAGCGGCAATCCCGCCGATCGTGAGGCCACCGGCGGCGCTCAGGACAACCGGACCGACCCCAACAAGGACATTCGCGAGGGCGCCACCGAATGGGGCGGCCTTACCCCGCGCGAGCGCCAGGCTGTCATTGAAGGCACCCACGAGAAATCGATCGGCAAGTACGAGAAGATCACCCGCGACTACTACGAAGCGCTGGGCAAGAAAGCAACGCAGCAGCCGTAGTGAAACAGGAAGAAAAAAGACGACGCCAGGATGTGGGAACAGTCCAGCGCGAGCCGCCATGTCAAGTGTGCGTGCCTTCATCTTCCCCTTTGTCCTTTTGCCGTTTTCCTTTGGCCTTTCGGCGCAGTCCACCCAACCTGTTGGCTCCGAACTCACCCCCGCACAGACACTGGCCGTTGACCGCGGGCTGGCTTATCTGGCCTCTCAGCAAAAGTCCGATGGCTCGTTCACGTCGCCGGGAATTACGGCTCTCTGCGGCATTGCTTTCATGTCGGCCGGAAACCTGCCCAATCGTGGTCGATATGGACAAAATGTTCGGCGATGCGTGGAATCGGTTCTTGCCGGCGCGCAGGAATCGGGGCTGATCGCGTCGCCGGCCGGCGGCCCGCCGATGTACGGCCATG
>CAYSSA010000131.1:7727-8473 GCA_964433485.1 uncultured Tepidisphaeraceae bacterium | reverse complement strand
TCTATGGCATGGCCGCCGACGATTCGGTCAAGGAGCGGCTCGGCAAGGCCGTGCAACTCATCAAGCGCACGCAAAACCAGGAGGGGGGGTGGCGCTATCAGCCGATTCCCTTCGACGCCGATATATCCGTTACCATCTGCCAGGTCATGGCCCTTCGCGCCGCCCGCGACGCGGGTCTGAAGGTCAACAAGAACACCATCGACAGAGCCATCCAGTACGTTCGCCGTTGCCAGAACATCGATGGCGGGTTCAGCTACATGCCCGGTTCCGGAGGTTCCGGTTTCGGACGAACGGCCGCCGGCGTTGCCACCCTTTTCTATGCCGGAGTCTTCGAGGGCAACGACCTCAACCGCGGCCTGAAGTACCTGCATGAGCATAACCCGGCCGCAGGCGACGAATCGTTCCATTTCTACGGCCACTACTACGCCGCCCAGGCGATGTTCCTGGCCGGTGGCGAGTATTGGCGGAGATACTATCCGGCCTTTCGCGATCAGTTCATCCAGCGACAGGACAAGACCAGCGGCGCCTGGACCGGCGGCGAGGCCGGCGCCGACTACGCCACCGCCATGACCCTGATCGTGCTCCAGATGCCGAATCGATACTTGCCTGTGTTCCATGGGAAGGGGTATGGTGCGTGAAGGCGACCGGCAAAGGTAAAAGGGAACACCGGCATGAAACTCTGGATGATTTCGGTGCTGTCTATCGGGTGACGCCATGAAAACACTCACGTACAATCGCAAGTCCGC
>CAYSSA010000131.1:7207-7717 GCA_964433485.1 uncultured Tepidisphaeraceae bacterium | reverse complement strand
TCCCTTTTCCTTTTCCCTTTGACTGTTTTTGCTCCTGCGGAAGCCGCTGAGAAGCCTGTAGTTGCCGCCCGGCCAAATCAGGTGACGGGCGATGAGATCACCGAGAAACAGAAAGCTTCGGTCGAGAAGGGCTTGGCTTGGCTGGCCTCGCAGCAGGCCAAGACCGGGGCTTATGGGTCGAACTATGGTGGTAGCAACGGCCACGCCGGCATCACCGCGCTGGCGGGGCTGGGTTTCATGTCGGCCGGCAATCTGCCCAACCGCGGGAAATACGGCGAGCAGGTGCAGAAATGCCTCGAATACACGCTTGCATCCTGCCAGGAATCCGGGCTGATTGCATCGGACAACGCCCATGGCGCCATGTACGGCCACGGTTTCGCCGCGCTGTTTCTTGGCGAAATATATGGCATGGCCCCCGATGACGAGGTGAAGGAGAAACTGCAAAAGGCCGTGAAACTCATCGAGCGTTCGCAGAATAACGAAGGCGGCTGGCGTTATCAGCCCGTGGCG
>CAYSSA010000131.1:286-7169 GCA_964433485.1 uncultured Tepidisphaeraceae bacterium | reverse complement strand
CCCTTCGCGCCGCCCGCGACGCGGGTCTGAAGGTCAACAAGAACACCATCGACAAGGCCATTCAATACGTTCGCCGCTGCCAGAACGCCGACGGCGGTTTTTCCTATATCGCCGGCCAGGGCTCGGGCTCCGGCTATGCCCGCACGGGTGCCGGGGTGGCCACGCTCTATTATGCGGGCGTGTTCGAGGGCAACGATCTGAAACGTGGCCTGGATTTTCTGAAGCAGTTCGTCATTCCCGGGAAGGCCATCCGCGATGGCGGCATGGAAGGCATGTACTTCTACGGCAACTACTACGTCTCACAGGCCATGTTTCTGGCCGGCGGAGAATACTGGGAGAAATTCTATCCGTTCATCCGCGATCAGTTGATTCAGCGACAGTCTCCGGCGGGCTCCTGGACCGGCGAAGCCGGCGACCACTACGCCACGGCCATGGCCCTCATAATCCTCCAGATGCCCAACCGCTACCTGCCGGTGTTCCATGGCAAAGGGCCGGGCCAGTAGTCTGCCGCGACCTGCGCCAATTTGACGAACAATATCAAAGGTTCAATGCGCTATCCCATTGCCAGCGACAGGCCGGTTTGGATGGCATTGAAGACCGCGTGGACAACGATCGGCGCCCAGAGGTTTCCCGTGCGCTCGTAGATGTAGCCCAGGCACAGGGCGAGAAAGAAGATCGGCGGGTAGGTCCAGACCGGATGCACCACGGTGAACGCGACCGCCGACAGGATGATCGTCAGCCAGAGGCGCGAGGGCGTGTCGTGGATGTCGATCCGTCCGTCCGGTTGGCGTCGCTCGGTAAAGACACGTCGCAACAGCGTCTGGAAATGGCCCCTGAACAGCAGTTCCTCAAACAGCGGCGCCACGACCACGGCTGAGAGGATGGCCATGATGCGCAATCGCAGCGTGCCCGAGTTATCCATCGCCGTCAGCAGTTCGTGCTTGGTCGGATGCTCGAAGCCGATCAGCCGCCAGAGCCTTTCAGTGCCGATGCCGACGCAGACCATGGCGGGCAGGACGAACAACACGCCCGCCGCGGCGGCAACCAGACCGCGCCTCAATTTCCCAGGCGAAAGCCCGAGGCGGCTCAGGCCCCCCGGCCGAAAGACAAGAGTTGCCAGACCGACGATCAACAGGCCGGACACTTGCCCTATCAGGCTGCTCCAGATCAGCAGCAGCGGAGGAATTGCTGACGGGGCGGTTGTCGGCGGCGAGGCCGGTCCGCGGAGCAGAGTCAGGGCCGCCAGTGAGGCCAGGAGCCACCCGGCAAACCCAGCGAATGCGATGCCCGCCAGCAGTTCCAGCGGCTGGGCCGGATCAACCCTGATCGGCCCGCGAACTCGGCTCGGTTGATGGACGCGGCAAAGGGCAAAGACGGTGACGGAAATGGCAAGGCCGACCAATACGATCATGCCCTCGGCGCTTGAAGTTGTGGCGGCGATGATTGACATGCGTTACAGACGCCTTAGAGTGCGACGCGGATTTCTAACCAGTTCAAGAGGCAGGATGATAACGTGAGCACGATCCTGGAGAAAATCGTCGCGACCAAGCGGGCGGAGGTCGCGAGTCGCAAAGCCGCCATGCCCATCGAGATGCTGAAGGATCGAGTCGCAGCGATGCCTCGCCCACGCAATTTTTTTCAGGCGGTCACGACTCCCAATGCCAAGCGGCTGAATCTGATCGCCGAGGTGAAAAAGGCATCGCCTTCGGCGGGCGTCATCCGCGAGGATTTTAATCCGGTGGCCATTGCCGTGAAATACGAGGAGGCCGGAGCCGACGCATTGTCGGTGCTGACCGATGAGCCGTATTTCCATGGCCGCCTGGAGTACATCGAACAGGTGCGGGCGAAAGTGCGGCTTCCGGTCTTGCGGAAGGATTTCATCATCGATCCATGGCAGGTGTATGAAACCCGAGCGGCCGGGGCCGATGCGCTGCTGCTGATTGCGGAGTGTCTCGACCTGAGCCTGATGACAGACCTGCAGATATTGGCGGCGGAGTTGAATCTGACCGTCTTGATTGAAGTACACGACATGGAGAACCTCATTCGCGTGCGAGATCGCCTCATTGGCTTCCCCCATCCGGGTTACAGCCTGATCGGCATCAACAATCGCGACTTGCGGACTTTCAAGGTGGACCTGGGCACAACGCTGCGATTGGCCGAACTTGTCGAGGATCGAAGTGTGCTGGTGAGTGAGAGCGGCATCGCAACGGCGGCGGATGTGCGTCGCCTTCAGCAGGCGGGCGTCCGGGCGGCGCTGGTGGGCGAGACCCTGATGCGCAGCGGCGATGTCGGCGGGACGATCCGGGAGTTGTTTCACTGACCCCTGCGGCGCGGGCCGCCAGGGCGCAAGAGAAAGGGCGCGACGCCAATGCGCCGCGCCCGGGTTGATCATCCTTGCTGTCGGCGTCAGGGGATCTGCACGTCATCGACGTAGAACTTGCCGGTGCCGGTCTTGTTGCCGACCTTGTGCGGGCCGATACTCACGGACGCACGAATGTCGCCGTCCATCCGGCCGCCAATGGAGACGTTGCGGATCAGGCCGTTGGGCCCGATGGCTTCGATGACATCGGTCCGGCTGGTGGGTTCGATGGTGTAGTTGCCGCCAATCTTGATGGTGCCGAACAGCCCCGCGACATGGATGTTGGGGCTGTGAACGTCCTTGCCCACCGAGAGCAGGTCCAGCCGGCCGGTGGTGATCTGAGGATCGATCATGCTCTCGGTGACCTGAATGGTCTTGATCCAGTTCGCCAGATGCAGGTCGGTCGGGGCGTATGCTCCCATCTGGTTGGAGAAAGTGGTGCGCCATGCCTGCACCAGATCAATGCCGCGGTTGCCGAACACACTGGTGCCCGCGATCACACCGGAGCGGGTGACGCCGGCCCGGTTGTTGTCGTTGGCGATGGTCGGGCTGGCCGTGCTGGTGCCGAGATACCGATGGAGATCGGTTGCCCGGTTGGGAGGGAATCGTGTGAATGGGTCGATGTCCACAGTCTCGCTCTTGCGCACCGAGGCCGAGAAGTTTGTGGAGGCCAACTGGGCGCCGTTGCCGTAGGCATACATCTTCCCGGCGCCAATGCCCAGCACCATGCTGAAATCGCGAATGCCGTATCCATCCACTGCGATCTGGTTCACCGTGCCGTTGGCGTAGACCCCGACGGCGCTGTCGATCAGGCCGAAGCCTCGGGTGACGCGCATGCTGTTGACTCGGTTGCCGACGATCCAGGAGCCGATGATGCCGCCGGTCTTGGGGGTCGGGTTGGTTCGGGTGGCCATCGCGCCTTGAATGTAGACATTGTTGACCAGCCATTGGCCGGGATCGGTGATCGGCCCGGCGTAGGGGAGGTTGGTCTTGGCGACCTGCTCCTGTCCCAGATCAAGCGTTGGGCCGGCAATGATGTCGGACCAGATCAGCGAGCCGTTGTTGCGAATCTGCACATTGCCGATGCTGACGGTGCTGACGATGTCGCCGTAGATGTCGGCTCCGTCGGCGGTGACGTTGTTGATTGGCCCGTCCGAATACAAACCGCCCCAGGAGATCAGCGGGGCGTTGCCGCTGCTGGTCAGACCCCGGCCGACCGTCACGGTGTTGATGCCCGCGGCGGCATAGATCGGGCCGACAATGCCCTCAAGCTGCGCCCGTACCCGCGTGGCCAGCGCGCCGGGCGTCGTCTTGCGGTCGGAGTCTGCGGTGATCTGGCCGATCGTGCCGCTGCTGCTGATGTTGCCGATGGCGCCAAGGGCATTGATGTAGGCGACGTTGCCGACCAGCACTCCGGTCGATTGCCCGAGGAAGGGGAACGTGTTGAGCACCGGCGCGTTGCCGATGATCGGCTGGTCGGTCGATTGCTTGGGCACGCCGATGTTGGCGGCCGTCAGGTTGTAGACCGAGCCGACATTGATATTGACGATCTCGCCGTAATCCACCACGTTGCGCTTGCTGTCAGTCGCGCGCGAATTATTCTGGATCTGATAGAAGTCTCCACCGATCAGTTCAAAGACATCCACCGGGGCCGTGCCGCTGAGGTTGAGGTTCAGTCTTGGCAGCGCCGCCGCCGGGGCGACGAATCGCCCGTTGGCGTCGGGAGCGATGGCCGTTCCGGCGCCATTAACCGTGATCGTGCCAATCTCGACCGAAGCCAGCGGCGAAGATCCCTGCGCCGAGATGGTTACGGAATCAGTCGTATCAATATTGACGATCACGCTGCCGCCGCTCCCGCGAACACCATAGGTTCGAAGATTGATGGAAGCCGCCGGGTTCCCGCGCACCGTCGTCACCGGCTGAATCAGCATCGGCGTGCCGGAGTCATCCCAGAACGAAATCGACTCGCCGGGACGGTACAAGGTCCAGTCGTCAGCCGCGGGCAGGCCGCCGCCAAAGAACGCGTCGCGGTAGACGGCTCCGGTCACATGCATGTAGCGGACGTTGCCTCCAACTCCGGTCATGATGCCTGGTCCGCCAGTGGCGAGCGTGCCCGCATCGCCGGTCTCGGCGGTCAGGTCGATCACGCCATCGCGGCCTCGATTGTCGGCGTTGGCAACCAGGAATCCGAGCGGTTGCGTGGCGACAGCGCCCCACGAACCGGCATTGATCACGCCGATGCGCCGGTTGGCCATCAGGCCGGCGGCAAGATTGCCGCCTACCTGAATCCGTTGATAGTCTCCGCCGATGGCGACCTGTCGCGCGCTGCCCTGCGCCATGTGGTCGTTGGCGCGGGGAATAGCCAGGGAAGAGTTGAATACCAGGTCGCCCGTGGTGCTCAAAAGTCCGACGGAGCCACCGTAGACGTCCGCCACCGGGTTGGCAATCGTCACGCTCTGGATGGTCCGAAGGTTGCCCGCGGTAACGTTGATTGTAGCGCCCATGAGCGCGTTCTGCGGGGGTTGCCCACTGGTTTCGTAGGCGCTTTCCGTCATGAGCACGTCCGGCGGCGAGACGAGATTGATGCCGGAACCGGAAATCAACGCGCCCAAATCGCCGTTGCGGGCGTTGAATGAGGTGCCGCCGCCGGGGTCGGTGCCATCGAAAATATAGCGCGTCATGTGGACGGCGCCCAGGGCGATGTTCATTCCATATGTGTCGGCAGGCGCCGATCGCAGGAAAATGTTGTAGGCCAGCGGGAACGGCGTGGGGTTGTTGATGTGCAACCGCCACAATCCCGGCCGGTCTGCCTTCCACTGCTGCAGCGCCGTCGCAAACTCTCCGGCATTGATGTCCGACGCGTTTGTCGCAACGACCCGGCCATCAGGGTCAATCAGCTCGAACACCAGCAGAGGATTGTTCTGCTGAACGCGGATGATCTGTCCGGCCATGAGCGACACGGCATAGTAATCGTCCGTGTCGCCAAGTGCTGGAATTGTCACCCCGGCCAGATCAATCACGTTGTTCCCAAGCGTCGAATTGATCGAGCCGAGATACTGGGGCGTATCAAATGTGTCATTGTAGAACACGGGCTGCGCCTGGTAGCCGGCGGCAAAGGCCGAATTGATCGCCACAGCGCTGCCATCGGTGTAGGTTTCCACCTCGGTCTGAATTTCGGTCAGTGGCATCGAGGCCGGATTGTTGGCCAGGTTTGTCACGTCCACCGTGCCGACAAGGTCTTCGCGGCCGTCCATCATGCCCAGGCGTCCAAAGATCTGGAACTTGCCCCGCGTAATGTACTGGAGGCCGGTGAATGCGCTGCCGTCGTCGCTGCCGATGGTATCCAATGTCAGCAGCACTCGCAGGTCGCCTCCGGTAATGAAGTCGCCGGCGTGGTCCGTGTTGGAGTAAGGCATATAGGTGTATGCCAGCCCGGCCACAGCTCCGCCCGGAGAGTCTGGATGGAACGCCGGCGCATTGGGATCGCCCAACAGCAGCCAACTGGCATAGAAATAGTCTGCCGAGCCGCTCATCACCACCTGCCCGGTCAGCGCTCCGGCCACGAGGAACCGACCAAAGTTCTGCGGAGCGCCGGTGGCCGTTCGGGCCACGCTCATTCCGGAAGTAATCGTTCCGTTGCCGAAAGGAACCAGGCCAAACCCAGTCGTTGAGGCCGTGCCATTGGAATTGCGCAGCACGGCGCTGGTCACCGGCCAGAGATCGTCAAACGGGTCGTCGCTGATATCCCGCAAACGGGCGCCGATGTAGACGCTGCCGGTGGCGCCATTGGGATTGACCAGAGTGGGCACGGACGTCTGAGCGTGGGTGATGCGAATCGAGCCGACGTCGCCGGTGAAGGGAATGGGAAGTATCGGCGCCGGCGGGATCTGCACGCGATAGATGCTCTGCATGCTGTTCTCGTCGGCGACCGCCTGGTAAGCGTTGAAGATATTCACTTCATTCGGGCGGAATCGCATGTCAATGCGCGAGATCGTGTCGCGGGTGGGATCGGAACTTGCCGCAATGCCGGGGTTGCTTCCAATGAGAACGCCGGGCTGTTGGGTGATCGGGTCGATCGCGTTGACGTCAAAGGTAAGGCCGGCGATCTCGACCTGCGGGTCGATCCCGCCCCAAAGCATGGCCCGATTGGATCCGGGGTTGATCCTCACCAGTTGCACGTGACCAGCCACCGTCGCGGTGGTCCAGAAATACAGTTCTCTGGCGGTCAGATTCTCACCTACGGTTCCCTGTATCTGGCCGCCGCGGCTCAGGACGCCGTTGCCCAGGAGAACCAGTCCGGCGACGGCCCCGATGTCGGTGTTGAATACCTGCGGGATGTTGCCGTTGAATCCACCGACTCCCATGTTCGCCGTAGGGGTGGCGGACGTCAGCGCAGCGCCCGAGGAAACATTGCCGTTTTCGCCGTTGATGGCGTGCAGGAACGCGCTGTTGGGTCCGGTTTGGTCAAACGCGATCCCGGTCACATGCACTTCCTGGTCCTTGGCATCTCTTTGTGGCAGGACA
>CAYSSA010000131.1:0-220 GCA_964433485.1 uncultured Tepidisphaeraceae bacterium | reverse complement strand
GGATCAAGGTCGATGGAGCAAAGCAGTTGGGCGTCGTTGGCGCCGCCGCCTCCGCCGGCGCTGGCATTCACCGTCGCGGCAAAGAACAGCCGGTTGGGGTTGAGCGGATTGAACGCGGCCGCCTCCACCAGGGACACCAGCGAGGTGCCGTCTTTGGAGTCGATCGGCAGATAGGCCGACGACCCCCGCACCACCTGGTCTCCAAAGTAGGAATACAGGT
>CAYSSA010000130.1:7698-14316 GCA_964433485.1 uncultured Tepidisphaeraceae bacterium | reverse complement strand
GAAAGATGATTCGCCACAGAGCGGGGCCCGTGACGGGAGCGCAGAGATTCCTCGCGTTGCTCGGAATGACGCAAATGGCGCTGACGGCGAGACTTTCATTGTACGTGAGTGAGCCGAAGGCTCATGTGGAGCTGAGAATGGCCATCCAACGGCGAATGATTGATCACACCGGTCGGGCACCGTTGCAGTTAAGCCGGATCAGAAAGGTTCGGAGGCCGGACGCCGGCGGGACAATCCAAGCGGTCCGTAACTTTTATCCGCCGAATTGGTAGAAGGATGAGGGACCAGTGGGTCCGCGTAGAATATGACTATGAATAACAGCGCCTCGATTGCACTTGAGATGACCACGCCCGGGGCAGCGGCGGCTTTGCCGGCCATGCCGGCGGCCGGCGTTCGTACCGTCGGCTTAAGCACGGCTCTGGTGTTGAGCTGCTCCATGGTGTTGCTGGCCGCGGCACTGATTCTGTTTGGAGGCTATCGCCTGGGCGTGGGCAACCAGACGATCCAGATTCCCTTCCTGAAGTGGTATCTCGATCACCGGCTGTATTCCAGCGATCCGTTGATCACGCGCACCATTCAGGATTACCCGTCGTTTTTCTTTCAGGCGGCCGCGGCCCTGGTGAGGCATATGGGGCTGGAGCGCACCTATCTGCTGCTGCACGTTCTGACCACGGTTGGCTTCGTCGCCGGTTGTTACTGGCTGGTGAAGACGATCTTCGACGACAGCCTTGCGGGGCTGATCATGATTCTGCTCATGATTACGGGTTCGCACCAGGCGCTGGGCGGCGACTCGATCTACTCCATCGGCTTCACCCACACCTGGTTTGTGTTCCCCATTGCGATCGTTGCCATGGGGCTTTTCTACCGGCAACGGATTCTGCCCGCGTTCGTGCTGGCGGGGGCGTTGTTCAACCTTCACGCGCTGACCGCGGCCTACCTGGCGTTCATGTTCGGCTGCGCGTGCATTTTCGAGCTTCGGCGCGTGGGAATCCTGCGCCTTGGCGTTTATGTGCTCGCCTTCATCGCCGTGGCGTTTCCGACCGGCATGGAGATGATCCGGCAGAAGCAGGTGTTTGACGCCGAATGGATATGGCTCACTCGCATCCGTTCGGCCGATCATTCCTTCCCCTCTATCTGGTGGCAGACGGGCGCCCAGGACATCCCGCGTTTTGCCATGCTGCTTGGTTTCGGCATCCTGGCGCTGAGTTTTCCGGCGCCCCCAGACCGACAGCGCAAGAGCATGGCGATGGGCATGGCCGTGCTGGTGCTGTTCCTGGTGGGAGCGGTGTTGTCCGGCGACGTGTTCCCCGGCATCAAACCTGTTCCGACAGTTCTCCGGGCGCAGCTCTTCCGCAGTTCGAGACTGCTGATGATTCTGATGTTCGCTCACACCGCTTATTCGCTGGCGTGCATGGCGCGACGGCCCTGGTCCCGGTTCGACCCGGCCGGTGAACCGGGGAAGGTGGATCGGCTGTCCGACCATGAGTTCACGGAATTGTTTCAGCGCTGTGGGCGCATTCTGGATTTCATTCTGGCCATCGGCATCTTTGCCGCGATCGCCCTGCCCCCCCTGCTCGCCCTGCTGCCGTGGATTCTGGCTCTGGCGGTCCTGATGGCCTGGCTCACCGGCAGGCTGAACTGGCTGCAGGCGCTGTGCACGGGCGGGATACTCCTGCTGACACTGGTCGCCTGGCTTCGTATCGACTTCCCGATCCCTCTGATTCCCGGCGAAGGCCAGGTCGATCTGCGCAAGGGATGGCCGACGAACATCACGGCGATCATCGCCCTGGCCGCCGGCGTCGGCATTTGGCTGGTTGCACAAATCCGGCTGCGGCCGTGGGCCAACTGGGTCTTTGTGCTTGAGGGGTTGGCGATCATTGGCCTGCTGGCATGGCATGAGCGGAAGCCGATGCTCGACGATGCGCTCAGGCAGGATGATTGGGTGGACGCGCAGGTGTGGGCGCGCAAAAACACCGAGCTCGGCGACCGCTTCCTGACTCCTCCTCGCGAAAGCGGTTTCCGCATCCATTCCGAGCGATCGATCGTGGGCGAATGGCGCGATGGCACCCAGGCCTATTTCAACGCGGGATTCGCCAGCGACTGGTGGAGGAAGATGAAGCTGCTGCGGCCTAATCTGATGTACGACGAAAAGGGACTTCACGAACAGAATCCGGGCCGACCGTTCAGGGAATTGCCGGACGACGAGTTGCTGAAGCTGGCGAAGGACAACGGCGCAAGCTACGTGGTTGTTCAGAAGACGCAGAAGGGTCGCGGCTTGAAACTGGCCTACCAGAACAAGTCATGGGCGATTTACGAAGCCAAGTCGATCGTGCCCGAGGGGGTGATCGACCGGGACGCGTGGATCGAACAGGAATTGTTCATCAAGGAGGTGTGCCTGCCGAACATAGAGAAGTATCGCAAGGGCGATGTGCGCATCGAACTGTCGGACGCCGCCGGCCAGCCGCTTTCGGGCGTGGAGTACGAGGTGCGGCAGACGCGGCAGTCGTTCGGATTCGGGGCGACGCTGGCGTTTTTTGCGCCGGTGGAGGGGTCTGGTCCGGACTACAAGCCCAAACCGGTGGATCCAAGGGAACTGGAGCTGTTCCGCGAACTGTTTAATTATTCCGTCATCGGCTTCAGCGGCAAATGGATGTACATCGAGCCAGTGGAGGGCGACCGCCGCTTCGCCGAGCTGGACAAGTATGTTGACTGGTGCGCCCGCAACGGCATTGAGATGGAATACCACTATCTGACGGGGATGCCGCCGATGTGGCACAAGTTCAAGAGCCAGGCGGCCCTGGAGGAGATGTTCTTCAAGCACTCGATGGAGATCATCAACCGCTACCACGACCGGGTGCGGTACATCCAGGTAACCAACGACAAGTACTACTGGACGTTCATCGGTCCGGTCATCAAGGCGATCCGCGAGAAATATCCGAACCTGAAACTTGGCATCAGCGACTGCCATAGTTTCTACCATATGGGCAGAAACGTCTACGAGGACATTTACCGAAGCCTGCCGGACGTGCAGGCGCTGAAGGCGGCCGGGACGCCGATCGACTTTTATTCCACGCACGGGCACCGGCCCTACGGTGTCTGGCCGGACGCACGGCAGATCTACGACTGCATGGACAAGTTCGCCTCGGAGGGCCTGCGTTTCCACATTACGGAAGCGGTGTTTCCGCTGGGGGGCCGCTCCGGCGTCGAAGAGGGCTCCACGACCGACCGGCGCGGGCTGCCGGCGCAGATTCTCGGTCCGCTTCGCAAGGGAACCTGGACGCCGGAGCTTCAGGCTGATTTCGCCGAGTGGTTCTTCACGGTGTGCTTCAGCCATCCGGCGTGCGAGGCGATCAACTACTGGAACTTCGGGCCCGACTCGCTGCTCGGCGGCGCCGGGATGGTGGACGACAACTACCAGCCCAAGCCGATGTACAACCGCCTCAAGAGCCTGATCCGCGGCAAGTGGATGACGCACATATCACCCACCGCGCTGGAGGACGGCCAGGTCGCGTTTCGCGGCTTCCACGGCGAGTATGAGCTGACGATCTGGCTGCCCGACGGGCGCGCCGTCAAGACCGCGTTCTCGATCCTGCCGGGCGGACCCAATCGATACCGTTTTGCCGTTAACGCGGAGAAAGGGGTGATCATTTCCGCAGGAAATTCGCCAGCAGTCTCTCGCCCTGCTCGGTGAGGAAGCTCTCCGGGTGATATTGCACGCCTTCGAGCGGCCAGGTCTTGTGGCGGACACCCATGATCTCATCGGCGGCGGTCCAGGCGCTGATCTCAAACTCGGCCGGCATCGTGCCGTTGCGGATGATGAGCGAGTGGTAGCGCGTGGCGGTGAACGGATTGGGCATTCCGGCGTAGATCCCCCGTCCGTCGTGGTGAATCCGGTCGGTCTTGCCATGCATGAGCCTGGCGGCGCGTTCGACAATGCCGCCGAAGCAATAGCCGATGCACTGGTGGCCGAGGCACACGCCGAGCACAGGGAGCTTGGGAGCGAAGCAGCGGATGATATCGTTTGAGACTCCGCCCTCCTTCGGGGTGCAGGGGCCGGGTGAGATGACAATATGGGTCGGGCGCATCTCCTGGACCTCGCCGACGGTGACCTTATCGTTGCGGAAGACCTTGATCGGGCGGGTGGGATCGACCTCGGCGAGCTTCTGGACGAGGTTGTAGGTGAACGAATCGTAGTTGTCGATGAGCACAATCATGACGTTGGTAGCGTATCCCCAAGCCCCGGCAAAGACAAACCCGTCAGCCAACCTGCGCAAGGAACAACGACGGGCCAAACTGCTTCTCCAGCGCCTGCCGCAGCGCCCGGTTTGCGGTTGAGGCGAGGTTTGGGTCATCCCGCAACACCTCCAGCGCATCCTCGCGGGTCAACCTGAGCATCTCGATTTCCTGAGTGATGTCGGCCAGTTTGAACGAGGGAAGCCCGTGCTGTCGGGTACCGAAGAAATCCCCCGGTCCGCGCAGTCGCAGGTCTGCTTCGGCGATATCGAAGCCGCTTTGGGTTTGCGTCATGGCCGTCAGCCGTCCCCGTGCCTCCTCGGTGGTTGCCTCGCCGATGAGCAGGCAGAACGACGGATGATCGCCCCGTCCGACCCGCCCGCGAATCTGATGGAGCTGCGACAGGCCGAAGCGATCGGCATTCTCGATCACAACCACCGTCGCGTTGGGGACATCCACGCCGACCTCAATGACGGTCGTGGCGATCAGCACATCGGCCTGATGCTCGCGGAACTGGCCCATGACGGCCTGCTTCTGGTCCGTTGAGAGCTGCCCGTGAAGCATTGCCAGTCGCAGTCCCTTGAGATCGGCTTGCGCCAGCCGCTGGAATTCGGCCTTGACGGAACGGGCATCATCCAGTCCGTTCTCGTCGATCTGGGGCATGACGATGTAGGCCTGTCGGCCCTGTGCGACCTGTCCGCGGACGAACTGGTAGGCCTGGGCCCGCTGTTCGCCGCGCAGCCAGGTCGTCTGAATCGGGCTTCTTCCCGGCGGCAGTTCGTCGATGGTGGACACGTCAAAGTCCGCGAAACAGGATAGCGCCAGCGTCCGGGGGATGGGCGTCGCCGTCATCACCAGATAGTGCGGGGCGAATCCCTTGCCCTTGAGTTCGGCCCGCTGCATGACACCAAGCTTGTGCTGTTCGTCAACCACGACAAGCCCGAGATTGGCGAATTCGGTGTCGCCCTGCACAAGAGCCTGGGTGCCGACGGCGATATGCACCTGGCCGTCGGCGAGGCGACGCTGCAGCAAGCCTTTGTTCTTCTGCTTGGTGCGGGTGGTGACCAGTTCGATATTCACCGCCGAGCCCTGGAGCATGCCGGTAAGCGTCAGGTAATGCTGCTCGGCCAGGACTTCGGTGGGAGCGAGCAGTGCGGCCTGCATCCTGTTTGCGACAGTGACGAGCATGGCATAGAGCGCGACGACGGTCTTGCCGGAGCCGACGTCGCCCTGAAGCAGCCGCGACATGGGCGAGGACGCCTGCAGGTCGCGGGCGATTTCCCAAACGGACCGGTCCTGCGCGGCCGTAAGCTGGAAAGGGAACCGCTTGCGAATTCGCTGGTCGAGCAAGCGGTCGATGAGCATTTTCGGCGCCGAGAGTCGTCCGCTGCGACAGCGCTTGGACAGTGCCAGCCCCAGTTGCAGGAGCATCAGCTCGTCGTACACCAGTCGCCGGCGGGCCTCACGGGCCTCGGCGAACCGCGTGGGCTGGTGGATCGCACGGTAGGCTTCGCGCCGGCCAACCAGCCGTCGCTTGCGCAGCAGGTCGGGAGAGAACCACTCCTCGACACCGGCCAGGCCCTTGTCAATGTGCGCATCGATCAGTCGCCAGATGGACAAGGAGGGCAACTTGGCCGTGGCCGGATACACCGAGCGAATGAGGTCTTCGCCGACCAGCGGCGCATCGGGCGGAATCTCCTCCCACTTGGCATGGGACATTTGGGGAATGTTGCGGAAGAAGCGCACCTTGCCCTTGACGCGGACGATCATGCCCGGTCGAATCCTGCCGCGCAGGTAAGCCCCGTTGAACCAGACCAGAGAGAGCTTACCGGTGGGATCGGCAAGCGTGGCCTCGAATCGCCCGCCGCGCGGGGAGACGATGTAGTCCACGGCCACGATCTCCCCGCGGGCGATCTGTATCTGATTTGGGCCGAGTTCTCCGATGGGTCGCTCGGCGCGCTCGACCTGGTAGTCGCGAGGGAAGTAGTCGATCAGGTCCGCGAGCGTGTGGATGCCGACCTCGGCCAGCGCGCCGGCCCGCGTCTTGGAAACACCCAGCCCGGCAACCGGCGTCGCGAGCGTGATGTCCGTGTCATGGCTCATTCCGGCCCTCCGATTCCTGGCTGGCGGGTTTGCCCGGCACGTCCGGTGAATTGCCGGTCCAGGACAGCGCATCCAGCAGCGCCCGCGCCTTGGTCAACGTCTCGTCATATTCGTCGGCGGGCGATGAATCGGCAACGATGCCGCCGCCCACGGGCACATGGGCCATGCCTGATTTGATGATGATCGTGCGAATCGCGACATTCAATTCAACGGCGCCGTCGGCCGCCAGCAAGCCGATCGCACCGCAATACGGACCCCGGCGCGTGCCCTCGAGTTCCTCGA
>CAYSSA010000130.1:5457-7679 GCA_964433485.1 uncultured Tepidisphaeraceae bacterium | reverse complement strand
CATGGCCCGGATCTTCGGAGCACCGGTGACCGAACCGCCCGGAAAGGTCGCGTTCAGCAACTGGACCAGATCCACGTTGGCGCGCAATCGCCCCTGGACCGTGGCCACGCCGTGGTAGACGGTCGGGTGCGCTTCGATGGCGCGGCCTTGAGTCACGCGCACCGTTCCAATCTCGCAGACTCGGCCAAGATCGTTACGTTCCAGATCGACGATCATGTTCAGTTCCGCCCGGTCCTTTTCCGATCGCAACAACTCGTCGCGCATACCCGGGGCGCGCGGACGGGTTCCCTTGATCGGCCGGGTGGTCACCACACGATCGGGGGCCACCCTCAGGAACAGTTCCGGGGAATTGCATACCAGCGCGAAGTCGCCGAAATCCAGCAGAGCGCCATAATCGGCCGGCGCTCGATGGAGCAGGCGACGATAGAGTTCCAGCGGCTGGGCCGGGGCACCGATGCTGAGCCTCTGCGAGAGGTTCACCTGAAAGACATCGCCCGCCGCTATGTACTCCGTGGCCTTGCGCACGGCCGATTCATACCGCAGTCGGGTGAAATTGGATGAGAGCGGCGCGCCCGATAACGCATGGAGCGAGGCGTTGCGGCGGCTTGCGGCGATGGCATCGGGATAATAGGCAAAGACAAACAAAGGCAGTTGAAGATCATCCTTTGCGGTGTTCGGAAGTGACTCGAAGAAACGACCCAGGTCGTAGGAAAGGAAGCCGATCCACCTTCCCCCTCGGCGCACATGATCGCTCATCCAGGAAAGGGCGTCCAGCGGGCAACGCCAGTCGCGCAGCACACCCCCTGGCGAGTGCAGCTCCACCCGATTCGGTTCGTCGCACCGCAGTACGAGGCTCGGTTCGCCTCCGGGCGAACGCCAGAGGCCCGGCGTTTGACGGGATGAATCCAGCAGAATCTGAGGCCAGAGACACATGAAACCACCGAATTCCGGATCGTGGCCGATTCAGGCCGTTTTCGTCACTTCGCCCGGCGTGTCCTCCAGCCCTCTGGTCTCCTCGGGCCGGGCATCCAATAGAGAGCCGAACCGCAGAAGCTGCGGCCAGACGACCGCCGTTGCGATCACGGTGACGATGCTGCCGATTCCACCGATGACGGCGGATCCGACGGGTCCGAACCAGTGCGCCGTAAGCCCCGACTCGAGACCGCCAAGTTCATTGGAAGCGCCAATGAAAATATTGTTCACCGAGGAGACTCGTCCGCGCATGTTGTCCGGCGTCAATACCTGCACCAGCGTATGGCGCACGACCACGGAGATGTTATCCAACGCTCCGATCAGTAGCAGTATGGTAAATGACAGCAGAAAGCTCCTCGACAGCCCGAAGATGATGGTACACACCCCGAAACCAGCCACCGCCAGCAGCATTGACCGACCGGCGCGCTTCATCGGCGGCAGATGCGCCATGATGATGGCCATTGCGAAAGCCCCGAGGGACTCCTCAACCATCCATAGCCGGTTTCGCCGACATGCAAGATGTCCTTGGCGAACACCGGCAAGAGATAGACGACGCCGCCGAGCAGCACCGCGAACAAGTCCAGGGTCAGAGTGGCCAGGATGATCCTGGTGTTCCAGACGAACTGGATGCCCTGTTTGAGCATCACAAGCGGGGGCTCGCCTTTGTGACTGACGGCGAGTTGTCGCCTGGGGAGGCGGAGAGCGATGACGGCATAGGCCAGCGAGCAACACATGTCGATAATGTAGACAGCGCGCACATTCCACGCCAGCACAAGTCCGCCGATGGCCGGGCCGAGCATGGCCGACAATTGAAAGAAGCTGGCGTTCCAGGTCACGGCGTTGGGGAAGACGCTCGGAGGCACAAGGTGTGGGAGGATGGCCGAGCGCGACGGTCTGCCGAGTGTCAGGCAGGAACTGAGCGCCAGGAGCACCAGATACACCCAGGAGACCGGAGCGCGATGGTAGGAGATGAACGCCAGCGCCATGGAGCAGGCCGCCGCACCGACACAGGCAAGGGCCAGTACCTTGCGTCGATCGAAGCGGTCGGCGAGGATACCGCCCGGCAGTGCCAGAAATACGAGCGGAAGCACCTGTATTCCGGCGACGTAACCCAATGCCAGTTCCGATCGGGTCCAGGCGTAGACCTCCCAGGCGATTGCGGTTGCGGTCATCATCTGCCCGACGACGGCGGCCATCCATCCCACCGTGAACATTCTGTAGGGCGGATGCCGCAGCGCGGCATAGGGATC
>CAYSSA010000130.1:4705-5369 GCA_964433485.1 uncultured Tepidisphaeraceae bacterium | reverse complement strand
ATCGGTCGATCCCTTTCCGGGCGAATGGGGCTCGGTCGAAATGACGACGGACACAGGCGATTGCCGTCTGCGCCTGCAGGTGAGATGCCACACTCATGATTGTCGAGCGAGGCTCTGCGATGACTTGCAATTGCCGGTCGGCGGCGTCACTGTTTCAGCACTCTGTCCACGATGCTCTTGCACTGGGCGACGCGCGATTCGGCTTCCGCGCGGGTTGGCGCTTCGGCAATGATGCGCATGATCGGCTCGGTGTTGCTTGGCCGGGCATGGACCCACGAATTGTCCCAGTCGATGCGGATGCCGTCCTGGACATCGACCTTCTCGCGGGTGAACTCGGACTTCAGAGCCTCGACGGCGCGGTTGGCATCCTCCCGCCGACACTCGAATTTGGTCTTGACGATTTCGTATCGCGGTATCTCGTCCACCAGCTGCGACAGGCTCTTGCCTGTCTGTGCCATCAGTTGCAGGACATACGCCATGCCAACCAGCGAATCACGGCCGGGCACAATCCGAGTGTCGATGACTCCACCGTTGCCCTCGCCACCGATGACGGCGCCGTTGGCCATCATCGCCAGCACCACATTCACTTCCCCCACCGGCGTGCGAATGACCCGGGAACCGTGCATGGCGGCGACGTCATCCAGCATCCGACTGCTGGACAGAT
>CAYSSA010000130.1:2076-4609 GCA_964433485.1 uncultured Tepidisphaeraceae bacterium | reverse complement strand
ATAGCCAGACGATCTGCATCGGGATCCTGTGCAAAACCCACGTGCGCCTTCTGGCGTCTTACTTCGGCCGCTAGTTGCGCGAGATTGGCCTCGGTGGGCTCGGGCTCGTGAGGGAACTGCCCGTTCGGCTCGTTGAACAGATGAACCACCTGGCAGCCCAGCTTGCTGAGCATTGTGGCCGATGTCACGCAACCCGCTCCATTGACCGAGTCGACGACCACTTTGAATCGCCTGGCCGAGACGCCAAGAACATCCACATGCTCCAGGACGCGTTTGACGTGCAGCGCGTGCGTCTCGGTGTTGTTGCGGGGCTGCACGATCCGTTGAACGCGCACATATTCGCTCTCGCCGGCTTCGTAGATCGACTTGATTGCGGCGGCCTGCTCCGGTGAGGGGGCCATCTGCCGCCGCGTCAGCAGTTTCAATCCGTTCCACTCGATTGGATTGTGCGACGCCGTCACCACCATGCCGGCATCCGCGCCGAGATGTTTCACCATCATGGCCACGCCCGGCGTGGTCACAACGCCGAGGTCAATGACTTCCACTCCCGAAGCGGTGAGCCCGGCGACGGCCGCGTCCCGCACCCAGCAACCGCTGGGGCGCGAGTCGCGGCCAATGACCAGCTTGAAATGCTCCCCGTTGGCGGGCGACTCGTTCCGGTTGAGCCAGACGGCAAACGCGGCCGCCATCCTGCCGACGGTCGGAGGCGTCAGAGTTCCCCCGATGGTTCCACGCATTCCCGAGACGCCGATCATCAATGCTTCCATGAGCGCTCCATATCGTTGGCCGCGACCGCTGACTGTCAGCCGATGTCGGGGCGAACAGCAATCGCGGTCACATCTAATCCATTGCCCTTTGTACCACAACCCGTATCATTCATCGACTTGGCACGAAGCTCGCTACAATAACCTCATGAACCGCGACGAACTCGAACATCGTATCCCCGGCCTTGTCGGCAGACTGGTCGAAAGCACGCTCAAGCAACCGGGACTGCAGCATCTGGGACACTGCTTCCTTCCCAATCGCGACTCGATCATCGAATGCGTGCAGTTGCTTCAGCAGGTGTGCTTCCCCGGCTATTTTGGCAAACAGGGCCTGACGGTTGAAAATCTTCAGTATCGTATCGGCGAGATCGTGCTGGAGCTTGTTCCACTGCTGCACGAACAGGTCAAATGCAGCCTGCAATACGGTGACAGCGGCGACGAGCCGCGGACCGCGCCATGCGCCAAGGCAATGGACGCGAAGGCCACTGAAATCGTCTCGGCATTCCTTGACCGCCTCCCATCGGTACGCGAACTGCTGGCCAGCGATGTCCGGGCGGCGTTCGACGCCGACCCCGCCGCCCGCAGCACCGATGAGACGATCTTCTGCTACCCCGGCATCTTCGCGATCATGGTGCAGCGGCTGGCGCACGAGCTGAGCGACCTCGGCACCCCCCTGATGCCCCGCATCATGACCGAGTACGCCCATTCGCTGACGGGCATCGACATTCACCCCGGCGCCAGGCTTGGGCGGTCGTTCTTCATTGACCACGGCACCGGCGTCGTGATCGGCGAGACCACAACCATCGGTCAGAATGTGAAGATCTATCAGGGTGTGACGTTGGGCGCGCTGGCCCCGGCGGCCGGACAAACCCTGCGCGGCATAAAGCGGCATCCGACCATCGAGGACGATGTCACCATCTACGCCGGGGCCACGATTCTCGGCGGCGAGACAATCATCGGCAAAGGCGCAGTGATCGCGGCCAACGTGTTCATCACCGCCAGCGTGCCGCCCCATACGGTGGTCGGCATGGAATCGCCCAAGCTCACCTACCGCGAACGTCGCCAGCGGGCCAAGGAGGCCGAGAAGACCGCCTGAAATCGGCCGGTGAGTGGCGCCATCGGGGGTCATTACCGCTGGGGCGTGTATCCGTGGCGCTCGAAGATTTCCCGTATGACCGGCGAACGACAAGTCTCAAGAAACGCATCTCGCAGTTCCGGATGTTGGCTCTGCGTCAGGCCGAGCACGGTGACCCGTACAGGCTGGTATCGTTCTCCGGTTGGTACGACCTCCAACTTCCCCTTATATAAGATGGCGACATAGTTCCACACCACAACCACATCGAGCGGGCCGGCAATGGCGCCGTTGGCAATCTCGACGTGCGACCGCGCCTGAAGTTTCACGCGCTGCATGACCTGTTCGAGCAAGCCCCTGTTCCGGAGCATCTCCACGAACATCTGCCCACAGGTCGAGTAGCGGGGATCGCCGATGCCAATCTGAACATCGAGTTTCGCCAGATCCTCGATTGATTGAATGCGTCGAGGGTTCCCCGGACGAACCATGACCACGGGCCGTAGCTCGCCGACAACGACCGAACCGGCCAACCTGCCGGCATCCTTGACCTGCTGCTCGAATGGGTCGTGGCAGACGAAGATGTCCGCGACCGCCCCGGCAACGACTCTGGGCAGCAGCGTCTCGGAGCCTCCCAAGTCATAGACCACACCCACTTTGTGTTGCCCGGCAAAGGCACGGCCGATTTCCTGGACCGGCT
>CAYSSA010000130.1:1376-2058 GCA_964433485.1 uncultured Tepidisphaeraceae bacterium | reverse complement strand
AACTGCCGCACAGGATTCGCAACTCGCGCGGCTTCCGCTCCACCAGACCGCCACGGCGGCAACCGGCGCCACCGGCCAACAGCAGGACGCAAACCGCCACCCAAGTCAATAGCAAGCTGTTCCGCATGTCCGACCTCCATCCCGAATGGCTGCTGTCCGCAGGATCCGTATTGTCATTACTCTATCAAAATAAAGGTGTTACAACTCATCGACCACAATTTCAACTAGTCTTATAGAATCATGGGGCTTGCCGACTTCTGTTACCGCCTTAAAATTCCCTGCTTGCGCCAATCCCGGCGAACGAATTGCACGGATGCCTCAGTACGATCCGGATAATCTCAGGCTGACCGATTTCATGGACCTGCCCACGTTGCAGGAGATCCAGGACAGCTTCGCGGCCGTAGCAAACGTGAAGGCGCGCATCACGGACGCCGCAGGCAATCTTCTGACAAGCCCAACCCCCACACGAGATTTTCTGCGCCGGCAGAGGGCAATCGCCGAGGCCGAAGCCGGCGTCGCGGAGACGGAAGCCTCCGAACCGGCCAGCGGACCACAAAAAGATGGCACGGAATATGTCGCGCCGATCATCGTGGCCAACCAGCGGCTGGGAACGCTGCGGATGACGCCTGTGGCCGGCGCGGCGACCCTCGACGATGCCAAGGCGACGGCGCTGGCGGCCAAG
>CAYSSA010000130.1:0-1326 GCA_964433485.1 uncultured Tepidisphaeraceae bacterium | reverse complement strand
GAGCAATCGTCCGGCGGCGATCCAATTTTTGTTCCTGCTGGCTAACGCGATCGCGCGGTTGTGCTTCCAGGAATTCCAGCTGCGCCGTCGCATTGATGAACTGACGGCGGTGTACAACGTGACCATGATGCTGGCCGACGCCCGAGACTTGCAGAGAGTGCTGCAACGCACCACGGAATTGGTCTGCGAAGTGATGGACGGGGAGGCGTCGTCGATCCGCCTGATCGACAAGCAGCGCGATGAACTGGTGATCAAGGCCGTATACAGACTGTCGCCGGAGTACCTGGCGAAAGGCCCGGTTCGGTTGTCCACGGCGGCCATCGACCGGGAGGCGTTGTCATCCAAGGGATACTGCATCGTGCAGGACATGCGGACGGACCCTCGCGTGCAGTATCCGCACGAGGTGCAGCGCGAGGGCATTGTGACCATGCTCTCGGTGGGAATGCGATACAAGGGACGGGCGATTGGAGCCCTGCGCGTCTACACAAGCGAACAGAAGTCGTTTTCGCAGCTTGAGATCGATCTGCTGAAGGCTGTCGCGGCGCAA
This sequence comes from uncultured Tepidisphaeraceae bacterium, assembly GCA_964433485.1. Lineage (GTDB taxonomy): Bacteria > Planctomycetota > Phycisphaerae > Tepidisphaerales > Tepidisphaeraceae > JANYKD01. The sequence continues at coordinate 779 of CAYSSA010000130.1, read as the reverse complement.
GCGGCGGCGGCCATAGAAAATACCCGGCTCTACGAGGAAACGCAGGCGGCCAAGGCGCTTGCGGAGCAGGTGAAGGTGGCGTCGGAGGTGCAACAGCGCATGGTGCCGCACTCCGCGCCCCGGATCGAGGGCGTGGATCTGGCATGCATTTACGTTCCGTGCCACGCATTGGGAGGCGATCTCTACGACTACATCGAGTTGCCGGAGGAGAATGTCGGGCTGGTCGTGGCCGACGTGTCGGGAAAGGGCGTGCCCGCGAGCCTGATCATGGCGGCCGTGAGGGCGGCGTTGCGGGCGCACGTGGACAATCTGTACTACCTGTACGAAGTGATGCGGCGGGTGAACCGGATGGTGTGCCGCGACACCCGCCCCGGCGAGTTCGTGACCTGTTTCTACGGGGTGCTCGACAGGCACAACCTGCGGTTGACGTACTGCAACGCCGGCCATCCGCCGCCACTGCTGCTGCGTGACGGCGTGGTTAGCGAACTTCAGGGCGCCAATATGGTCCTGGGGATTGAGGCCGCCGAGGCATACGAACAGCATGTGATCGAGTTGCGACCGGGCGATGCGCTGCTGCTTTACACCGATGGCTTGACGGATGCCATGAATTTCGAGCGGGACCGCTGGGGACGGGACCGACTGATCGCCGCTTTCGCCAAGGGCGGCGCAACGGCCGAGGCGGTCTCCCAGAACGTGCTGTGGGAACTGCGCCGGTTCGTGGGCATGAGCGAGCGCAACGACGACATCACGGCGATTGTGGCGCGGATTGTGTGAGTGTC